>JAFGQS010000099.1 GCA_016935565.1 Deltaproteobacteria bacterium
AATACACTTGAACTGGGCGCCAGTTACGGACTTTCGGAGGACTATCTTCACAAGGGGCCGATCGTTGTTGCGGAAAGCAAGGTTGATCAGAACGCCCTGAAAGGAAAAATGATCTGGATCGAGAATGTCCAAACAGCCGATGATTTTCAATACCGGGAAAAGGCTAAAGCCGAGGGCATCAAGTCAGTTCTTGTACTGCCCCTCATCATTGAAAAAGAAGCCATCGGTGTCTTGCGGGTATATACGGAAGATATTCAGAAATTTTCCGATCGGGATCTAAAATTTCTTGAGGCCGTTTCAAATCTCAGTGCCATAGCAATTGATAACGCCCGCCACCATGAACGGTTGAAGATCAGATGTGATTTAATGACAGAACACAAGTATCGCATTGACGATAATTAAGGAGGGTACAATGATTCGGCTCGGCATCAATGGTTTTGGAAGAATAGGACGACAGGTCCTGAAAGCCGTTATGGAAAGATATCCGGACTCTTTACAGGTAGTCGCAATCAATGATCTTTTCGATGCGGAAACCAATGCACACCTTTTGCAATACGACACGAACTACGGTATCTTTAACGCAGATATCAAGACCAAAAAAGATAACTTTCTGATTAATAATCAAGAGATCAAAAATTTCGCCCTGCGCGATCCTGCTTCTATCCCCTGGGACGATGAAGGCGTGGATATTGTCATTGAGAGTACCGGTCTTTTCAGGACCGGTCCCAGAGCTTCAGCGCACCTCGAAGCGGGAGCAAAAAAGGTTATCATCACTGCCCCGGCTAACGATATAGACCTGACGGTTGTCATGGGAGTAAACCACCGGAGCTATCAGCCAAAAAGTCACCATATTCTTTCCAATGCTTCATGCACCACAAACTGCCTGGCTCCTCCGGCCCTTGCCGTACACAGGGCTTTCGGCATTGTTAAGGGGATGATGACGACGATCCATTCCTATACCAATGACCAGCGAATTCTCGATCTGCCTCACCGTGATCTTCGACGGGCACGGGCAGCGGGACAGAATATCATTCCCACATCGACAGGAGCCGCCCGAGCGCTTGCCCTCGTTGTTCCCGATCTGGCTGGACGATTCGACGGGTATTCCCTGAGAGTTCCCACACCAACGGTCTCGGTTGTCGACTTTACAGCGCAATTGAAGAAAAAGGCTACCTCCGATACGTTGAGGGAAACGCTGGTGAACGCATCCCGAAGAACCTTCCGGGGCATTATGGCCTGTGAATGGAAAAAGCTTGTTTCCTCAGACTATATTGGCAATGCCCACTCATCCGTTATTGATCTTGAATTCACGCAGGTATTGAACGGCACGATGGCCAAAGTCGTGGCGTGGTATGATAACGAGTGGGGTTATTCATGCCGCGTGGCAGATCTTGCACAGTATATGGCTGACAAGGGACTGTAAGAAGAGAATATGCCGAAGGTTACCATAAGGAAATCATCGTATAACTACGAGGAACTGCGGATACAACTGTTTGAAATTCTAGATGAATATTCTGGTACCTCCTTCGGAAAGGGTTCGCGGGTAGTCATCAAGCCAAACCTGCTCTCTCCTGCCGCACCGGAATATGTTTTATCAAAGGGAGCGAAACCGTGTATCTCAGACAGTCCAGCCATGGGGGCCTTTGAATTGAACACCGTAATACTTGATAGTATGTGAGCCATACACATACCGACCTTGATTTTCAATCAAACACCGTGTAAAGGGTTCAGAACGGACTACTTATTACAACAGGACCTCTTGATGGAGATTATTCGCTGGGTTGGCAACGAAACAGCTTTGCACAACGCAATTGCGGGATTCCCGGCAATAATCCTGCTGCTTCTGATCGTTATTTGTCTCATCATCCTGGCAAAAGGAGCTGACTGGATGATAGACGGGGTGGTCTACCTCGCTAAGCGAACCGGTCTGTCACGCATTGTCATAGGCGCAACAATCATATCACTGGGAACAACAACACCCGAAGCATTTGTATCGGTCATGGCTGCCTGGATGGGTAATTCCGGATTAGCTTTGGGAAACGGCGTCGGTTCCATAATAGCAGACACGGGGCTTATTTTCGGTCTGACCTGCCTCCTGGGCTCTGTTCCGATAAACCGGTACATACTCAACCGCACCGGTTGGGTGCAGGTAGGGGCGGCAGTGCTGCTCGTCGTTATTTCCGTGATTGCATGGATTATTGCTCCAGAAAAGCCGGTGCTTAACCGATTGATCGGTGTTTTTTTTCTGATTTTGCTCACGGGATATCTCTATGCCACATACACATGGTCGCAACAGAGCGGCGAATTGATATGTGCAGACGAAACAGAAATGACTGAACGAAAAGCCATGACGCTCGCACAATGCTGGCTTATGGTGATCGGCGGATTGATTCTCGTGGTTTCAAGTGCCCGTGTGCTTGTTCCCTGCGCGGCGGAAATCGCTTCCCGAATCGGAGTCCCCGACGATATTATTGCCGCCACACTGGTTGCCCTCGGAACATCACTCCCCGAATTGATAACTGCGGTAACCGCCATACGAAAAGAATGTACGGATATTGTAGTTGGTAATATTGTCGGCGCCGATGTGCTGAATTGTCTCTTTGTAATCGGTGCTGCCGCAGTGGCAAAACCGTTGACAATCACACAAAATTTCTTCACATTTCACTTTCCGGCAATGCTTATCATACTGTTTTCCTTCCGTATCTTTATCTTCATGAATCGGGACAACCGGTTCAGACGATGGCAGGGATTGTGGCTTCTGAGTATTTATGTGATATACATTGCTCTCCAGTATAGCCTCAAGCTCGGCACATCATTCGGGTAGGTCTTGTCTTTATGATATCGCTCAACAACCTTTCAAAACAATTCAACGGCAAGTCACTTTTTCACGATGTGTCGATCCATATCGGAAAGGGTGACCGCGTGGCCCTTGTGGGCCCAAACGGAGCGGGTAAATCAACCCTCATGAAAATTATTGTCGGCCAGATCGTTGCCGACACGGGCACAATAAACCAATCTCGTTTCAATACGGCAGGATATCTCCCACAGGACGGAATATACCATGCAGGAAAGACGCTCTTTGAAGAAGTTGCCACCGTCTTTAAGGATATCAATTCCCTCCAGGAACGAATGACAGAAATATTTCATGAATTACAATTACTTACAGAGGGCGGAACCGCGAACTCACCGGAAATTGCAGAACTGGTTGAGGAACTCGGAAAAGCTCAGCACACCATAGAGCATCATAACGGATATGCAATAGAGGCACGGATCAAACAAATCCTCTTCGGTCTGGGATTTACCGAAAGCGATTTAAAGAGGACGACCGATGAATTCAGCGGCGGCTGGCAGATGAGAATTGAAATTGCCAAGTTACTGCTTATGGAGCCCACGATACTCCTCCTGGATGAACCAACCAACCATCTCGATATTGATTCGCTTGAATGGCTTGAAACATACTTACAATCGTACAAGGGTGCCGTCATTCTTGTCTCTCATGATAGCCGGTTCCTGGATAATCTTGTAAATAAAATCATCGAAATATCAATGGGAAACGTTACTCAGTATACCGGGAATTTTTCCTCCTATATAAAACAAAAAGAACTTCGGGACAAACAGATAAGCACTGCGTATGAACAACAACAAAAATTAATTGAAAAAACGGGACGATTCATCGGGCGGTACCGATATGACAAGAAAAGGGCAAAGCTGGTACAAAGCCGGCTGAAAACGCTTGAAAAGATGAAAATCATTGAAAAAGAGCACGATGATAAAACCATTTCGTTTGATTTTCCCGAATCTCCGCGGACCGGACGTGTCGTGATGGAACTGAATAACCTGACAAAATCATACGGCAGCAATACCGTGTTTAAAGACATTTCCCTCCGGATCGACCGGGGAGACAAGATTGCGCTCCTGGGAATCAATGGGTCGGGAAAATCGACCCTGGCACGCATCATCGCCGGCACCGAACCTTTTCAGGAAGGAGAACACAAACCGGGGCATAACGTGATGATATCATACTTTGCTCAGAACATGGCAGATTCAATGAACCCGGATAGAACAGTCCTTGAGACTGTCGATACTGCCGCCCCGTCAGCATCGCCTCAGAAGTTACGAACCATGCTCGGGTGTTTTCTCTTTTCCGGTGATGACGTTTTCAAGCCTGTCTCGGTGCTTTCGGGTGGAGAGAAGAGCAGACTTGCCCTGGCACGGATGCTCCTGATCCCGGCAAATTTTCTCATCTTTGACGAGCCCACGAACCACCTCGACGCACAATCAAAGGTGGTCTTACAGCGAAGTCTGCAACAATTTGTTGGTAGTTATCTTATCATATCGCACGACCGGGACTTCCTTGTACCTCTCATTAATAAAGTAATGTATCTGAAAAACGGGAATGTTACGCTTTACCCGGGAACGGTCGATGATTACCTCTTTCGAGCAAAACGGGAAGATGACGAAGGCTACCAAACAAAAGAACTTGCAAAGAAAAAGCCTTCTCAAAATTTTGAAAAAACACAGAAGCGGAAAGCGGCAGAACAACGGCAGGAACTCTACCGGCAACTGAAGCCTCTCAGGGATGCACGAAACACAATTGAAGTTGAAATATCCCGTGCAGAAGGGAGGAAAGGGGAAATTGAAAAAGCTTTTGCCGATACAAAGACATATGAAGATGAAAAATTTATCCAAAACCTTCACATCGAACACGATAAGGTCGCATCTCAGCTTAAGGACCTTTACGACCAGTGGGTAGAAATCGAGGGGAAAATCGAACAGATCGTGAAAAAATACATGTGACTATGAGAGGCTCTACGTTATTTATTCTTCTCGTGTCGAGACATCCCCCGCAGCGGTAATAAAACATGGTCCGCCACCGGATCCGCCGGGAGGATACGCAGCAGTCTCAAAGGTGACGTCTTCTCCGTAGTTCGTGCCGACACATCACCGGAACCTGATACGGCTGCTGTGGATGATCCGTATCCGAACGTCGATCCATACTCAAAATAATACATCGTGCTTGCATTGTTGGGATTCGTAACCCCCTGTAACGTGGCGGTATTCAGGCTTACATTGCCGGCGGTGCCTGTCGTAGCAGACGGTTCTATGGCATAGACAAGGTAGGCAATGGCACAGGCAACATGAGCAGCGTTATACCGTATCCGCATATAGCCGCTTTCTCCCCACGCCGGCCCCCAACAGTTCCGCAATATCCAGCATCCCCCTCCCCCTTCCGGAGGATTATCATCCCAGCCAACAAGAGCAACAGCATGATTGGTGACTGCATAATAACAGGGTATTTCATCACAGGTGGTATTGCTATCTTCGTAAACCCCGCTGCCGTATGCCTGAAAAGCAGAACCGACATATACGGCGGCATCAACGACACCATAGGTCATAATAGCTGTCTTTATTGCATCGATATCACCACAGGTAACGCGGTGCCACGACCGGTAGGTTGTCGCGGGATCACTCCAATGGGTACACGAACCGGGATCATCGGTCATATAGGGAAATTTTTCCCCACAGATACTCCCCTCTCTGGTGAGAGCCTGCAGTTCATAATAGCCATTATCGGCACCGTCGCATCCGCTGAAATGGTAATAATAGGGATCATATTCTCCCAGGCACCACACAATAAACGACTCGGAAAAGTCGACACAATTACCGTCGTAGTTATCGGTTGCCTAATTATAGGCGACTTCGGCGGGGAAAAGGAGCATATGACGACGAAAGAAATACTGTTTCATCTCCGGGTCCATGTCGTAGACCCAGTTGTGATCAACGGTGAATCTGTAACCGTTGTGTTCGATTTTCTCCCTGATTTCTTCGAGAGTATCGCCAGGTTCGAACTTCAGTATCTCCCCGGGTGCACCGGAAGAAATAACCGGCAGAATAAAAAAAAGGACTGACAGAATTGAGATGATAAACCGTATCTTCACAGACATAATGAGAAGAGTACCATTTCTTCAATGTAATATCTATCATTACAATAAAACACGTTAATCGGCAGTTTGGTTTAACTATCAATACTGCATAAGCTTCAAGCTCTGTTTTGCGCAATGTCTGCAACTAGAACCGTAAGTTTTCCACAAGGCTCCTGGTTTCTGCCAGGGGGACCTTCTTGTGCTGTCCTTGAAAAGGTGCCTGTCTAACAAGTATTTTTATCCATTGCTTCAAGACATTCCTTTGTGCATGAACAGAGATCATAATTCGAGTTTTCACCTTGACGTGTTGCTCTTTCTTTTCTATACTTACATGACAAGTACAAGAAACTCTTGAAGATATTAAAACATGAATACAATGACAATTTTATCAAGACCTGTCAGCTTCCATCACGTGCCAAAATTTACCGATATTAATTTTTACTTGTTCGTTGCTGTATTCGTAGCACCGGATGTAACATTACCCTGATTATGTCACTGGATTCATCATGTCAAAGAGAGTATGTGTTTGACGGATTCTCCTTCAATATGACAAAACGTACGAGACTTGAAATGAATAATGATGTTGTTCTATTCGCTCACACCGACGGTACAATCGAGGATAATCTCATTGTCTTGCGGTCGTTTCTCAACAATCTGAAAGTTCCATACCAAAGAAGTGATTCCATTGGCATCAAGCTACACTGGGGAGAAAGAGGGAATACAAGCTTTCTCCCTCCTCATTATGCTCGGGAAATTGTACAGTGGCTTTTAAGGAACAATGTCAAACCATTCATTTTCGACACAACCGTTCTTTACTCAGGTGGTCGTCGAACAGGATCCGATTCCATTGAGACGGCCAGAGAACACGGCTATACCGAGGCCTTTCTCGGATGTCCCATTGTTATCGGCGATGGACTGGATGGACGTGATGTTGTTGATATTGAAGCGGGATTTAAACATTTCGAAACTGTTCAGGTTACCGCTCTGATCGAAAAGGCCGATGGATTCTTCATTTTTTCACACTTCAAGGGTCATCTTGAAGCCGGATTTGGTGGAGCCATAAAAAATATCTCCATGGGCTTTGCCTCGCGGGCACAGAAGCAGCGAATGCATGCCGATGCACATCCTGTTTTGAATGAGGGCACGTGCACACGGTGCGGCATCTGCGTCGAAGTCTGTCCAACAGGTGCTGCAGAGTTTCCCGACGATGAAGCATATCCCGAATATGATCTGGACCTTTGTATCGGATGCGCTCAGTGTATTGCACTGTGTCCTGAACTGGCCCTTAAAATTTTCTGGGCAACGGACATTACGGTTTTTCAGGAAAAACTGGTAGAAACAGCCGCAGCGGTATGGAAACGAATAAAGGAAAAGACGTTATTTGTTAATGCTCTCCTCAACATAACGGAAGATTGTGATTGCCTGCCCGGAAAGAATCCAACAATTGCTGAAGATTGGGGATTTCTGGGAGCGTACCATCCCGTTATAATCGACAGAGAATCAATACAAAGAATCGGTGAAGAGCCTTTCAATCGAACTCACCCCGGCATCCCCTGGATGAGACAGTTCACCTACGCCGGTGAGATCGAATTCATTTCGGAAACGGTGAGATAACAATAGATCATCAATCAACGTTGTTCTCATTCGTTTTTCCAAACCAGTGATGACTGCTTCAAAAACCTTTCTGTCTTCGAACCAGAAGGTGCGGTGAGAGAAGAGAGCATCAGAAAGCATTTTTTCCTTGATTATTCAAGGGAGGATGTGTAAGTCCTTGGGGAAAGATTTAACTGCACAGTATGTACGGTTATCCGAATGAGCAGTGTGTATCATCTGAATCTCATAAGTAGATTTGCTGAGATGTCGGGTACTTCCTAATCTTAAGACGGTTCACATACACCGGTCTTGAGCCAAACGTATTGTATCTTCACAGGCAGGAGATATGTCATGAGTCATGAATCCGATGTGGATGAACTCACAAAGCGAATCAACGACCTTGAAAGGAAAATTGAAGACCTCAAGCAGGAAAAAGAATCCCTGTTAACGCGTGAACAGAAATATCAGTCAATTTTTAATGACATCGAAGATGGATACTATGAGGTCGATATCGAAGGAAATTACACCTACTTCAATGATGCGGTGTGTCATATTATCGGTTACTCTCGTGAGGAATTGCTGAAAATGAATAACCGAAACTACACAACACCTGAAGCGGCAAAAAAGATGTTCCAGATATTTAACGAGGTCTACCGATCGGGTGTTCCTGCCAAGGTAACGGATTATGAAGTTATCAGGAAAGATGGCACACAACGAATGGTTGAACTCTCCATATCGCTCATGAGAGATGCCGACGGAGCTATTATCGGCTTCCGCGGTATCGGGCGAGATATTACGGATCGGAAACTGGCAGAAGAGGCATTGCGTAAAAGTGAAGCAAAATACCGGGAACTCGTAGAGAATGCCAACAGTATCATATTGCGAAGAGATATGGGTGGTCGCATAACCTTTATCAATGAGTTTGCCCAGTCCTTCTTCGGTTATACCGAAGATGAAATACTGGGGCAAAACGTGGTGGGTACAATTGTGCCGGAGAAAGACAGTGGTGGGTCCGATCTTGCACAGATGGTAAAAGACATCGGTCTCCACCCTGAAAAATATGTCACGAATGAAAATGAAAACATGCGCAGCAATGGAGATCGCGTCTGGGTAGCATGGACGAATAAGGCCATTTACGACAGAGAAGGAACCATTCGCGAAATGCTCTGCATCGGCAACGATATTACCGAGCGCAAGAAGGCCGAGGAAGAAAAAAAGAAGCTTGAAGCAGAACTCTACCAGGCCCGGAAGATGGAAGCAATCGGTACGCTTGTGGGAGGTCTTGCCCACGATTTTAACAATCTCCTCATGGGTCTGCAGGGGCGCATATCGCTCATGCTCTTGGACCTGGATTCAGGTCATCCTCACTATGAAAATCTCAAACAGCAGGAAGCAATTATAAAAAATGGTGCTGATCTTACAAGACAGCTGCTGGGATTTGCTCGTGATGGAAAGTACGAAGTTAAACCGGTTAACATCAATGAAATTATACACAAGACATCTGATATGTTCGGTCGCACGAAGAAGGAAGTAACGATAAGCAGGAAATTTGAAGATGACATCTGGACAGTAGAAGTAGATCAGAGTCAGATCGAGCAGGTTTTTGTCAATATCTATATCAACGCCTGGCAAGCCATGCCTGGTGGCGGTCATCTCTATATAGAAACTGAAAATGTAAATCTTGAACAGAATAAAGTGAGTTCATTTACTATTCCCCAGGGCCCCTATGTTAAAATATCAATAACAGACACGGGCGTCGGTATGGACGAAGCAACAAAGGAGCGCATATTCGAACCATTTTTTACGACGAGAGAAATGGGACGGGGAACAGGCCTCGGATTGGCCTCCGTGTATGGTATTATTAAAAACCACGATGGCTTTATCGATGTGTCGAGCGAAAAGGGCCATGGAACAACATTTTATATTTATCTGCCGGCAATCGAAAAGAAAATCGGAGATGATAAGGTTTCGCCAAAGACAGAGATTTTACAAGGGACTGAAACCATCTTGCTGGTCGACGATGAACGAATCATCCTGGATGTCGGCGAGGAAGTTCTGAAAACAATGGGTTATAATGTTTTATTAGCAGGCAGCGGCAAAGAAGCTTTAGAACACATGGAAAGATATAAAGAATCCATAGATATGGTCATTCTGGACATGATTATGCCGGAAATGAGCGGAGGCGAAGTTTTCGATAGAATTAAAAAGATTAAACCCGATATAAAGGTTCTTCTTTCGAGCGGCTACAGTTACCATGATCGTGCACGAGAGATTCTTGATAGAGGTTGTAATGGTTTTATACAAAAACCGTACAGAATCGAGGATCTATCAAAAAAGATTCGAGAAATTTTAAGCGAAACCGTGTGATTTATTTTCTCCATACTGAAGATTCGTAAAAACAGTTGACTTCAACCCAACACAATTCAATTGTCAGCATTTTCAGTCTTCAACGTCTATTTCAAGCTCAAGCAAACCATATGAAAGAGATTTGCCGTGTGCATCAATGGCTAGGGCTGATGAAACACCCCCTGACCTGGTCCCCTGCAAGACAAAATTAAATCCTTTCAGGCTCGGTATATCGTAGCGGATTACCTCCCCCGCAACCAGCTCGCTAAAGAGCTCTTTTACCTTCTCCGCTGTCACCTGTTGTTCCAGGAGCGGGTAGATTTTTTCATCATAGGGGAAAAGGCAAATATTGGTAATGGTCCCTTTATCTCCTGCTCGTGCATGGGCAAGCTCGAACAGTTTGACTTTTCTGCTCATGGCAACTCCACAATATCCATCGATGTTTTTACCATATCTCTCGGAATACTCGTTGAAACAATGCCAATTACGGGCCGCACGTACTTCCTGGCTCCACCAGGCCCGGCAGGGCCGTTCAGATAAAGATTCTCCACTTCTTCGCCCACCTTTTCAGCATCGTGCATCGTATCGCATTTCGCAGCCACTCTCAGTCGGACCTCGAAAGGATTTACTGCCACTCGATCCGCTATGGATCCCAGGAGAGCATTATACCCGATAATTTCGGTCTTCATGTCCCGGAATGATATTCTTCGTTTTTTTAAACGCTCCTGCACAATTTCGGCACTGAGACGAGCCCTCTTTAAGGCACCGTGGCCGGCATATGAAATTTCTCCCTCACCAATATAGCCCTCCCTTATTCCGAGTGACACCTTTAAATCATCGGGACGTATCGAGCCGGAGGCACCGCGGATCATGACACGATCAACCCCAATCTCGGTTAACGTAACCTGTGAAAAATCAGCCATTACATCAGGAGTCAAATACCGGGAAGGATCGTGCACTTCATAGAGAAGCTGCTCTTTACAGGTAGGAACACTCACTGCCCCGCCTGTCCCCGGTACCTTGGTAATGACTCCTTCTCCACCCTGATAAATCTCAGCAAGGGGGAATCCGATATGGGCTAAATCGGGAACATCTTTCTTCCCCGGGTCAACGAAATACCCACCGGTAACCTGCGCAGCACACTCAAGGAGATGAGCAATGGCCGTACCGGCCCCGAGATGTGTCCAGCTATCCACAGACCAACCCAACTCATAAATCATCGGGGCGAGATAGAGGGACGGATCTGCCACTCTTCCCGTTATGATAACGTTACACTGCTCGGAAAGTGCAGGAAGTATGGTTTCCACGCCGAGATAGGCGTTGGCGGATATTATAGAATCGACTAACTCCTTGACCGGTTGTCCCGTCTCCCATACCGGTCTGTTTACAGCGGCAAGGCTTTCCAGAACATCATCACCGGAAATTGCCGCAATTTTCAGAGGCCGGATATCCAGCCGCTCAGCAATTTCCAGCGTTTTCATCAGTGCCGCGGACGGATTTGCCGCACCGAGATTTGAAATCATGACTAATCCTCTTTCGGCACAGAAGGGAAGCATAGCTTCCATCCGCGCTTCCAAGAATTGTCCGTAACCCCGGTGAGGCTTGTCCCGTTTTTCAAGCTGTGCAAGCGCTATCGTCCGTTCTGCGAGACATTCAAAACAGATATACTGAATATTTCCCTTTTCGGCTAATTCAATCGCCGGATCTATTCGATCGCCGGCATAGCCCGCTCCGGAACCAATTCGTACGCTTTTGCTTTTCATACTTATATCACATAGATTGGATTTGAAAATATCCAGGGTCTGTATTTATATAATATTCTGATATATGCCTCGACCCTGTACACTCCTTTTTCAGTTATGGTAAATTCAAGTCTTGTGGCTATATCTTCCCGCAGAGTCTCTCCGTCACGTATAACTCGAATCTTGCAATGAGCGGGCGTCTCGACATGAAGAAGTGCGTTCTCTTTGAGAACAAATTCGTCACCCATCATTGCTGTTGCATTATTGTCAAAAATATAGAGGACAAAACCCCTGGATTTCCTGAAGTGTTCCAAGGCAACGTATGCCCGTCCTCCTCTGAGTGCATTGATTATGGCGTTAATGTCTTTGACGTTATCTTTTTCAAAAGGTTTGTCCAGCAGGAGATGGGTTCGGATAAATCGAAAGGCTTTTTTAAACTTAAAAACACTGATATTCAGACCGCATATTTTTTTGGGAGTATCATGATTGTCAAGCTCACCGATGCCAACGACCTTCGATGTTTGATTCAAACGATCCCAACGATCAAGCGTCACCTGTCTTGGTCCCCGGAGAAAATGGGCGGGAAAGGCGAAACTTAACAATGCCTTCGGGTAATTTGTCAGAGAGGATTGCCAGTCCGTCATAAAATCCCATACCCCTACCCCCGTATATCCGGACACGGACCAGTCCATCCAGGGAAACTGTTTCACGTGAAACAATTCTGTTCCTTCATGATCGGGATGTGCTATAAAACCGATACCGTCACCCCTTTTGACTTGATCGATGTATTCCTGGGGCGGTACGGTTGCCTCTTCATCTACCGCAATAGCCTCATCAATACCAAAGGCAATATAGTGATTGAAGCGGGGAGATATCTCCTGACCGACAACGAGCAGTACATCTTCATTCCATCCCTCCACGCCCCTTTTTCTGGCCTCGAGACAGGAATGATCCGTAAGCATGAGAAAGTCTATGCCATTTTCTCGGGCAGCTTTTATAATATCACCGATCGGGATTCTTCCGTCCCAAGAATATTCCGAATGAAAATGGATAATTCCTGTATAGTCAAATAATTTCATTGTGTTTCATGCTTTGCAAGGGACAATCTTTACAGAGGGGGGGTTTTCTACAGTAATGCTTCCCTGTCGAGACCAGAAGTGCATGATACTGATTATACAGAATCGCGCTCTCCGGAAGACAGACCATATAGAGTTTCTGAATTCGGTCATAACTCCAATTATTGCCGATGATTCCGTGTCGTTCCAGAATCCTTCTCGTATACCCGTCCACGACAAAAATCGGTTTATTTCCTGCATACAGGAGAATACTGTCAGCCGTTTCCTCGCCAATTCCATTGACGCTCAACAGTTTCTTTCTGAGAGTCCACAGATCCGCTTCAAACATCCGATCCATGCTTCCTGCATATTCTCTATCTAAAAAGTAAAGAAATGCTTTCAGCCGTTTCGTCTTGAGATTGTAGTATCCCGAGGGTTTGATTAATGCTGCCACTATATCATCACTTGCTTTCAGGAGTGCTTCTGGAGAGAGAAGACCATGTGATTTTAGTTGATCGATGGCACGTTCAACGTTCTTCCAGTTCGTATTTTGTGTAAGGATTGCCCCCACAGCTATCTCAAATGGCGTTTCTCCGGGCCACCAGTCAAGGTTTCCAAAATGCCCTTCCAGCACGTCATATATTTTTTGCAGGTACTCACCTATCGCAGTCGACTTATCCGATCCCATGTTGTTCCCAGTTTCCTGGCGTGTTTGACGTATTTATTATGTGCGGGTGCTACAGGTTCTTTACTGTGAACCTTGATGGTGAGATAGTCACTGGACATCACACAAAGAACGGGGGAAGGATGTGTGCTTACTTCCCCCGCATGTCTTGTTATTTTCGAATAATTACAAAGAATTTGGCGTCCTTCCGTCTTATAGACAGGAGTACACTCTCTTCAGCTTCCGCTTTTGACATTTCTCTTGAATATTCCGTCAGCGACTGAATCTTCGTCCTGTTAACCTGTAAGATTATATCTCCCGGTTGAATACCTGCTTGATCTGCAGGACCTCCCTGTTTTATCTCACTGACAATGACACCCTTGGTATCGGGAAGCCCGAGGTGTTCTGCGATTTCAGGAGTTATTTCCTGGACGGTCATTCCGAAGAATTCCCCGATCTTTTCTCTCTGTGCTAATTGTTCCCTCTCCGGACGCTCTGCAATTCTTACCGTAAATACCTTCTCCATGCCGTCTCTCAATATGGTCATTTTTACGGTCTCACCTACATTGATGCCCGCAACAATCATTAATAGCTCATGGGTATCTTGAACTTTTTTGCCGTTTAAAGCGACGATGATGTCTCCCGTTTGTATACCTGCCTTATCTGCGGGATCACCTTTAAATACATCGGCAACAAGCACTCCTTCTTCTGTTTTCAGCTTAAGTCTCTTTGCAATATCTTCCGTGATATCTTGAATTGACACGCCGAGCCATCCACGGACAACTTTTCCCTTTGTCTTAAGATCGGGAAGAATCTGATTTGCCATATTGATCGGTATAGCAAAACCGATTCCCTGCCCCTGTGCAACAATTGCCGTATTGATTCCGACGACTTCTCCTGCAAGATTGAAAAGAGGTCCTCCACTGTTACCGGGATTAATGGATGCATCTGTCTGTATAAAGTCATCATATGGTCCTGCACCGATGACACGCCCTTTTGCACTGACAATGCCGGCCGTTACCGTCTGGGTAAGACCGAATGGATTCCCGATTGCAATAACCCAGTCACCGACGCGGAGTTTTGCGGAATTACCCAGTACTGCCACAGGAAGGCTGTTGCTCGGTTTGATTTTTAACAGTGCAATATCGGTGTTCTTATCAGTCCCTACTATCGTAGCCTCATACTCTTTACTGTCCGAAAGTTTAACGAGGATTTTATCTGCCTTTTCCACAACATGATAATTCGTAAAGATGTATCCGTCTTTGCTGATGATGAAGCCCGATCCGAGACTTCTCTGTTTGAATTCTCTCCTTGGAACATCGCCGAAAAATCTCTTAAAAAATTCATCACCGAAAAATCTATCAAAGGGGGTCCCTTCGCCAAAGGGTGGGCTCAGGGTACCTCTTCCGCCGGTTGTTATCGTCTTGGTGGTCCTGATATTAACAACTGACGGTTTCAACCGTTCCGCCAGATCAGCAAACGATAGTGGCGTCGCTGCGGTCTCTTCGGCAGAAGCAGCGATGGCCCGCTCTGTCGTTGGACCGAGCGATAAATAAGTAATTCCCATGACACTTGCGACAGATAAAGCAAAAACCCCGATAAAAAACGTTAAAAAGAATGAAAGAAAACGTTTTCGTTTATTCTTTTCCGTATTCATCATCATCCTCCATTAGTCTTTTTACAAAGCTCTGACTACTTTTCTATAATAACCGGGTTTACTAATTCCCCGATCTGTTCGATTATCACTGATATTGTGTCACCTCCCCTGAGAAAGACAGGCGGCTCTCTGGTAAATCCTACTCCTTCCGGAGTACCTGTCATAATAATTGTTCCGGGTAACAATGTCAGAGACTGGCTGAGATCGCTCACTATTTCGGCAACGGTGAAGAACATATCCGATGTACTTGAATCCTGCATAACGGTACCATTCAATACAGACTTTATGTTGAGATTGTCAGGATCTTCAATTTCATCAGCAGTGACGATATACGGTCCAATAGGACAGAACGTATCGAAGCTCTTTCCCCGTGCCCACTGGTTCTTCTGTTTGTGAAATTGCCAATCCCGGGCACTCACATCGTTGGCACAGGTATACCCGAATATATAGTTCTTGGCCGTGGAAGGTGAAACATTTTTTACTTTCTTCCCGATCACAACGGCAAGTTCCGCTTCATAATCGACTTCTTCCGGACCAGCTTTCGGAAGAATAATCGTTTCTCCGGGACCTACAATACTGCTGGTGGCTTTAATAAATACTACCGGTATCTCGGGATACTTCACATCTGTTTCTTCAGCATGTTTACCATAACTGAATCCGAGTGCGAAAACATTCGGCGGACTTACGGGAGAAAGTATTTTCTTTATTTTCTTTGAACCTCCCGTCACGGTATAATCTCCGAAAATATCCCCGTCTATAACTTCCGCTTCCTCGGGCCGTAAAGGATCAAATACTCCATACACTATTGTCTCATCGCTGGAAAGAAATCTTATAATTTTCAAAATTATCTCCCCTCTCTCGAATAAGCAAATCCATCATATTTATCAACGCTTTTCTTGTATGAATGTATTATTATAGTCATTTTCACTAAAAACTCAATATACAATTTGAAATAATATACAGGATAAAAAACTTCATCTAATGTAAGAATCCCAGACCGATAAGACAAGCAATTTTTGTCGTTTTCTGCAATGACGAACATAATTGTGCTGAAAGGCACTGCTATTACATCTGAATCCTGGAGGAGATATCAAAAGTCGTGTTGTCAAAAGTAGTTGACATCTCCTGATAATATATTCATATTGCTATGCAATAACATGATTTCGATCAGGCAAATGAAGAATATTATAGAAAATATCGGCAGTTCGACAATCGGAATGATATCTTCTTTTTATCATACCATTACCTTTGCCATCCTGATAACGTTTAAAATGTTCGACAGAAAAACGTACAACAGTGCAACGCTATCAGTTATAACTGCTCAAATATATTACACTTCCGTTGAAATACTCCCTTTGTTTATTTGTGTGTCCGTTATCCTGGGAACACTCGTCATGGGAATACTCCTTGATACCATCAAGGCACTGGGGCTCGATCAATATCTGGGCACCATACTAATGGGTTTTGCCGTTAACGAACTATCTCCCTTTGTAACGGTTCTACTCCTGGCCCTGCGTTCGGGATCGGCAATCAATACTGAAATTGCCGTTATGAAAGTCAACCGGGAATTAGATACCTTACAGGCTTTTAATATTGACGAGAATAATTATCTTTTTATACCCAGAATCATCAGTGTTATGATTTCTCTAGTGCTGTTGACCGGGCTTTTCTCAATAGTTTTATTGACAAGCGGTGTTTTATTTTCAAATATACTATTCGGTATGGGATTGAATACATATTCGATGTTGCTGGTAAATTCCATCGAATTTTCCGATATGACTATTCTCTTCTTCAAATGTTTGACCTTTGGTTTCTTTATAACCTTAATTCCCATACTATCCGGCATGAGGGCAACATATGAACTAACGAGTATACCCGTATCTGTTTTACACGGTATGATTAGAGTATTTATTGCCATTATTATGATAGAGGTGCTGTCATTACTAGCAAGATTTCTGTAAGATTTTTCGAAAACGATCCTGATCTGAAAAGAGCGGTTCAAGAATTTGTCAGTCAAGACCGCAATCCGGGCCTGGTTTCTCACGAAATACCGCTTATTTCAAACCTGAACACAGTGGAAAATGTGGCTCTTATTAAACAATATCACCAAAAGGCTTCCCGGAAGGAGGCACAGAATATTGTTCTTCAGTATCTCAAGAAGTTGAATCTGGAACATATCGCACATGTTCGAAATCCAAACCTTTCTGAAGAAGAGAGGTTCTGCGGAATGCTGTTACGAGCTGCCATGGTTCAGAGTGGAGTAGTGCTGATATATAGACCTTTCATGCTCCTTCCGGCCAGAATAAATGCAACTTTTATATATAACATCTTGAAAAATATTGATGATTTATATACACAATGTTTCATATTTGACTTTTTGTGGAACAAATATCGATACGGGATGAACGATGTCAAAGAATTTTGAATTCAAAGTTGGGTTGTTTGTCATCATAACGTTGCTTCTTATTATTGCTACTGTTGGATACGTAGCATTTAAGAAAGACGTTTTTTCAAAAGTCTATACCTTTACGTTTTCTTCAAAATCGGGAGATGGATTCAGTGAAGGAATGCCGTTAGTTTTTGCCGGATTTGAAATAGGAAAGGTACAAAGCCTGGAGTTGAGCGATAATGGCGTTGTTTTAATAAAAATCAGAGTGCCGGAACGACATATCAAGTGGACACGATCTGACAGCATTTTTATACTCGAAAGACCGCTTATCGGTTCACCCAAAATTGTTGTTTATACAGAAAATCTTAATAGTGCCATCCTTACCACCGAAATGAGACCCAAGATTTTTTCCGTTGATAATATCAATGAAGCCATTCAAAAATTCCGGCCCATTCTTCAAAAGGTAGATACCATCTTAGACAACGTTGTCACTATTTCAACAAACCTGTCCCGTCGAAACACGTTACTGGAAATGGTCGTTGGCGATCAGGAAAGTGTGAGTTCTATCAATGAACTGCTTAAAAAATCAAAGTATATCGGGTATGAATTGGACGCCCTTCTCAAGAACGCTCATTCCCTCACCCAAAACACAGATCGACACATTTTCGGCACGGAGGGACTGCTCGCTGCTATTCGCACCATTCTTGTAGATATATCCGGCAAACTTGAAACACTGGAAGCCGCTGTCAATGATGTACCGAAAATAAGTTCCAATGTATTGAAATCAACCGGTGACCTTGATAAACTTCGACAGGACATCGATACCACTATAGACACGACAAATAAACTCATCACAGATATTGGTAAATTCTTACCGGGTAAAAAAGAACGGGAGATCAAACTTCCATGAAAAACCTTTCACGATGCATAACTATCGTTGTTGTCGTCTGCCTGGGTTTGGGCGGATGTGCATCCAAGGCGGTTCCCCAGTGGCAAACGGCAAGTTTCAACCACATGGAAACGTTTAAACAGCATTACCTGGCCGGCGATGAACAAAATGCGGAGAGATACTTTTCAAAAGCAATTGCTGATATTAAAAAAAGCGGGAGGATAGACATCCTGGCAAAGGGTTACCTTACGAAATATGCCATCCAAGCAGCAACTCTTGAAGCAATAAGCGGCACTGAATTCCTCGAGATAAACAATGTCCGTCCTGACAGGATAAATATGAACTTTTACACTTTCTTGACGGGAACTTTCGACACCGTCGATAATGAAATCCTGCCTCCGAGATACAAGCAGTTTATAGTAACCTTTCAAGATGGAACGATTAATGAACTCAATCGTGACATCGCTCACATCAAAGATCCCCTGTCACGACTCATCGCCGTGGGCTTGACTATTAAACACAGACGGTATAATGAAGCAACACTGAAAATAGCTCTTAACACTGCCTCTGTTGAAGGATGGAAAAAGGCACTTGTGGCATACCTGAAACAGATACAATCATTGTATGAAAATACTGGGCATAAGCAGAAAGCGGAGCAAATTCAAAAGCAATTGAATATCATCATAAACAAAGAAAAGTGAGTCGATAACGGAGATAACCATGGCAGAAATCAAAAGCACGCTTGATCTCATTATGGAAAAGACACAAAATATGACCCTCTCGGAAGAAGAAAAGAAAGAGATCAGAAAGCAAGAATTAAGCAGAAAAATCAAAGGGTGGATCCGGAAGTATGAGGACGATGTATTGAACCTGAAAACCATTCAGTCTGAAATCGACAAAGACGACGTTGCCCGCCAGACTGAATTGAAAAATGCCTTACAAAAAGAAGTCATCCAACGTATAGAGCCTGATAAAGATAATGCTATGTATTATCAATTGCTGGAAGAAATTTGTGGTATCGACATACTGACCATCGTCAATATGATACACCAGTTCCAGAATACGATGGAGGATGAACGGGCTATCATACTCAAAGAGCTGAATCGCCGCTTGGAAGAAAAGGAAATTTCGGGTACTGCGGTAATTCCATCTCTGTATTCCGATGCAGAATGGAACATCCGCTATAATCAATCGATAGAAGATTTCAAGAAACAGATCCGGCTTATCGCAGGTAACTGAACCACGTTTTTTCAACCGCGTCAAAATTGGCCATTACGGCATCTTTTCCCGTCACAATTTCTCCGTGACCGGGAAGAAGATAATCCACATCAAGCTTCGCCAACCGCTCAATGCTGTCTCTCAGGATACCCCCCTTCCCTC
Organism: Deltaproteobacteria bacterium; assembly: GCA_016935565.1. Lineage (GTDB taxonomy): Bacteria > Desulfobacterota > Syntrophia > Syntrophales > UBA6807 > JAFGQS01. Next base: position 19,640 of record JAFGQS010000099.1, read on the forward strand.
CCGGTAAGTCGGTACGGCCAATCCCGTTTTTAAAAACGACGTCTCCCGTAAATAATACCTTATTCTCGGGCCAGTAAACGCTGATGGACCCCGGTGAATGCCCGGGTGTCAGCAGAATCTGAAATTCATAATCACCTATTTTCAGATCTCCTTCTCGAAGGAAGAAGTCGACTTTCGGAATTTGAAGATAATTGCAATATCGTTCTTCGTTAAAATGATATTCTATTTCACTCATGGTTAGCAGTGTCGGTTTTTCGAATATACGGATTGCCTCCACGTGGTCCGGGTGTCCATGGGTTGCAATAACTAAATCAATGTGCTCCAAAGACACATTCAGCTTCTTCAGTCCCTTTTTTACATGGTCTATGTGACGCTGATGCCCCGGATCGATGAGTATTTTCTTCGTCCCATTGATAAAATATGCATTACAATTATTTATCATCATTTCCCGCCATATGAAGGCATGCAAGTTATCGATAATATTCATGTATATTACTACTCCTTCTCTTCTGTCGGGTCCGTAATCGTTCGATCATGCTCATCCATAACTCGAATCAGTCGTAATATATTCCTCCCTGCGATGTCCGCAAAATCCGTCTCGTCGAGTTTCAATGCCTTTACCTTGAGTAATTCATTATAGGGTATGCCGAACGGAAAATCGCTCCCGAACAGAAGCCTCTCAATACCATACTTTTCAATGAAAACGGTCATCTCCCTGGAGGAGCCAAGTGCTGTATCGGCGTATACATTTTCATGATCCCAGATACCCTCTCGAAACAAATCAGAAAACCCTCCGTTCAATCCCCCCATATGAGGAATGATGATAGAGGTTCTTCCTCCGACTCGCTCGACAAAATAGCGGGTATTTCGGAACGATTCCTCGAGGACAATGGGAAGCTGAAGGCGATATGCCTCCTGGAGAAATTCTTCGCATCGGGGGTCATCATAATGATATACAGGTTCATACTCATGTCGATGCCACTTAATTCCCTTATACCCCTTCCCGAGCTCTTCTTTTCTGAAGTCATTCCAAACAAAATAATAGGCATAAAAGTTTTCGTTTGTTTCCTGAATCTGTAACAAATAATCGTTCGCACGCTGTCTGCACGACATCCAGAATTGATTATCCTCAAAATTGTAATCGTACCGGTTATAAATATCTTCAACGGGAGCATACAGACATGCTCCGTGAATACCGCCTCTGGCTAAATAAGCCCTGATGAGTTCTATGGGTTGATCCACGTTCTGGACTCCACAATGCATGTGAGAATCGATTATTTTCACGGCCGTTGCGTAACCTTTCTGTTTTCTTTGAAGTCCGTGCATACGTGCACAGGACTTGTTACGTTGCCCATAAAGGGAAACACATAACAAAGATCGGGGTTGAATATGGCGGGAATTGACCGTTCGTCATGAGAAGCATTACAAGTGTTGTTCATTTTTTTCCAGGTAATTGACAACATAATCTGCAACAGACTCTTCCAGAGATTGAAAGGGTATCGTATTTCCCGCTGACCGCAGTTTATCCATTTTTGCCTCTGTAAAATACTGGTATTGAGGCTGAATGGATTCGGGCATATCAATATATTCAATCTCCGGTTCACGACCCATAGCAGAAAAGACGGCCCCTACGAGATCATTCCACGTTCGGGCCTGACCGGTCCCCAGATTAAATATGCCTGCAACATCATGATTCTGAAAAAACCACCACATTATGTCGACACAATCCTTGACATAGACAAAATCCCTCTTCTGTTCACCGTCCGCATATTCCGCTCGATACGATTTAAACAGTCGAACCTTCCCCGTCTCCGCGATCTGTCCGAATGATTTGTGGATGACACTCCTCATGTCACCCTTGTGGTACTCGTTCGGTCCGAAGACATTATAGAATTTGATACCGGTAAATCTTTTTTCAAACTGATTTTTCAGAACCCATAGATCGAACACCTGTTTCGAATAGCCGTACATATTAATCGGCCTGAGCGTTTCGCTAACGCGATCATCATCGGAAAAACCGAGCGTTCCATCACCATACGTCGCCGCACTGCTCGCGTAAATAAAACGGATGTCCTTTTTCACCGCCCATTTGGCAAGTCTGCGACTGTACCGATAATTATTTTCCATCAGATAATCACAATCTCGCTCCGTTGTCGAGGAGCATGCCCCCATATGAATAATGGCCTCTACGTTAAATGATATTGTATCCTCACAGATCATCCTCAGGAAATCATCTTTATGAAAATAATCGACGTATCTACGATTCACCAGATTTTTCCATTTTTCAGATGTTCCGAGGCGATCTACGATGACGATATCATCAATTCCCTCCGAATTGAGCTTCCATACGAAGGCACTTCCTATAAAGCCTGCACCGCCTGTCACAACAATCATTACTATGAGCTCCTTTTGATTATAAGCCTCCGGCGATCTTTATCATTCTGTACGTTTCCTCTGATCACTGACTGCTTTCACCGTTTTATTACAAATGCTTTCATTGATAACTATTCGACATGATCGTCCTTTAGTTATGCCGAAAAATAAGGGTACATTCCGGTAAAGTCAAGTTTTTTGTTGCCCTGCATACCGTTCGATATTTCGGCAAATGCCCCTTATAATCTTTACCTCCTTTGAATAGAGCTTTATTCGAGAAAAAAAACGACGTATGTACATCATCCAGTAATCGGGATTATCGAGGTTGATAAAATCGATGGTGATGAACGTTGTTTTAAGATGATCGTACATTGCCTCCAATTCAGACGATGTGGCCAGACGAGGCGTGAATCTCTCAGCCGATTCGCGTTTGTTCATAAATATTTCATAACAGCAAATCATAACAGCATGAGATAGATTAATAGACGTGAGTCGATCAGAAGTAGGAATATTTACCAGTACATGGCAATATTTTAATTCATCATTGGTGAGCCCCCTGTCCTCCGAACCAAAAACAAGTGCGATTTCATTACGTTTCGATATGTCAACGAGCTGCGATGCCATTTCCCGCGGTTCAACAACCGGCTGTCGTGCACTTTTCGAGCCCATTCTGGCAGTCGTTCCGACAATATAGTGAAAATCTGCTACAGCCTCCTGCAAGGTATCAAAATATCTAATATTACCAAGAATATCTGCGGCAAAATGGGTAGCCATTTGCTGCATTGCTTCCCGGTCCGGCAGCCGGCTTTTGACAACATAGAGCTTTTCAATGCCCATATTCTTCAGACATCGCGCTGTTGATCCGATATTTCCGGAATATTTCGGTTTATTCAGGATAATAGTTATATTTCCCGTGTTGACGCTATCATACATAGTCAATCATTCCTTCTATTCTTTTTTGTTGTTCCGGACATGAGTTTTATCTTAAAATGCATCATGAATCAAATCGAAGATACAATCAACGTCATGAAAGAGGCTCTTGTTTCGGCTTCACAGAAATTGGACATACATCTGGGAAAGCGTGAATTTGCTCTCTTTGAAGAATATTACCGTGAACTTTTATTATGGAACAAAAAAATGTCGCTGGTCTCGGTAAAATCTCCTCTTGATGTACCGGTTAAACACCTTATTGACTCGCTCACTGTCGTCCCCCTGATTGACGACGAGAAACGCTCTCTCCTAGATATTGGCTCGGGTGCCGGATTCCCCGGAATACCGATAAAAGTTATACGGAACTCTCTGGCGGTTACATTGCTGGATTCATCCAGAAAAAAAATTTCCTTTCTAAAAAATATCGTACGCAGGCTGAATCTTGAGGATACACAGGTTATTAACAAACGTGTCGAACTGTTTGCTGAAGAGATTGCCAATGACACAGCATTTGATGTAGTTATATCGAGAGCCACTTTCAAGCTCCCCGTATTGATTGAAAAATGTTCTCGTTTCGTATCGAAAAAAGGGATCCTCATAGCCATGAAAGGAAAAGAGATTGATCGAGAAGTGAAAGAAGCGATACAACTATGCGAAAAGACAGGTATGCGTTTCACGGCTTGTCAAGACATAACGCTTCCCGTTTCGGGAGATCCACGAAAAATTGTCCTGTTTGAAAGACATATCTTTTAGATAAACTTTATTTTATATCTTCTCAATTAATCGTTTTTGTGCTAACCTTTTTCTAATTGTAATGCCGTCGAAACGCCATGGACAGATCATTAAAAATATGCGAAAAATCATATGCATAGCTAATCAAAAAGGGGGTGTTGGTAAAACCACAACAGCCATCAATTTATCGGCATCGTTAGCCGCCGCAGAAAAGAAAACCCTTTTGATCGATTGCGATCCCCAGGGCAATGCAACCAGTGGTGTCGGAATCGATAAGGCATCACTCAGTGACAAAAACCTTTATCAGGTACTCATAGATAATGTACGGATCGAGGATGCGATTTTTTCTACACCGATGCCTACGCTTGACATTATTCCTTCGAACCAGAACCTTATCGGTGTCGAAGTCGAATTTGTCACTCTTCAGAACAGAGAAAAAAGACTGAAAGGCGCTCTGAAAAACCTGAATTCTTCTTACGAATATCTGGTTATTGATTGTCCGCCCTCGTTAGGCTTTTTAACGGTTAATTCCCTGGCGGCATCAGATTTTCTTATTATACCTTTGCAATGTGAATATTTCGCGATGGAAGGGCTTGGACAGTTATTGAATACTCTGAAACTTACAAAAGCTCATTTTAATCCGTCCATATCCCTGGGAGGGATATTACTGACCATGTTCGATACGAGAAACAGGTTGTCACATCGTGTTGCTGATGAGGTAAAAAAATACTTTGGTTCGAAGGTTTTTAAAACGGTAATCCCTCGAAATGTAAGACTTTCAGAAAGTCCAAGTCATGGACTGCCTGTCATACTCTATGATATCAACTGTCGAGGAGCTATATCATACATGGAACTTGCACGAGAAATATTATCCGATGGGAGGATGTAGATGTCGAAAAAAGACTCACTCGGAAAAGGTCTTGGAGCCATATTTTCCGACCTCATTGACGAGACTCCGGATAAACCGAATTTTATTATGTGTGGCATTGAAGAATTAATACCTAACAAGTTTCAGCCGAGAAAATTTTTTGACGGAGAAGAACAAAAAAACCTTGTTACATCCATCAAGAAAAACGGAATTATTCAACCGATTATTGTTCGAAAACTGGACTCCGGTTACGAAATTATAGCGGGGGAACGCAGATGGAGGGCCGCCCAGGCAGCCCAGCTCAAAACAGTACCGGTGATTATCAAAGAGGCTGATGATATTGAAGTCGCTGAACTTTCTTTAATAGAAAATATCCAGCGCGAGGACCTGAATCCAATAGAAGAAGCTCAAGCATATCTATCACTTATCAATACTTTTCGCTTGTCGCAGGAAGAAATTTCCGTCCGGACCGGTAAAGACCGATCTACGATAGCAAACTTCGTCAGGCTTCTCAAACTACCGGCGGAAATACAAGATGCATTAGTTCAAAAAACAATCTCGGCAGGCCATGCACGAGCCCTCCTCTCTCTTAACTCGAGGGAAGAGCAAGTCTTGGCTTTGAAAGACATCGTAAGGAAGCGACTCAATGTGAGACAGACAGAAAACGCGGTCAAAACTATCAAGAGAGTGCCCTCTGACCCTGTAAAGAGGGAAAAAAGTCGTGAAATTATAGATATCGAAAACCAACTATCAAAAATAATGATGACGTCGGTAAAGATAAATCAACGAAACAAGGGTGGAACCATTAAGATTAGATATCGTGATTTAGAAGATTTGGATCGACTCATCAGGCATATAGTGGATGTGTAGATTACACTAAAACCGATTTACAGAAAAATGATTGTTGTGTATCAAGAAGAAATCTGGCAGAGAAGAACAGGCTCTAAATAAATTCTATCAACAGCTGTTTATAAATCTGTTGATAAGGTATCTATTGTGGAAGCAATCTGGAAGAAAAACTTACAAATTATTAGAGAAAAGATAACTCAGCATAATTACGAAACGTGGATTAAGCAGATCAAGATCGTTTCTACCGAAGGAAATAATATTTTTCTTTCTGTACCGAACAGGTTCTTTAAAGATTGGATCGCTGACAATTATCACAGTATTATCAGCGATTCTCTTTCAGAAGTAATGGGCATTGATGTCAATCTCAACTATGTTGTCAATAAAACGGAAATAATATCAAGACTGCACAATACGGATACGAAACAAGACCATAAAGTTCCTCCTCGGAAATCAACGAAAGAACATAGAATACATCCATCATTGAACCCTAATTACAGTTTTGATCGATTTGTCGTTGGGGCTTCAAATCAATTCGCTCATGCTGCCGCTGTTGCCGTTGCCAAGCAACCGGCGCGTACCTACAATCCACTTTTTATTTATGGTGGTGTTGGCCTCGGAAAAACTCATCTTCTCAACGCAATCGGTTTTCTCACACTGTCACAATACCCAGACATGAACGTTCTCTATGTTTCGGCCGAAGAGTTTATGAATGAACTTATCAATTCTATTCGGTACGACAGGATGCCGAAATTCCGAGAAAAATATCGAAAAATCGATTCTCTTCTTATTGATGATATTCAATTTATTGCAGGTAAGGAAAGAACCCAGGAGGAATTCTTCCATACCTTCAATACGCTGCACGACTCTGGCAAACAAATCGTAGTGACCAGCGACAAATTCCCGAAAGAAATACCAAAATTAGAAGAACGTCTGCGGTCACGATTTGAGTGGGGTCTTATAGCAGATATTCAACCGCCTGAAATTGAAACACGAGTTGCAATAATTGAAAAAAAAGCACAGGAAAACACTATTGTCCTGCCGAGTAATGTTGCCTACTATATCGCATCAAACGCAAGTGATTCAAACATAAGGGAATTAGAAGGATTTCTTACTAGAATAGCTGCTTACTCATCTCTAACAGGCAGAGAAATTGATATGGAACTTGTTAAAGAAGTCCTCAAAAAAGTCCTTAAAAAAGATGAAAAAAAATCGGTTACCATAGAGGATATCCTAAAAACTGTTACATCACAATTTGATGTTAAAATATCCGATATAAAATCTCCCAAAAAGAGTAAAAATCTCGTTCTTCCGAGACAAATTTCAATGTATCTTGCAAGGAAATTAACTAATTTTTCGTTTCCTGATATCGGTTTGAAAATTGGTGGTCGTGATCATTCAACGGTTATTTATGCAAATAATAAAATTGCCAAGCTCATAACCAACGATGATAAAATCCGAAAGTCGGTTGAAAAGATTGAAAATACTTTATTAAAAAAGACTTAACAGGCTTGAGTCATATTACTAACAGCTTGACTCATTCCAACAAATTGTAATAACTTTGTAAAATGAATTATCAACATATAAACAGGGCCTCTTACTAATACTAATATTATTTTATTACTAATAGAAATAGGTGATGTAATGGAATTCAATGTTGAAAGAATCACGTTTTTGGAAGGAATACAAAAAACTCTCGGTATTGTGGAAAGAAAAACAACAATGCCGATACTCAACAACATTCTCATACGGGCCGGTGACAATAAGATCAAGATCATTGCAACAGACAGAGAAATCGGTTTGATCTCCGATTACGAGGCAGATGTTGTCGCTTCAGGCGAAATAACGATCGCTGCGCGGAAACTTTTTGAAATGATCAGGGAAATTCAGGGAAATGTTATACATTTTAAGAAAATGGACAATAATTGGGTAACCATAACCTGCGGAAAAATTATGTATAAGGTTCCTGGTATAGCGGTTGATGAATTTCCGGAAGTGGCTGATGATCAAAGTATTACCTTTTCGAAGATAAAAAGCAGCTTACTAAAAGAAATGATTAATAAGACGTATTTTGCTACTTCAACAGATGAAATGAGAGTCAATTTAAATGGTGTCTATTTCAGCGTTGAGAAGGGACTTGCTTTAATGGTTGCCACCGATGGTCACAGACTATCCATTGTCAAAAAACAGATGGAAGATGATGGGTTTTCCGGTCTCGAGGGTGGTGGGATCATACTCCCGAGAAAGGGGGTCGGTGAAATACGAAAACTTGTCGAAGACGGAACTGATGATATAGAAATCGGGATTCAGCAAGGTTCGTGTGTGTTAAGAAAAAATAAAACAGTGTTGAGGGTCAGCCTGATAGATTCCGATTATCCCGATTATGAAAAGGTTATTCCCGAGGAAAAGGGAATCGATGTTCGGTTGGATAGGGAAACGTTGTTACATTCATTGAAGCGTATGGGTGTCATGTCAAGTGACCGATTCAGCGGTGTAAAAATCGAGCTTGCCGAGAATAAAATGACACTGAGCTCAATTAATCCTGACGTGGGGGAGGCAAAGGATGAAATAGATATCGTATATGAAGGTAAAGAGTTTGAAATGGGATATAATGTTAAATACTTGATAGACGCCATCGATGTAGTCGATGAAAAGAATATATCTATTGAGATGAGGGAAGCACACGGTCCCGGGGTCGTAAGACCTGTTGATGATGATAGTTATATGTGTATTATTATGCCGTTGAGGCTGTAAGAGAGGAATAGAATTAATACATAATGAAGACGTACAGTGCTGATAGTATAAAGGTTTTAGGCGGTCTGGAGGCGGTCAGAAAGAGACCGGCCATGTATATCGGTAGTACTAGTAAAGAGGGTCTCCATCACCTTGTTTATGAAGTCGTTGATAATAGTGTCGATGAAGCATCTGCCGGGTTTTGTGATAAGATTGATATCAAAATTCGGGTGGATAACAGTGTAACCGTTGATGACAATGGTCGTGGAATTCCTGTTGATCTGCATAAGACGGAGAAAGTCTCTGCGGCGGAAGTGGTTCTTACCAAGCTTCATGCCGGTGGTAAGTTCACCAATGAAAGCTACAAGATTTCAGGTGGTTTGCATGGTGTTGGTGTTTCTGTGGTCAATGCCCTTTCAACGTATCTGGAGCTGGAGGTTCGCCGTGATGGCAATGTCTACCGGCAGTCGTACAAGAAAGGTGTACCGGTAGCATCGCTCGAGACCGTGGGACAGACCAGACGAAGGGGTACAAAGATCACCTTTCTACCGGATCCGGAGATATTTGAAGATATAGACTTTAGCTTTGATATCCTTGCCAACAGACTGCGGGAATTGGCGTTTTTAAATAAGGGGATAAAGATCACGCTCCAAGACGAACGAAATGATAAAAACGCGGAGTTTTTCTACAAAGGCGGTATCGTTTCGTTTGTCGAATATATCAATCGGAACAAGAAGACGCTCCACAAAAAACCGGTTCTTATAAGCGGTGCGAAGGATGATTGTGAACTAGAGGTTGCCATACAATATAATGACACGTACACGGAAAATATTTTTTCCTTTGCAAACAGCATCAATACGACCGAAGGTGGGACCCATCTGATTGGGTTCAGGTCTGCCCTTACAAGGATTATCAACAATTATGCCATCAACAATAATATATTGAAAAACGGGAAAGAATCTCTGAAGGGTGAGGATATTCGGGAAGGTATTGCCTGTGTTATCAGTGTAAAGTTGGCACAGCCTCAATTTGAAGGACAGACAAAAACAAAATTGGGCAACAGCGATATCAAAGGATTGGTTGAAGGCATCGTATATGAAAAGATGGGAATATACCTCGAGGAAAATCCGACTGTTGCCAAGCAAATAGTCAGCAAGGCAGTCGATGCATCGCGTGCACGAGAAGCAGCACGAAAGGCACGGGAACTGACGAGACGGAAATCGGCTCTTGAGGTAACTTCACTTCCGGGAAAGCTGGCAGATTGCCAGGAAAAAGATCCAGCATTGAGCGAGGTGTATCTGGTAGAGGGAGATTCGGCAGGCGGATCGGCAAAACAGGGTCGTGATCGAAGGAATCAAGCTATTCTGCCCCTGAGAGGAAAGTTACTCAATGTTGAAAAAGCACGCTTCGATAAGATGCTGAATAACGAAGAGATAAAGGTGATAGTGACCGCACTGGGCGCAGGAATCGGGAAAGACGATTACGACATTGACAAACTCAGGTACCACAAGGTCATAATCATGACAGATGCCGATATTGATGGTTCTCATATAAGGACTTTATTGCTAACGTTCTTTTTCAGGCATATGAGGGAATTGGTTGAACGGGGATATTTGTATATTGCACAACCACCCCTGTTCAGGATATCCAATAAAAGTAATGAAAGATACATCAACACAGAAGAGGAAATGGAAAATTACATCCTCGACAGTGGTGTCAACAAGGTACAAGTTGTTCTGGGAGATGGCAGTTCTATTACCGGAAGCCGTCTTCTCAGCCTGATAAAAAAAGGAATTCGACTCGATGCAATATTGAAGAAATTTGAGAACGAAGGAAAGGATAGGGATGTTGTCAGGTTGCTCGCAGGTGATCCGGCTTTCGCGCCGGATGAATTCAAAGATGAAGAGAGACTTTTAAAGATCGGAAAAAGAATCAGAATGGCCTTACAAGATAAGATTGCATCCTACCGGGCCAGTTTTGATGAGGAGCATGGAGGTTATAAGCTATTTTTCGACCTGTCTGAAAACGGACGTATTAAAACGGTCTATCATGATAGGGATATATTCAACGTTCCAAAGTTTTCTGAAGTAAAAGGACTGATTAAACAATTGAGTTCTCTGGGTGAAGCTCCTTACTGGATCGAAGAAAAAGGAACTGATGATCAACAGCGGAAACAGTTTGGCAGCATGATCTCTCTTATAGAATATATTATCGAGAGCGGGAAAAAGGGGATGTCAATTCAGCGGTACAAGGGATTAGGAGAAATGAACCCTGGGCAACTGTGGGCAACGACAATGGATCCTGAAAAGAGAACCCTCCTGCAGGTAAAAGTTGAAGATGCTGTCGTTGCTGATGAAATCTTTACGACGCTCATGGGAGATCAGGTGGAGCCACGGAGAGAATTTATATACGAGAATGCACTTAATGTATCTAATCTGGATATATAAGCACAACACTCGCATTTTTATCCCTTCTGTCGATTATTTTTTCAGAAATATTATCCGATTTCAGGTTAAAAAGTAGGATATCAGTCAGAAACATTGCGCTGAGGAGGAATGATTTACCATGGATCAGCTTTACCAGAGAAATATTCCGGTAAATATAGAAGACGAGATGAAACGGTCCTATATGGACTATGCCATGAGCGTCATTATAGGACGGGCAATTCCCGATGTTCGGGACGGTCTCAAACCCGTTCATAGAAGGGCGCTCTTTGCCATGTCGGATTTAGGCAACCGGTGGAACCGGCCGTATAAAAAATCTGCAAGGATTGTCGGTGATATTATCGGTAAGTATCACCCTCATGGAGATTCGGCTGCATACGATACAATCGTGAGAATGGCACAGGATTTTGCCATGCGATATCCATTAATAGACGGTCAGGGCAACTTTGGATCGATCGATGGAGATTCCGCTGCGGCCATGAGGTATACGGAAATTCGAATGAAGAGGATTGCCGATGAAATCCTTGCTGATTTGGATAAAGATACCGTTGACTTTGTGCCGAACTACGACGATTCTCTTGAAGAGCCGGCTGTTCTGCCGTCCAAAATACCGACGCTGCTGCTGAACGGTTCATCAGGAATTGCCGTGGGTGTGGCTACGAATATCCCCCCTCACAATCTCAACGAAGTTGCAGACGGACTCATCGCGCTGATTCAAGATCCCGATATCGATGTAACCGGGCTCATGCAATACATTCAGGGGCCGGATTTTCCGACGGCAGGATTCATCAACGGAAGAGATGGAATCCTTTCTGCGTATCATACGGGACGGGGAATTATAAGAATGAGGGCGAGGGCCCTCATCGAGAGAAATGCCCGGAGTGACAGAGAGAGTATTATCATTACGGAACTTCCGTACATTGTTAATAAGGCGAATCTCATTCAAAAGATATCAGATCTGGTAAAAGATAAGAAAATTACCGGTATTTCAGATCTCAGGGATGAATCGGATCGAGAAGGAATGAGAATCGTCATTGAATTAAAACGGGATGAGATAGCTGGTGTTATTCTCAATCAGCTCTATAAGCATACACAGCTCGAATCGTCGTTCGGAATTATCATGTTAGCGATTGATGATGGTCAGCCGAAAGTCCTGAATCTTAAGGAAATACTCCAGAAATTTATCGATTTCAGAAAAGAAATCATTACAAGAAGAACACTATTTGATCATAATAAGGCCAAAGCAAGAATGCACATTCTTGCGGGATTGATTATTGCTCTGAATAACATCGATGATGTGATTGCCATCATTAAAGCATCAAGCAGTCCTGCCGAAGCCGCCGAAACACTTTCGGAAGAGTTTGGCCTGAGCGAAGTTCAGACAAAGGCGATCCTCGATATGCGTTTGCAGAGATTGACCGGTTTGGAACAGAGCAAGATCAATGAAGAATATGATGAAATATCGGCACTGGTCTTACAATTAGAGGGAATACTTGCAGACCCGCAGAAAGTTTTGAATATCATCATCGAGGAACAGGAAGAGATTAAGAAACGGTACGGCGATGCAAGAAGAACGGAAATCGTTGTCGCGAGTGAAGACATCAGTGTTGAGGATTTAATTGTGGAAGAGGATATGGTTGTTACCGTATCACATCATGGTTACGTGAAGAGAAATCCCGTAACACTCTACAGAAGTCAACGCCGGGGAGGGCGCGGTAAGGTTGGGATGGGAACCAAGGAAGATGATTTCGTGGAGCGAATTTTTATAGCATCTACGCATAGTTATGTCCTGTGTTTTACCAATACAGGCAGGGTGTACTGGGTCAAGGTGCATCAGATTCCACAGGCGGGAAGAGCGGCCAAAGGAAAGGCTATTGTGAATTTGATCGGTATATCAAGCTCAGAACGGGTAACGGCGGTTCTCTCCGTAACAGAATTTATCGAGGGGAAGTATGTATTTTTTGCAACGAAGCAGGGAATTGCGAAGAAAACTGATCTTATGGCGTATTCACACCCGAGAATCGGGGGTATTATCGCAATTACCCTGGATGATGATGATGAATTAATAGCGGTAAAACTGACGGATGGAACACAGGATGTTTTTTTAGGAACGAAAAAAGGCAAGGCTATCAGGTTTAACGAAAAAGATGTTCGAAGCAGCGGGAGGACGGCCCGGGGTGTTACCGGTATCAGGATGGAAAAAAGCGATGAGGTCATCGGTATGGAGATCCTGGGTAGCGGCAATTCCGTTGTTACAATTTCAGAGAAAGGTTACGGCAAACGAACCGAAACAGTTGAATATAGAACCCAGACCCGGGGAGGAAAGGGAATCATCAATCTGAAAACAGTGCCCAAGGTCGGATTCGTGTCGGGGATCAAACAGGTTATCGGAAACGAGGACGTCATGTTGATCAGTAATGCCGGTAAGATCATAAGGATGAGGGTTGATGAGATATCTCTGCTACATAGAAGTACCCAGGGAGTCAAGTTAATAGAGATAGATCCTGGTGAAAGCCTTGTCGGCGTTGCAAGGGCAGAAAGGGAAGATGAAGAGAAAGAGGAAATTCTCGACGTCGATGAGATGGAATAGAAATTCAGCAATCAGCAGTCGGCATTCAGCTTAAAGCTCATGACTGAAATGCTGAAGGTTACCGATAGAGCGATGAACTCGAAACCCGAAACCCGAAATCCGAAACTGAAATATAGGGTATTCGATCATACGGCAGATCTGGGACTTGAAATATACGGTACCGATGAAAAAGATCTTTTTTTAAATGCTGCCATTGCCGTTTTTGATAATATTACAGAACTTGATCATGTAACGGCGCAAGAGAAGCGGCATTTTACCGTTGAAGGTTCGGATCGAGAAGATCTTTTGATAAATTTTCTGCGGGAAATCCTCTACATGTATAACGGCGAGGGATTTCTTCTGAAAGACTGTTACATTTCAGACATTGACGACCGTCATGTCGTCGGAGTAGTGAGAGGTGAAATATTTAACCCGGAGAAGCACAGAATAAAGACGGAAATTAAAGCTGTTACGTATCACCAGATAGAAGTTGAAAAAACCCCGCATGGATGGAAAGGCAGGGTTATCTTTGATGTCTGATATAACCATGAAAAAATTAGACGAGTATCGCTGGATTATTCCACCGGTGGGAGGAATGAGAGTACCGGGAATGATTTATTCCAGTGATACCATGATCGGAGGTATCGGATCGGATGAAAGCCCGAAACAGGTATCAAACGTTGCCTACCTGCCCGGTATTGTAAAATATTCGCTGGCCATGCCCGATATGCACTGGGGATATGGGTTTCCGATTGGCGGGGTTGCGGCCTTTGATCTGAAGGAGGGGATTATCTCTCCCGGTGGCGTTGGTTACGATATTAACTGCGGTGTCCGTCTCATGACAACCCGTCTCCATATCGATGAAATCAGGGATCGTCTTCACGATCTTGTTGCAGCTCTTTTCAGAGATATTCCAACCGGTGTGGGCTCGAAGGGCTCAATCAATCTTTCTTTCAGCGAAGAGAAGAAAGTGTTAAAAGAAGGAGCACGATGGGCGGTCAATCACGGATACGGAACATCGGGAGATCTCCTTGCAACTGAGGATGAGGGTACAATGGAGGGTGCCGACCCTGATTGTGTCAGCGATAGGGCGCTTGAGCGAGGAAAACAGCAACTGGGGACACTCGGTTCAGGAAACCATTTTCTGGAAATAGAGGTTGTCGAAAAAATCTTCGATGAAAAAGTCGCCGCAGCCTTTGGATTGGAACGTAACCAGGTCGTTGTTGTCATTCACTCGGGATCGAGGGGGTTTGGGTATCAGGTATGTGATGATTATCTGGCACGTATGGTGAAAAAAATTGGTAAACTGGGTTTTTTGCTTCCTGACAGGCAATTAGCGTGTGCCTACTTTGATTCTGATGAGGGACGACAGTACTTTGCCGCTATGGTATGTGCCGCGAACTATGCATGGGCAAACAGACAGATGTTGATGCACTGGACCCGGGAAATCTTTGAACGGACGCTGAAAAAATCTCCCCGTGACATTGGAATGAGGCTGGTCTATGATGTTTGTCACAATATCGCAAAAATCGAGGAATTCATCATAGACGGGGAGAAAAAGAAAGTATGCGTTCACCGCAAAGGTGCCACCAGAGCTTTTCCGCCCGGCCATCCGGCAGTTCCGGCGGCATATCGTCATGTCGGTCAGCCGGTCTTGATACCGGGTGATATGGGGACAGGGTCATATGTCCTGGTGGGAACGGAAAAGGCCTTTTCGGAAACCTTCGGCAGCACTTGCCACGGTGCGGGACGAGTCATGAGCCGTTCTCGGGCGAAGAAAGTGAGCAAGGGGAGATCCATTCGGAAAGAAATGGCAGATAGAAATGTGATTGTCATGGCCACCGGAAAAGGAACCTTGCACGAAGAGATACCTGAAGCTTACAAAGACATCGATTCGGTTGTTGATGTGGTTCATGAAGCCGGTCTATCCAGGAAGGTCGCCCGGCTTCGGGCAGTCGGTTGTATTAAAGGGTGACCGGACTTTCAGAGGTCAGCATTCGATGATGAGAGAACGAGCATTATAGCGTCGTATATCGGGGTGTTTGAGTACATATAATCGATAATTATTATTGAATTGAATGGAGGGAAAATCGTGGCTCAGGTGCAAATTCCGGAAAATGTATATGACGTAATCATCATCGGAGGAGGACCCGGCGGTCTGACGGCCGGGCTGTATGCATCCCGGTCAAGTCTCAACGTATTATTATTGGAGGGAAGCTCGACGGTCAGCCAGATCAGCCTGACGGACATGATTGAAAATTATCCAGGCCTGACGGGTGTTACCGGTCTGGAATTGATTGATCGATTTAAGAAACAGGCCGTTTCATTCGGATTGGAGGTAAAGACGGAACAGGTAACATCCATAGAAAAAAAACAATTAGGCGACGTGAAAGGATGGACCGTTGCAACCGAAACCGGGGAGTATGATACCCTTGCCATCATTGTTTCAACGGGCGCGGAATGGAGACATCTGGGTGTGCCCGGAGAAGAAGCATTGATCGGCCAGGGAGTTTCGTTCTGTGCCACCTGTGATGCCCCCTTTTACCGGAACAGGGACGTTGCAGTTGTGGGAGGCGGAGATACGGCGGTTCAGGAAGCCATCTACCTGACGAAATTTGCAAGCAAGGTGACCATTATTCACCGGAGAGACCGCCTCCGTGCGACGGGAATTCTTCAGGAACGGGCATTTGCCAATGAAAAGATTGATTTTGCCTGGGATTCGGTTGTAGAGGAAATACTCGGCGACAACGGAGTAACCGGTGTCAGGATCAAGAATGTAAAGTCACCGGAGGAGGCGAGAGAGATACAGGTTGACGGCGTCTTTCTTTTCATCGGCTTGACGCCGAATACGGATCTTATTGCGGGGGTTGTCAATTGCGATAAGGATGGTTATATTATTACAGACGGCGACATGACAACATCTGCGGATGGTATCTTTGCCTGTGGAGATTGTATCAGAAAATCTCTCCGGCAGGTCATTACCGCCTGTGGTGACGGAGCAACGGCAGCAAATTCAGCCGAGCTGTACGTAGATGAACTCAAGGGTCAGTCGTATTGAGGCCGTCAGGAATCAGCTATGCATACAGTGTACCTTAGTACGGATAGGTGTTTGTATGTATTGACTGATACCGGAAGCTGAATGCTAAAATACCGGAGGGCAGAAGATGCCGATTTATGAATATAAATGCAAGAATTGTGGTCATGAATTCGAGACCATTGTATTCTCAAGTAATGATGACAGCAAAGTAGAATGTCCCCAATGCGGAAAGAAAAAGGCCGAGAAAATGATATCCCGTCCGGCACGGGCAGGAGGCGGGTGCGCCGAATCCTGTTCGGCATCATCTTGTTTTACCTGAGGATAAATAATGCCGGCAGTTTGTCGGTTTGCAAGTAAGATCTCGTACTATGTGAATAATAATCTAAAAAGGAGCCGGATACGGAAAGCGGGAATACGGGAGGAAATCGGAATACATATACTGATCGTACTTTTTTATTCTGATTCCTGTGTCATGTCTTTCGTGTGATATTGTTAACATGGATCGATTGATAGCGTTCTGGCAGCATATTCCTCACCATATCAGCCCTATCATTTTTCAGATCGGATCCTTTCAGCTTCGGTACTACGGTCTTATGTACCTTGTTGCCTTCTTTATCACATACATCCTCGTTGTCTATCGAATAAAAGATGAAGGGTACGACTATTCACACGATACCATACAAGACTATTTTGTATGGGCAATTCTGGGGCTGCTTATCGGGGCGCGTCTGGGATATGTTATCTTCTACAGCTTCCCCTATTATCTGCACCATCCTTTTGAAGTTATTTTCCCTTTCGACCTTTCCAATGGATTCAAATATGTTGGCATTAGCGGTATGTCCTATCATGGAGGGGCTATCGGGGTCTTTGTGGCGACGGTCATGTTTTGCCGGAAGCACACAATAAACTTCTGGAATTTTGCCGATTTATTTGCTGCAGCGATACCACTTGGGTATACATTCGGGAGAATCGGAAATTTCATCAACGGGGAACTGTACGGTCGCGTGACTGATGTGCCGTGGGGCATGTATTTCCCGTTGGATCCCTATCAACAGCTTCACCACCCGTCTCAGCTCTATGAAGCCTTTTTTGAAGGAATCGTTCTTTTTGCCCTACTCTGGAGCATCAGGAAGAAAAAATGTTTTGATGGTTTTCTCTTCTCTCTCTATCTGATCGGTTACGGAACAGTCCGTTTTTGCATTGAGTTCTATAGAGAACCGGACCCGCAATTAGGTTTTATCTTAGGGACGCTGACGATGGGACAGGTTCTGTGCCTCATTATGATCGCCGTTGCTCTGGTCGTTATTCTGATACGGAAACGGAATCCGGTGGGTTCCTGAATCTGTCATCGTGTTACTTTGAAAAATGTGACTCGATCATTACGGAAGGGAATCTTCCACAATCCTTGTAATGTAGGTTAGTTGTTTCCCCAAATCCTTTTTCTTGGATGCAAATCCCAAATTAAAGACACAGAAAGGACACGAGGTGACGATTGACTCGTTCGGTATCTTCCGCAAGAGATTTGTCGCGATTTCCATTGAGAGGTTGCGATATACGGATCTGATACCTCCTCCGGCGCCACAGCACAATCCCTCTTCCCTGTTCCGCTCAATCTCTTCCAGATCGGTCCCGCACAGTGTCAGTATCTTTCTTGCTTCTTCGTAGATTCCTTCACCCCTTCCGATTCGACAGGGATCATGGTAGGTTACTGTTTTTTCTACCTTATTAAGAAGATCAGGATTTTCTTCGAGAAGATCATAGATTACCTCCACGGCATGATGAACGGTAAAGCCTGTATCGCCGAGGACATCGGGATAGAAATATTTAAAGCATTTATGACAGCCGCAGCAGGGAACAACGATTCTCGTGATTCCAAGGGATTTGAATCGCTCGACGTTCCGTTGGAAATACTCTGCAGCAAGATCGGTTCTTCCCGATTCATAAATGTAAGTGCCGCAGCATCCTTCGTCTTCAAGAACCATAAAGTCGAGCCCCAGTTTTTTCAACACGGTGTATGTTGATGATGCGGCATCCTTTACCAGGTACGATGGAAGGCACCCCAGAAACAGGAGTGTATCGGACTCATTTTTTAAAAATGCTTCGGGGAGCCAGTCCAAGCGCGTTGCTGGATCACCGTTCACTGCATTGCCTCGCTCTATGATTCCCTCGATTACCGCGTTGTGTCTATCGGTTGGGGCAAGGTTCCGTCTGACCAGCTCCTCTCTGGCTCGATGGACGATAGAGGTGATATCGATTTTAAGGGGGCACGCCGCTTCGCACTGCATACATTTTGGGCAATTATACATGCTTTCCAGCATGAGCGGCGTCACATCTTCTCCCTCAAAGATCTTAACTGCAGTTTGAAGCCGGTGCAGGGGAGAAAACATAGGTTCTCCCGTCATTTGATAGGTAGTACAATAATCCATGCATAATTCGCACTCCGTGCATACCGATGCCTGATCGACGATCCTCCTTGGTTTTTTGATTCTTCGATCATGTAATCCCTTTCTTTGTTCCTTGAATTCTCGCATGATTTCCTTCCCATCTGCCCTGAATGTTAACGACCTGTACCGTTATCGCATATAATGGTACGGCATACAATTGTAATGTTTAACAGATTTCCGCATAACATATTGTCTACTAATTTCCAAATATTAATTTGCGTCTTGCGACCATGTAACCGGTCGTATCCTGATGACATCGTTGTTGTGCTTACCTGAGGTTCGTGACGTCGGTCATATTTCGCTTTCAGATTGCAGAGGATCAATATTTTTGTTAGCATGACTACCATAAACAGGTCTGAACCTGACCAAACACGGAATGCGTGATAGAAGACAAAAGCGTAAATGTACGATCATACAGAAGGCTTGGGTGATTTAACGTTTCGGAGAAAGCGAGAGGTTCTATGAGCAGAAAGGTGGTTATCGTCGGAGGCGGTGCGGGAGGTCCGTCAAGCGCTGCTGAGGCGAAAAGAAGAGATCCATCCCTGGATATCACTATTGTCGAAAAGGGCGAATTTATTTCTTACGCAGCCTGACCGATGACATATTACATCGGTGATGTAATAAAAGATGAGAAATTGCTGATTGCCAGAACACCTGAGGCGTTCGAAAAAACCGGAGTGACGGTGAAAACGAGAACCGGTGTTGAGGCAATTGATCCGGGAAAAGGGGAGGTTCGATTGGATAATGGAGCAAACCTCCCTTACGATATACTCGTTCTTGCCACGGGATCGAAGGTTTTTTTACCTGACATGCCGGGAATACATGAAGAAGGCGTTTTTAAGCTCAAGGATCTCAGAGACGGCATTAATATAAAGTCCTATATTCAGAATAAACAGTGTGGAAGTGATAAGTGTCGCAAGGCAGTCATTCTGGGAGCCGGCTTTATCGCCATGGAGTTATGCGAGGCAATGAGGAATTTAGGTCTCGAAACCAGTGTAGTCTACAGGGGTGAACTTCCCATCAAAAGATGGGATAATGAGTTTTCGAAACTTGTCCTGGGAAAACTTACCGAGAATGAAGTTGACTTCATACCGAATACACTGCCCGTTGCGATCGAAAAAAAGAAAAACAAACCTGGTCTCCGCCTGATTACCGATGATGGCGAGATGGAGGCAGATATCATTATCTTTGCAACGGGAGTGAAGTCGAATATAGCGCTTGCCGAACAGATTGGCCTGAAAATCGGTAACACCGGTGCGATCATGGTCGATTATTCCCAGCGTACCTCGCGGGAAGAAATCTATGCTGTCGGTGATTGCTGCGGCGTGTATCACCGGATAAAACAGCAGTGGGTTCACATGCCGTTAGGTGACATTGCGAATAAACAGGGAAGGGTTGCCGGTGCCAACATT
>JAFGQS010000100.1 GCA_016935565.1 Deltaproteobacteria bacterium
AATTCAATGTCATCAGATTGACTTCATGTGATTATCAGTCATCTCCTTGCACACCGCTACCTGGATATGGAAACGTAAGGACTAAATAAATTACGAATTCTTTCCAGTGATTCTCCAATAATATACGGCATAGCCTGAGCATACATATCCAGTATTACGATGGCATTGACCGACGAATCAGCCTCCGTTGCTGCTCTGATTATATCTGCTACGGCGCTATTTACTACCTGTATGTTATTATAAATATCTCTGAGACCTTCTAATTCCAGATCAGCTTGTTCCCCTTCTTTTTTAAGAAAATACCGCGCTAATAAATACATAGATACAGCCCTGTATATGGTTTCGTCCTGACTGGCAAGTGGTAAGTGAAACCGAAGACATCGGCTTGAAAAATACTGTATGAGGACAGCCGCTTGTTGCTATTATCAAACCCATCAAAGAGCTTATTCCTCTTTGAGCCGTTGTGCGTTGGTATATACGTCGCTCTTCCGTAACAACGTCCATGTAACTTTCATCATATAATATTATATTCTTGAAACGATCCACGAGATTAACAAGATGCACAATCAGCGGGCAATACGCATGAATATCAGCATCGAGCGTAGAATTGGGACATTGACAATACTCAAGACTTGTCCATTGAGGAAGAACTTCGGGAATATTGTTTACCAAGTCAAGATGGTGTGCGTCTGATGTTACACAAAACACTTCTTCCTTATCACCGGTCAACCTGAAACAATATTGTATAGAAATAGTTTCCATATATTTTACCACCCTGATTCTATGTCTTTCGATAGAGGAGTTTATACGTGGGATGATAAACATAGCCCTTAATGAGCAATGATTTTTTACAAAACATCGCTACATAATGATGAAAATATTATGATGTTTTTATTGATTGTCATCGAATAATTACGTTTGATATTTACATCAAGATAGAAAGGTGTCAACAAGAGACATATGCAATGGCAAAAGGAATAAATCTTGCAAGATCATATCCGCTAATATTGATCTGTTTTTATTTTTTATAATGCAGTATAAGTTATTTCGGTATGTTAGAGAAGATGTTTCTTGTTACTGTCAATAAATCGATGTTTAGTTCGTCACTATTTCGACGGTATTTTTATAAACGATCAAAGGATTTCTTTATATATTAATCAACAAAACATATCAGAATAATTTATCTTCCATTCGAGGTTGGAAATGAGTGATCGGAATGAAACCAAACAACAGATTGTGGACGGACTGGCAGACATGTGCCAGCAAATGCTTGAAAGCGGTGAGTTCGGCAGCATACTGTCCAGTTCATGTGATAGTAACAACCGAAAAAAGATGAAAGAAACATTGCGATCATCTGAAAATCACTACCGCACCATCTTTGAGTCGACAGGCACGGCAATGGTCATCGTCGATGAGGACATGACCATAATAATGGCGAATGCTGAACTGGAAAACATAACCGGTTATTCCCGGGAAGAGATCGAATGCAAAAAATGGACGGAATTCATTCCACCGGACGATCAATCCTGGATGAGTGAATATTACAAACTCAGGAAGACCGATCCTGATAAGGCACCGGAAGGCTATGAATTTCGTTTCATTGACAAGCGAGGTAATGAGAAATGTGCTTACATCAATGTTGCTGTGATTCCCGAAACAACAAAGATTGTAGCATCCTTTATTGATATCACGGAAAAAAAATGCATGGAAGAAGCTCTGCGGGAATCTGAAGAAAAGTATCGCCTTCTCGTAGAAAATGTACAGCATATGATTTTTGTTGTACAGGATGAAATGTTTAAATTTGTAAATCCTTTCATGATTGAAGTAACCGGATATTCTGCTGATGAATTGATGAATAAATCTTTTATCAACTTTATTCATCCTGATGATCAGAGCCTCATTATGGAAAATCACCTGAAAAGTCTGCAAGGTGAAATATTTCCTTCTGTTTATTCCTTCAGGATGCTTGACAGAGAGGATCACATACGATGGATGGAGATCAACACGGTTTTGTTTACCTGGAAGGGAAAGCCGGCAATTTTAGGCTTTGCACATGATATCACTGATCGAAAGCGGGCGGAAGAAGAACTCAAATTTGAAAAAGCTTATCTGGAACGACTATTCGAAAGATCTCCCGAGGCCATCGTGCTCGTTGATAACGAAAGCAACTTCATACATTTGAATAATGAATTTTCGAGACTATTTGGTTATGCACTTGACGAGGTAAGTGGACAATGTCTGGATGATCTGCTGGTGCCCGATTATCTCCATAATGAGGGAGTCGCAATCACACAGAAAATCGCAAAGGGTAATCGAATCGCCCATGAAACAGTCCGTCAAAGAAAAGACGGTACCCTCGTCGACGTCTCAATCCTCGGAACACCCATTGAAATCGAAGAAGGACAGATAGGTGTCTATGCCATTTATCGGGACATAACAGATCAGAAGCGCGCCGAGAGGGCACTGAAGGAGAGCGAGGAAAAATATCGAACCATCCTGGAAACCATAGAAGAAGGCTATTATGAGGTCGATATCGCCGGACGTTTCATTTTTGTCAATGATTCTACCTGCAATATTCTGGGTTATCCCAGGCAAGAATTGATGGGTATGAATAACCGGGAATATACCACTCCGGAAGCTTCAAAGCGAATATATGGTATTTACAATCAAATCTATCGTACCGGCAAACCGGCAAAAAATGTAGATTTCGAAATTATAAGGAAAGATGGTACAGTCAGGTTTGTTGCACTATCGGCATCGCTAATACGTAATCAGGAAAATGAACCCATCGGATTCCGTGGCGTTGTTCGAGATGTTACCGACCATAAATTGAATGAACTGGAACGAGAGAAGTTGGAGGCTCAACTCAGACAGGCACAGAAGATGGAATCCATTGGAACTCTTGCAGGAGGTATCGCACATAACTTTAATAACTTACTCATGGGTATTCAGGGGAATGCATCATTGATGCTTTTAGATAGTGACAGCGATCATCCGTACAAGGGGAAACTCAAAAATATTGAAAAACTTGTTCAGAGCGGATCAAGATTGACGAGCCAGCTCCTTGGCTTTGCCCGGGAGGGAAAATATGAAGTAACTCCAATCAGCTTGAATAAACTTGTAAAGGACACTTCAGAAACCTTCGACATGACTCGAAGAGAAATCAGGATTAGGCGTGAGTTCGATGACAATACATATGAAATCATGGCAGATCAAGGACAGATTGAACAGTGCCTGATGAATCTTTTTGTCAACGCTGCTGACGCAATGCCACGGGGAGGCGACCTCATTTTAAAAACAACGAATGTCACCCACAAAGATATGAAAGGCAGACCATATAAACCGAAACCGGGAAAATACGTATTATTGACCGTTACTGACACAGGAGCAGGTATTGATAGGGAAATTCAGGACCGCATCTTTGAACCATTCTTCACATCAAAAGGACTTGGCAAAGGCACAGGCCTCGGGCTGGCTTCCGCATACGGAATTATTAAGTCTCATGGCGGATACATAGATGTTTTTTCTGAGAAAGATCGAGGTACGACCTTCAAAATCTATTTGCCGGCATCAGAAAAGAAAAGCAAAAGAGGAAAAGAGAAACCTGAACGGCTTGCCAGGGGAAACGAAACAATTCTCATTGTCGATGATGAACCGATGGTTCTTGAAATTGGTCAGGAAATGCTCAAAATGCTTGGGTTTAAAGTGTTGACAGCTCATAGCGGAAACGATGCAATAACTATTTGCAGGACGAATAAATCAAAAATTGATCTGGTCGTCCTGGACATGATCATGCCTGGGATGGATGGTGGAGAAACGTACGATATTTTGAAGAAAATGAACTCTGAATTAAAAGTTCTTCTTTCCAGCGGATACAGCATTGATGGACGGGCCACTGAAATTCTTGACCGTGGTTGCGATGGTTTTATTCAAAAGCCGTTCTCTGCGGAACAAATCTCATCGAGAATAAGGGAAATTCTCGGCAATTAATAGCTCATCATATAATCATATGTAGACAGGAGTCCGGTAATAATTCGAATTCTTCACCCCCCTATAAACTCAAGCATCTCTTTAAACCGTCGAAGAACTTCTTCAGTAAAAAGGATACTTATGTGATCCTCGTTAAAGCCAAAGCATCGAATCGCTTCTGATTGAACATGGAAGTTTAATTGACTTTTAAGGGCAACCGTTCCGTCATCAGCACCGCTCAGAAGGAGTTTATCGCCCCTATACCCAAAGAAAAGACAATATATGATATCGCACGGCAGCTTTTTGTTCAAAAGACTCTCTATAAATATGCTCCCGGAGGCTAAATCTTTCCAGCATGCAGGATAATTAAAAATTTTTGGATTCTTCGGTGCCAACTTGGCACTTTCAATTCCACCCCACGGCGTGGAGAGTGAAACGAAGATTTTTATAGTATACGGATGATTATCCGATACGTACTGATTGATAAATGAACGGACAATCAGCCCTCCCATACTATGAGCCACAATATATAGTTGTTTAAATTGATACTTATCGTAAACACCCTTTAACTCTTCCTGTAGCAGATCGGATAATGTCTTCAGACGCAACCCTGTAGGATAATAAAAAAACCATGGTTGATAGCGGTTTCTATCAATGTTGCCGGCAAAATATTTCCAATCTCTGGGCGTTCCTCCCGAACCGTGAACAAAGAGGATCGGGATCTTTGATGAATCATACTTTTCAAGGGCATAAATACTACCACCGACCGCATTGACAAATTTTGACGGTGACCAGAGACCAATTGCTCCATATTTTCTTGAAAACATTTCACTTTCAAGGTCTACAGTACCTCCGGTAACTAAGGTTTTTAATTTACTGCCTGTATCAGACGGGATTTCCAGACTGATCGGATAATCAAAATGTTTGTTCCCGGTATCTGTGATAATAATATCGAGCTTTCCGACTACCTGCCCTGCTTCGACCGATACACTCCCGTTACTTTCGAAGCGATCTAGAAACTCACCCCGTTCACACAGGAAGTCCCCATCAGCATCCTCAAATACTACAATATCATACGTTCCTTCCGGCACATAGAGCATGTACGGTCCCGGGTTGAACAACACGGTGTAATCGGCTATTCTGTTTTTTGAATATCGTTCGGAATAAGCGACTACGACTAAAGGCTTTGTCCGCTGAGTATTGCTGATGATTTTCCCCATTAAAACACCGCATTTCTCCGGTGATGTCTGTTTAATATCCTCAGGTTCCGGTCTGTTATGGGGAATAAAATTCAGTTTAAATCGCTTAAACACCATATCCGTATCGGCACATCCACTGAATAACAATATTATCGAAATCAGAAAGATTATTTTATGACGTATACTCATCATTACTCTTCTTTCAATGGAAGTTACAGAAATTGCTTTACCAGAAAGGTGCGTGGTTCGTCCACTTTTTAAACTTTAACTTCTCGGCAGTCCCGATCATCAGTCGGGACAGGGGACGTGATCGCTGTTGCTGGTTTAAGCCGATATTGAATAATCCCGGCATGAAATATTGTTGTCGTGTAAGATGCAATCCCCTTTAGAAAATAATTGGCGGCAAACTGTTATTTGATAAATCATAGACTTAGATTTATTTAGAATTCACCGGCATGTAATAAGATAAATGTGCATGCCTTCAGAAACAGATGATACGGACCACTCGGTATCATGCTTATACCGACATTCTAATCAACTATTATTAAATCCGGAATATACATCGGCAACGCAAACGCCAGCATAAGGAATATTAAAAAAAGCATCAGGAGCGTCACGCTTCCTATCTGAACGAGAAACCGTTGACGTTCCTTTTTGAGGCTGTACTCTGAGACTCCGAGTACAGACAGGACAATTATGAAGATGACTGATAGTGAAATCGTTGAAGTAAAATTAACTGCAAATGTCGTAGGTACCGGCAGGCAGTACTCCGTACCTGCCATATTCATGTACATCTTCAGCATAATGCGCCTGACAAATAGAAGCGATACGCAGACAACTGTAAAGCTCGTCAGAATGACAACCGCCGTAAGTCTTGTTATATGTTCCATTTTTTCCGCAGTCTCTACTTTTTAATGCAATATTCGACGATGCTGTCGACATGAATTGCAGTCGTATTTAAGAAGGGGATGCCAAATTCGTCTCTGTCAAGGATCAATGGCAATTCTGTACATCCGAGAATCACAGAATCAATTGATTCTTGTTTTATCATTTTCTTCACGATAGATAAGAGGCCCTCTCTCGTTGAATCTTTAATGATCCCTAATTCTATTTCAGACATGAGCTTATCATGGATATATTTCTGGTCCTCTTCATCCGGAGATACAACCGTTATTCCCTTCTCGTAAAACGGTTTCTGAAAGAAATCAGATTCCATCGTGAATCCGGTTCCCATGAGCCCCAGCTTTTTTAATTCCAGAGTTTCGGCCCGTCGACATGTCTCATCTACAATGCTGAGCATCGGAATGGGAGAACGTGATTCCACCTCATCAAACACGATATGCGCGTATTTGCTCCAATGACCGCAAAATCGGCACCTGCACTATGGACGGATCGAACTCTCGCGACAAGCCACTCCACCAGTTTTTTCCATTCTTCTGCCTCGACAAGCTCAAGAAGTTTGTTTACATCTGCGCTGTACACAACAATTTCAGGATAGGCCAAATCAACATACTTATCCTGAAAAGTCCTTATAATCCTTTTGTAATAGTCAACTGTAGATTCAGGCCCCAGTCCACCAATAATGCCGATGGTCTTCATTGAGCCCCCCTTTGTATTCGATAGAATAATCTCATAACATAAACATTTATCTATAACAATATCATACCTCATAATCTATTACGCGACGTCCGGAGTGCACCTCCTTTATGAAGAGTTTCATTGTCTCATGCGCCGGGTTATTTTGATATATATGAAGAGCTTCCCTTCGTTCTGATGGTAAATCGTTTTGCATCTCACGACGTTCCAAAGAATATGTTACAAAATTTATGTATATGACAAGACAAATGATATAGCTAAATATTGTTCCGTATCAATATGTTATAAGAGACTACTTTATTCTCTTTTTCTTACATATTATTCCAACAAGATTACAGGGAAAACACCCACTCGGGATTAATAATAAATATCGGTGATCGGACATATGCCGAACGGTTATATCTAAAGATTGCTATTACGCTGTATGGTTGACTTTATCGTTGTATATCTGTAAGTAAATATTCGAGTTGAAAATATTCAATAGGTTGATTTCAAGAAGGTTCACCAATCTTCTGAACATATATATGAAAAAAAATTTAACATTTTGTCAATAACAAAAAGATTTTAAAATACAAATTTTCAAGGAGGGATAAAAATGGATTGGGGAATGGAAAATCGTATGTCACAGCTTATTCGGCCTGACGGTCACTGCTTTTTTCTGCCCATTGACCATGGATACTTCCAAGGGCCGACATCCAGTTTAGAAAAGCCAGGTAAAACAATCGAGCCACTTCTTCCTTTTTGCGATGCTCTTTTCGTAACACGGGGGGTGTTACGGTCCGCAGTCAAGCCAGCGGGAAGCAAACCCATCATTCTCAGGGTATCCGGAGGTACCAGTATCGTTGGTAAAGACTTGGCAAACGAAGCTATTACAACGTCAATTGAGGAAATTATACGCCTCAATGTGTCTGCCGTCGGTGTTTCTATCTTTGTCGGAAGCGATTACGAACACGAATCACTGTTAAATCTCGCTGACCTTGTCAATCATTGCGAAGATTACGGCATACCGGTGATGGCAGTGACGGCGGTTGGCAAAGAGCTTGAAAAGAGGGATGCCAAATACCTCGGGTTATGTTGTCGTATTGCTGCAGAACTCGGTGCCCGAGTTGTCAAGACATACTGGTGTGAGGATTTCGATCAGGTTACGACCGGCTGCCCCGTTCCCGTTGTTATGGCAGGGGGTCCCAAGTGTGAAACGGAACTTGAGGTTTTCGAATTTGTTCATGACGGTATGCAGAAAGGTGCAATCGGCGTGAATCTCGGGAGAAATGTCTGGCAAAACCCTCACCCGGTAGCCATGGCCAAGGCCCTGCATTCAGTCATTCACGAAAATTACACTGCCAGGGAGGCCTTCGAGCTTTTTAATAATGAAAAAAACGATTTATAATTCGTTTTTTTCAAAGGTTACAGGCAAAAGGCACAAGGATAAAGGATTATACTCTCTGTAGCCAGTCCCTTAAGTCATCAGCCTCTCGCCATTAGCCTTTCGTAAATGAGGGGGTTCAGCCAATGCGCGTTGCAATGTATTACAACAACAATGATGTACGAGTAGAAGAAATACCAACCCCACAGATCGGCCCCGGTGAAGTTCTGGTCAAAGTAATGGCAAGCGGTATCTGTGGAAGCGATGTGATGGAATGGTATCGCATCAAAAAGGCACCCCTCGTTCTAGGTCACGAAATAGCGGGAGAAATCGTTGAAATCGGAGACGGTGTCGATCACTATACTGTTGGCGACAGGGTATTCGTTTCCCACCATATTCCCTGCAATACATGCCATTACTGTTTGAGAGGATATCACACGGCGTGCGAGACGCTCCATACGACAAATTATGACCCCGGCGGTTTTGCCGAATACATACGTGCCCCACGGCTCAACGTTGACCGTGGCGTGTTTCTCTTGCCCGATGAATTA
Organism: Deltaproteobacteria bacterium; assembly: GCA_016935565.1. Classification (GTDB taxonomy): domain Bacteria; phylum Desulfobacterota; class Syntrophia; order Syntrophales; family UBA6807; genus JAFGQS01. The sequence continues at coordinate 8,679 of JAFGQS010000100.1, forward strand.
TCATTTGATCAGGGTGTATTCGTCGAGCCTCTCGGCTGTGTGATTCGCGGCCAGAGGCTCGCCAACTTGCTTCCGGGACAAACAGTTCTCATCCTCGGAAGCGGAATTTCCGGAATGCTTCATCTGTTACTTTCACAGGCCCTCGGAGCGGGTAAGATTATCACAACCGATGTGAGCGATTATCGACTCAACATGGCTCTTGACTTTGGCGCGGAAGCGGCAATAAACGCTCGTGAATATACACCTGAACGGTTACGTGAGATTAATGACAACCGGCTTGCAGATCTCGTTATCGTATGCACGGGCGCCCTGTCAGCTTTTGAACAGTCATTGAAATCGGTCGACCGGGGAGGAACCATTTTATGTTTTGCTACGACCGAACCGGACGTTCAACTTTCGGTACCGATCAATGAATTCTGGCGTAATGAAATAAAGCTCATGCCCTCATATGGTAACAGCCCCCTCGATGCCGTCGAAGCAATAGATCTAATGCGTGCGGGCCGCGTTTCCGTGGATAAAATGATTACCCATCGGCTGGGTCTCAAAGAGGCAGGATTGGGGTTCAGACTCGTCGCAGAAGGTAATGAATCAATGAAGGTAATTATTGAACCGCACACATAAAGTAATATCTTAAGAATACTCACTTAACAAAATGATAATAAATAATAATATTTTTTAATTATGTTTTGATACAGCGATTTTCATACCGACAGCCTCGCCGGCCGTGAGTCCCAAATAATCTGATGCAGACCCTTCGCGTACGGCAATCTCGAGACGATTCGAACTTCCATAAAGGGCTAGTGGTTCACCCTTGGGAACATCCGTATAGATATGTTTCACATCCTTGATTGTCAATTCTTCGATACTGATGCTTGGCGTTGTGGATTGAAGAAATGCTTCCATATCCGTCCGATGGATGTTGGTAATCAGATTGCCGAAATTGTCCACGCGAATAATCTCACCACACAGAACGTTTCCCCTGATTTTCAGCCGGGGAAAAGACAATGTTCCCGGGTCTCTGATAACGGGACCCATTCCCCGAATGTCGATGCCAAGGGAAACATATGCGGCAACTGGCGCAAATATATCCCTTCCATGGAAGGTATCACTGATAGGGGAAAGAAAGTATTTCTTCTCATCAAGGTGTATTACCGCTGGAGAGTTGTCCTCCTCAATGATCGGCCAGAATATACCATTGTCAGGTCCGATGAAGAAATAATGTTCGGTCTCAATCGCAACAGGCCGTCTTTGACCGCCAACACCGGGGTCAACAACGACCACGTTAATCGTACCATGGGGAAAATAGGTTATGGTATCTTTTATAACACTTGCAGCGTGCAAGAGTGCACCGGGAGGCACCTGATGGCTCACATCCACGATCTTTGCATCCGGATTTATTGACAGGATAACACCTTTCATGACCGCCACGTATGGATCACGTAACCCGAAATCCGTTGTCAGCGTTATAATACCCGACGTTTTCATGGTTTCTTTCCTGTTATCTTGTCCGCCTGCCGGAACTTGTTGATCACTCCATCGATATTTGTACCAAGATCTATAAGTATATGAGACGCCTTGTTAAGTCAAGATCGATTGATAATTAAACATTACGTCTAAAAAATGGATGGACAACCACACAATCTGATACTATTATGTCCATTGAAAAATTTAGGATGTGAAAACATGGGGGTTAGTATTAAAAGAAATGATCATCTGAAAAACGTTCTATATTTATATGAACACAGACTTTTACTGAAGACGCATCAAGGAGTGGAACCATGAAGAGAATTTTGTTGTTGATCGTTTTCTTTATCCTGTTCGCAACTATCAGCTCGTGGGCCGAAAACTATACCGTCCAGGGAAACATGGTGTCGCAAATTCGCTTTGAGATTCAGAAGAATGTGACGACTGTTCCGGGAGTCCAAAAAACGATACTGAGTTTTGTTGTACCGCCGACATTCCAATCCCCCACATTTAATCAGGATATCAAGGATTTCGATATTACCTTCACACCGAGGCCGACAAACAAGGATAGATCAACGGACGACCGTGGAAATCAGATCATTACTGCCACCTGGGAGGAACCTCCACGATCGATTGATGTGCGTCTTGCCTTCAATGCAGCAAACACAACCAAGTTGAAAACGCTGGAAACCGGTGCCCCCTTCCCTCTTGCCGCTGTACCCGATGAGGTCAAATATTACCTGAAGCCGACCGAACAGGTTCAGTCCGAAAATGCACAAATCATCAATAAGGCCCGGGAGTTAACCCAGGGCGTTACCACTGAATTTGATGCAGTCCAGCGAACTGTTTCATGGGTGGTTGATCATGTGCGATATGTAACTCCGCCAAAACGTTATGACGCGCTCTACACTTTCGAATCCGGTAAAGGCAACTGCCAGAATTTTTCTCATCTGTCGGCGGCTTTGTTGCGTGCCGTCGGCATTCCGGCGCGAATTGTAAACGGTATCACACTCAACAAACCCTTCAATATTTCCCGCCAGAGCGGTGTTCTCACCGTCAAAATGGGTCAGGGACGACACTCGTGGATTGAGGTATGGTTTCCCGATCTTGGCTGGATTCCTCTCGATGCTCAACAGACATCGATGTTCGTTGCCAACCGTTTTATACGGGTAGAAGTGGGAATCGACAATAACGAAACAATTAAGGACGGTCGCCTGAGATGGACCCAGACGAGAAGTACCACCGGAAAGCTGAAATCTTATGAAGTTATTGGTGCCGACTTTGATACGGATTCAGTCAAAGTAAACGGGAATCGAGAGCTCTATGGTCCTAAGAACCTGCTTATTTCTCCTCTGGTGAAAGCCGAATTTAAAAAGGTGAAATATACGCCCCCGCCCCCGCCCCCAGTGATATCGGATGAAGAAAAGAAAAAGCTGCGGTTCACAATTCCATTTATCTTCGGCAATCTCGAATTTCCAGAAAATATCGACTTTGCCTTCCCACCAACACCGACAGTGGCAATGGGTGAAAAAAGCTTTGAAAAGACCCGTGATTTCTATGTGGAAACTGCTGAATATGTTACAACAAAACTAATCCAGTACGCCCAGGTATTTGTGCTGGCAAAACCGATCAAGCTCCAGAAGCTGGGCCTGGCATTACACAAGTTTGGCGGTGATGGTCAGCTCTGGATCGATCTCTATAAGGATAATAAAGGAAAACCGGGCGATATCCTGAGTGCCAGTGAGATGATCGACTTACAGCAGCTCTCCCTCAGACCGGGCTATCGGTGGGTTGACTTTGATTTCAGTCGAAGAAATGTCATCCTCATGCCCGGTTCATACTGGATTGGTCTCGGATACACGGGCAGTCCCATTTTAAACTGGTTCTACACATACGGCAAACCCGTCGGACCCGTTGACGGTACCCGATACAAGGGTGTATATGAGGAAGACTGGAGCGGTGCCCTCAGTTATGAATTCAACTATCGTGTTGTCGGCCTGACAGTTAGAACGATTGCTCGATCAGAGTAGTATTCTTTTCATTCTGTTGAGTTATCGCTACAATCAAAGATTAAAATGCATAATGGGTAATTGTAAGCTATATGGATACACTTTTAACTTCTTTTAAGAATCATCTCGCCGATCTGGTCAATGTTTTCAGGATAGCCGATCTTTTCGACATAGCCATAATTGCAATTCTTACCTATGTGATACTGGCCTGGTTTAAAAAGACAACGTCCCGTTTTGTTCTCATAGGAATTATCATTTTCGGATTAATATATACGGTCGCCCGATTTTTTAACATGTATCTGACAGAATACGTTTTGCAGGGTTTCTTTGCCATTCTTCTTATTGCGATGGTGATTATATTTCAGGAAGACCTGAGACGATTCTTTGAACGACTTGCCATGTGGAGTGTCTTTAAAAAAGAGAAATCCGTTGTTTCTTCTCATCCACACGTTGATATACTTGTTAATGCCGTATCAAGTCTTGCCCAGAAACGACAGGGAGCATTGATCGTTCTGAAAGGTGATGAATACCTTGACCGCCATATCGAAGGAGGAACTGAATTGGATGGGAAGGTCAGCCAATCGCTTCTTGAGAGCATCTTTGATCCTCACTCGACAGGTCATGATGGAGCCGTCGTCATCGAAGACGGCCATGTTGTCAAGTTTGGCTGCCACCTTCCTCTCTCTTCAAATGTTCAGAAGATACGTAATCTGGGACTGCGACACACAGCTGCATTGGGGCTGACTGAACGTTCGGATGCTTTATGCATCGTTGTCTCTGAGGAAAAAGGAACCATTACCATCTCGAGAGAAGAGGCTCTCAAGAAATTGAGCACGCCGGGTCAGCTCAGGAATGTATTGGAAGACTTTTATCGTGAAAAAACTTCTGATTGGGAAAAGAAGTCATGGTTTCAGCGCATTACTCACAATCCTTTAGAAAAGGCTATCGCTATTCTCCTCGCCTGCGGATTATGGTTTGCTTTCGCGTATCAAACCGAAAGCATCCGGCGCGACTTTGTTGTCCCCATCATTTATCGAAATCTTCCCAATTACTGGGTCATTGAAGAGCCAAGATTTAAAGAAGCAACGGCAACACTCGCGGGTTCCGAACAGGCTTTTGGTCTTCTCAACCCTGAAAACTTAAAGATTGTACTGGATATGTCAAATGTCGAAGAGGGAAAGCAGGACATTCTCCTAGGAGCAAATCTACTGAAACACCCCTCCAACTTAACACTTGTGGGAATTCGGCCCAATAAAATTCAACTTGTTGCTCATAATATGATTCCCATCGAAGTCCCGATCAAAGTTGAAACTTCAGGTACCATTTCACCGGATCTGATAGTCCGGAACATTGAAGCGAATCCAAAGGCAATCAAGGTTATGGCACTCCCAAAAGACGAAAAACGTCTTACCATTTTGACAGAGCCCATTGATCTTCGGAGTATTATAACCACATCCACCCTGACACCGAAAGTTGTGTTACCCCCCAATGTACGTCTCCTCGATGACAAACCGCCCGAAGTCAGGGTCACCATCGAGATTGAAAGAAAGCAACAGGAGAAAAAACGTTAAAGCATACGAAGAACGGATAACAAAACACGATTTCGGTGTGTCCGAATCTGATGGATGCAGTAATAGATGACACAGCATACTTATAATTAATGTCCAGAAGTTAAATGCTGAAAACTTAATAATCTTGTTTCCATTATGAAATGTATATCTGATGTTTTTCGAGACTGCTTTTTTAAAAAGTATCATACTATCATCATTTCTTTACACTACAGAATATTCATGACGGGCTGATCATAGTCATAGATTGAAGGGTTATTGCGAGAAACAGATATGGCAACTATTGCAATCTTGAAGTGTTCTGGGTGGACACTATTTCTTGTGCATTACTTACGGTAGTAAAGGATTTAGTGATGTTGACAGACATGTATCATTTCAAATGGTTATCAATGAAATTTGTCTCTGTTGTCTCTTGATTTTTCAAAGAATTGGGAGCACGATAAAGACGCGCATGGACATAGGGCATCGTCAAAAGGAGCAGTTTCCCATGTCAAAAAGCGATGCCTTATCAAAAAAACAAAGTATATTGGGTCTGTTCGGTCTAAAAAATGTCCACTTCCCGTAATTGTGAAAAGAATTCTTCAGGAGGCACTTATGAATGAGTACCGAAGTTTAAGGAGCACAGCGGTCATTACATTGTTCTTGATTGCGATATCTGCAACTCTTTTCGGCTGCGCTTATCACGCGGATCTAACCAATTCCAAACCGGAACTCCCCGACACCATGATTCTTGATAAACTACCGTTAAAGGCAGCATTGTACATCCCTGAATCAACTAGAAATTATACACAACCAACCGACGTAAGCCGCGGTTGCCTGGCGATGCATGTCAGAGGAAACTTCGGTCAGATTTTTGCTGGGACGGTTGAGGGGACGTTCAAGCAGGTTTTTGAGGACTTGACTATCGTCAAGCAGCCTGCGGCAGGTGGCTACGATATTCTGATGGAAGCCGAGATGACGGAATACATCTATAAAGCAGGCTGCATGGGAAATCCAGGTTCGTATGGTATTGTTAAGGGTAATATCCGGGCATTGGATGGAACTGGCCGGGAGATATGGCGAAGCAAAGAGACCTCAAAGAGATCGATTTTCACCGGCCTTTGGGAGGAATTCGTCCCTGAATCGATAACATCTTTAGTCGGCACTTGGGCACAGGAATTAACAAGCCAACCCGAAATCAGGCAATTACAGAAAAAAACACCGTAATACCGAAATTTATCAGGGGCCACTATGCGGTTTCTGTCAAGAGTGATCATCATTGTCGGTCTTATCCCGTTGATCGGCTGCGTGTACGGCAGCATCCCGGAGCGCGAGCGCCTAGCTGCGTCGGCCAAATACGAGGAAGCCCGGAAAATAACTGAGGCGCAAATCAAAGAGACAGGTCATGCCAGTTCGGCCAAACTAACGGTCCTGTGCACGTCTTATGCGGGATTGAAGCGCTATGACCAGCTTTTTGAATGCTGCGATCGACTCGAAAAGAACATCAAGCGGGGCGATAAGAGCTCTAGCGATCTGGATGAACTCGCCAAGAACTCCCCCATTCTGGGAGGTATGGCTAAATCGAAGTATGCTGACAACCAGGAGATGCTGGGGGACATTAGCTACTTGCCTCATGTTCTCCGAGCTGAGGCGTATATCGAACTGGCCCAATATCCGAAGGCTATCGAAGAAGCGAAAAGGGCTTACTTCTTTGTAGACCGCTTTGTTCAAATCCGCATTCTTGGGACCCTGGGCCTTGCCTATGCCCTTAATGGGGAAACGAAGCAGACACTGCAGATGGTGGATCGGCTGGATCGATTAAAGATCGTTAATCCCGTCATGAAGGCGAACAGGAACTTCACCGTTGCAAAGATTCATGTTGCCCTCAACGATTTCGAGAAAGCCCTTGAAGCGATCCAGCAGAGTGACCCGACGGCGCATGTGCTGCTTGCCGATTTATTTTATGGCGCCATGATGCACGGCCAGAGCTTGGCTGTCTATGAAGAGATTCCCAGGAAATTCATGCTGAGCAAGTGCCTGATGGAAACAGGAGACTTGAGCGCCGCCAGGGATGGATACGACGCGCTTCTGAATACGCCGCAAACCCGCGACAACGGCGAAATCTATTGGATGACCCTGTTCGACAGGGGCAGAATCGCCGAAAGAGACAGAAAATTCAAAGACGCCATCGATTGCTATTGCAGGGCGGTGGAGGTTATCGAGCGGCAGAGATCGACCATCAATACTGAATCCAGCAAGATCGGTTTCGTCGGCGATAAGCAGGCGCTTTATTTCAATTTGGTGCAGGTCCTCTACCATGAAAGACAGTATGAGAAGGCTTTTGAATACGTAGAGCGGGCTAAGTCGCGGGCGCTGGTCGATCTTCTGGCCTCAAAGAAGGACTTCGCCTTTAGGGGCGGCGACACGAATGAGATTAAGACCGTGTTGGCGATGAACGATTCCGCCGAGGCGGAGTCAATCATCCAGGATGTTTCCATCGATAAAAGCAAGTCCCGGGGTTTACAGATCAAGATCCGCGAAGAGCTGAAAGGCAGGGCCCCCGAGTTGGCTTCTTTTATTACAGTCACGTCCCAGCCGGTTTCAGAACTTCAGGCCTATCTTTCCAAAGATGAGACGCTCATCGAATATTACTACCGCGACAAGGACATGTTTGCCTTTGTGCTTTCGGACGGCAGAATCTCTGCCGTAAAGCTGGACAGCGGACGCCTGACGGAGGATATCCAGGAATTTCGGGAATGTCTTGAAGACCCGGGCTCAAAACGCTTCATGGACAGCTCCAGGCGGCTTTATTCCCGGCTGTTCAAACCGATTGAATCACAGGTGAATCGAAAGAAACTCACCATTGTATCACACGGGGCCTTACATTATCTTCCCTTCAATGCCCTGCATGACGGAAAGGATTTCCTGATTGACAGGTACAGTATCCGGGTCATGCCCAGTGCCAGCGCCATGAAGTATCTCGTGTCAAAAAAGGCCAACAAAGGGGGGGGTATTCTCGTTTTCGGCAATCCGGATCTGGGCGATTCCCGCTATGACCTTGCCTTTGCCGAGAGGGAGGCTCTGAATGTAGCAAAAACAAAATCGAAGTCAAAAGTGTTTCTCCGTAAAGACGCAACCGTGGGAGCTTTTGCAAAGTACGCCGGAAGCTTCAGCTATATCCATCTTGCCACCCACGGCCGGTTTGATCCGTCGTCGCCCCTGAAGTCTGCCCTGCTTCTCTCTCCTGAAGCGGGATCTAACGGGATGCTAACGGCGGATAAACTCTACTCGCTTGAACTGAACGCGGATCTTGTCACCTTGAGCGCTTGTGAGACGGGACTGAGCAAGATAGCCAATGGAGACGATCTAGTGGGGCTGACCCGGGGATTTCTCTATGCAGGCAGCAGCTCTATTGTGGCAAGCCTTTGGAAAGTGGACGACCTTGCGACAGCACAGCTGATGATACGTTTTTATCGCGAACTGGATAAGACAAACAAGCGGGACGCCTTGCAGACGGCTCAGCTGGAGACCCGAAAAACATATGCCCATCCCTACTACTGGGCCTCCTTTCAATTGACGGGCAACTCGGATTAAAAAGCTAAGATATTGAAGTTCTGACCTTTTGCTCGGTTTTAATCATAATTAAAGCAAAAGGGGGTGAAAAAGATGTCAAAG
>JAFGQS010000101.1 GCA_016935565.1 Deltaproteobacteria bacterium
AAAACGGTATGGATAATATGACAGGCATACGGTATTATAACTTTTAATAATAGAAAACTGCATATGCGAAAGGAGAACAGCATGACCACTATGCAAATGCCGAAGGGCGAAAAAATGCAGCGGGCAATAAAATGGATTTCCGGGAGACTTGAAGATGAGGACAGCAGACCGAGTGCCAAGCTGATTGAGGAAGCATGCCGCGAATTCAATCTCTCCCCGACGGAAGAAGAATTCTTAATGTCTTTTTATAAGAAGAAATAGAAATAAGGCAAGTTTTAAAATGTTGAATGATTCTGCTACACGTAGAGAGATACTCTCACTAACGAGCAAATCATGCTCACGGATGTAACATTCTGGAGCATCAAAAGGAAGCTTTCATCTTCGTACTGTCAGGGTCACATTCAGATGTGCACATGAGGCAGATCATGGTGTGGCCCTTTGGCCGTCATATCCCGACATTCTCAGGACCCTTGAATGGTCCAAATTGTTTCGTTTTTGACCTCGCAATAATTTGCCGCACTGATGGGAAGTATTGCATTTGGTTCCATCGAAAAATAAGGAGAGAGCCATGAAACATACCATTCGTCCAACGCTTCTGACAGCGATGGTCCTCATGCTGGTCATCGGCTGTGCCGGCCAAAAAGAATATGAATCCGGCATCGATTTAATGCAGAAACAGCAGTTCGAACAAGCACTCCCCTATCTCGAAAAAGCCGTGACAGCAGACCCGGGCAAAGAGAAATACACGGAAGCTCTGGCTGATGTAAAAGATAAACTTATCAGGCAGTATGTCACTGAGGGTGAAGATATTCTTACCGCCGCTTCACCAATGACCGACAAGGGGCTCCAAACCGCTGAGACATTCCAGGCGAAAGCACAGGCATTGGATTCCTCCCATCATATGATCGAACGTTTCTCAATCCGCATCGCCTCAGAACGAAAAGATCTTCTCACCCAACTGGAAGGTATCTATCAACAGGCATATCAAAATATGAGGGCCCGGAAATGGGAGGGGGCATTCGATGCCTTCTCAGAAATACAGACACGATACACCAGCTATAAAAATACGGATGAACTTCTGACGGAGGTCAAAGCCACGGGAAGCGAGGCTTATTACAAGCAGGCTTTGGTGACATTTCAATCCCGAAAATTTGACGATACCATAAAACTCTTATGGAAGGCATTAAAGCTGGAACCTGGGTATATCCCAGCCAGAGAGCTTCTCCAGCGAGCAGAAAACGCAGAACTCAAGCAACAGTATCTTGAGAAAGCACAGACGTCAGTTCGTTCCAGGGATTGGGATACTGCCCTTGATTTATATGAACAGGCATCGGCTCTCGACCCCGACGACCAGCAATTACAGATGCAAATGACAAAACTCCGTCAAAACGTTAAGGACCTCTATGAACGTACCATCCAGACAGAACTCGGAAGTGGTTTATTACTGAAGGCACTTGAAGACTACAAAAAAGCAGAGAAGTTTTTTCACGGAGACACCGCAATGTATCTCGAGCTGATGAGAACGATAAAGATGACGGCCGACAGTCTAAAAAAGAAGGGAAACGTAGGTGCAGCCTGGTTCTGGTACGATCAAGCCGTGAAAATGAATGCAAGTGATTTTGAAAGTGATTTTGCAATGCAGGAACTTGAGGAACAGCTTCTTGCACGCGCTCAAAAATCACTGGCAATTTTCGATTTTAAGAGCCCTCAGACAATAGAAGGTGCCGGTGTCCGTATAACCGGTGAACTTATTTCATACCTCTCGCAGAACCTCACCCCCGATGTCAGAATTCTGGAACGGGAAAACTTGAAAACCCTGGTGGATGAAATGGCACTCAGTCAGTCAGGAATGGTTTCAGAGGAAACGACAAAAAAAGTGGGACAATTATTCGGTGTCGATATGGCCGTTATGGGCAGTATTTCCTTATTCAATGTTGATTCTTCCATCACCCGAAGTCAAAATACGGCAGCCTACAACAAACAGGTAACAGTTCCCAATCCTAATTATGATCCCAACTGGAGACAAAAAGTGGGACAACCAAATAATGCCATGGGTGCTATCGTCTACGGAATGTCGGCAGCTATTCTTCAACCGGACAGACCGATGATTGAGGAAACTCGAACGTTCTATACACCGTATACCGTTGAACATCACAAAAAAGTTGTAAATATCAGTATATCGTACCGGATTGTCGATATCGAAACAGGTCTTTTCATGAAAACAAAAATGATTAAAGAAACGGGACAGTATAGAGATGATACCCATCAGGGAGTTCCCCAGGGAAATATATGGGCAGATCCTCTTAACATTCCGAGCGACGTGGAGATTCTCCAGATGCACTCTGAGAAAGTGATGAAAAAACTGGGTCCCGATATTGTTTCGACCCTTCAGCATCTCGAACAAAAATATTTTAAGGAAGGAGAAAACTATCAGCGTCGTCGACAAATCCTTCTCGCCGCGGAAAAGTTTGTCGACGCCATCTTTGACGAACGACTCAAGAATTCAGAAACACACGTGACGAAGGATGCTCGCACTATGCTACAGCAACTCTTTTTGAATTACCGGTTTCGATAAGGAAAGATAGATCGGAACGAGTCCTATTTGAAGGATTTTCGATGGCGATACATAAGAAGACATTCACTGTAAAGCATTTGTTCGTTTTAATGCGGAATTTTTACCCTTCACCATCATCGAGATGGCACAGACTATGTGTTGAGTATCTCCATGGCAAAGGAGAAACGAATGATCGGTAGAAAAAAAATCAGATATATCGCCGTAACGCTGATATGTATCTTGAGCGTACTCCTGCCGGGCTGCATCGGCCCCCGAAAACCTCCCTCAAATCCCGACAACATATGCACAATATTCCGTCAGAATAAGGATTGGTACAAAGATGCCGATTCATCATACAGCCGCTGGGGTATCCCCATACCCGTCTTGATGGCAATCGTGCATCAGGAATCCCGATTTCAGGCCAAAATCAAACCACCGCGAACCACCTGTCTCTGTATCTTTCCCGGACCGCGGCCATCCTCAGCATATGGCTATTCACAGGCACTCGATTCGACATGGAACAAATATAAGAGGTCAACGGGCCGTTCAGGCGCCGACAGGGACGATTTCGATGATGCTGTCGATTTCATCGGTTGGTATTGCGATCAGAGCCACCGGGAGTGCGGAATAGCCAAAAACGATGCCTACAACCTCTACCTTGCCTACCATGAGGGACACGGAGGGTTCAACCGAAAAACCTACCGCAAGAAAGAGTGGCTCCTTCGAGTTGCCAACAACGTGAGCGCAAGAGCCCGAACCTATCAGAACCAGTTTGCTCTGTGTGAACGTGAATTCAGACGCAGAGCGTGCTGTCTCTGGCCTTTTTAACATCTTGATCTGACGTATCATTAACAATCATACTGCTCCATGACGGTTCGGATTTAATTGAACGGAAAGGGGAAGAGAATCTTAAAAAATATTGACATCATGAGTTCCATTTGGATATAAGATAGGTTTGTACTCGAATACATCGGATTTATAAAGAAGATACGGGAGCATACACGCCACAAGCACAGAGGACCGTTTATCTTCCAATACAAAGAACAGATAGAACGATATAAAATTAATTTGGGGGGAATGGAAATGGCAAAGACTTTAACCCAAAAAATTCTTGAAAAGCACCTCGTCCTGGGGGAATACAAACCGGGTAATGAAATCGGTATCCGCATAGATCAAACCCTGACGCAGGATGCTACCGGAACCATGGCTTACCTCCAGTTTGAGGCAATGGGTCTTGATACCGTAAAATCCGATCTTTCTGTCAGTTACGTAGACCATAACACGATACAGATAGGATTTGAAAATGCTGACGATCATCGATACCTTTTGACCGTGGCCGCCAAATATGGAATTTACTATTCAAGAGCGGGTAACGGCATCTGTCATCAGGTTCATCTGGAACGATTCGGAAAGCCGGGAACGACACTGCTTGGATCAGACAGCCACACGCCAACGGGCGGGGGCATCGGTCAGATAGCCATCGGGGCAGGCGGCCTGGATGTGGCACTGGCCATGGCAGGTGAACCATTTTACCTGACCTGTCCGAGGGTTATCAAAATCAATCTAACCGGCAAACTCCAACCCTGGGTAAGCGCCAAGGACGTAATTCTGAAAATTCTTGAACTGTTTACGACAAAGGGCAATGTGGGATGTGTCTTCGAATATGCCGGACCGGGGGTAAAAACACTCACTGTTCCCGAAAGGGCAACCATCGCCAATATGGGTGCCGAGTGCGGTGTTACCACGTCCATATTCCCCAGCGATGAGGAAGCGAGAAAATTCCTCAAAGCCCAGGCACGAGAAGATGACTGGCAGGAACTTACGGCTGATCCCGATGCCGAATATTTCAAGGTTGTAGATCTCGATCTGTCGGAACTTGTCCCGTTGACTGCTACTCCCCATAGCCCCGGCAATATATCACCGGTAAAAGACCTCGAGGGCACGGAAGTCAACCAGGTCTGTGTTGGTTCGTGTACCAATTCATCCTTCAGAGATCTGATGGTGGTTGCAGAAACGCTCAAAGGCAAACATGTTCATCCCCATGTAAGTTTCGTTATGGCACCGGGCTCAAAGCAGGTGGTGGATATGCTTGCCAGGAACGGTTCCCTCGCCGACCTCATTGAATCAGGAATCAGGCTGGCTGAGAATGCATGTGGTTTTTGTATCGGGAACAGCCAATCCCCCCAGACCAACGCCGTTTCCCTCAGAACCAGCAACAGAAATTTCCTCGGCAGGTCGGGAACGAAGAGTGCGAATGTTTACCTTGTAAGTCCGGAGACAGCAGCGGCTGCAGCCATAACAGGAACAATTACTGATCCGCGGGACCTCGGAGTGCCGTATCCGAATGTGGACATGCCGGAAAAATTTGTTATCGACGATTCAATGATACTTCCGCCGTCAGATGATCCGGACAGCATTGAAATCTACCGAGGGCCCAACATCGGAGAACCGCCAAGCAACAATCCCATGCCGCAGACCATCAACGGTGTTGTAGCCATCCGGGTCGATGATTACACCACGACCGATCATATCATTCCCGCAGGTTCAAGGATGAAATACCGGTCCAACGTACCCAAATATTCCGAATTTCTGTTCGAAGTTGTCGACCCCGATTTCTACAGCCGGGCCAAGGATATCAAAGAATCGGGCAGGCAGAATATTATTGTCGGCGGCATCAGTTACGGTCAGGGATCGTCCCGAGAACACGCGGCATTGTGCCCCATGTACATGGGAGTCCGGGCCGTTCTCGCCAAGTCATTCGAGAGGATACATACGGCAAACCTCATCAATTTCGGCATTGTTCCTCTGACATTCAAGAGTGAAGCAGACTTCGATGCTATAGAGCAGGGCGACAATCTTGAAATTCCGAACATCCGGGAAAAGATTGCCAACGGAGAAACGCTGGTGGTCAAGGACACCACCAAAGGAACTGAATTCGAGGTCGAATACGATCTCTCAGACAGGGCAAAGGAAATCGTCCTCGCGGGGGGAATGCTGTCACTCATCAAAAACAAAAAGAGTAATTAATCAGGAGAAGAATCAATGGCAGAAAAGATTAAGGTAAAAACACCGATAGTGGAAATTGACGGCGATGAAATGACACGGATCATGTGGCAGATGGTCAAAGATAAACTCCTCATACCATATCTTGATATGGAAACTGACTACTACGACCTGGGACTCAAAAAGAGAGACGAAACGGATGACCAGATCACCATCGATTCCGCTCACGCCATAATGAAATACAAGGTAGGGGTGAAATGTGCCACCATCACTCCCAATGCGGCCAGAGTTGAAGAATACGGCCTCAAGAAACAGTGGCCCAGTCCCAATGGAACTATCAGGGGAATTCTCGACGGCACCGTCTTCAGGGCACCCATACTGGCTCAAAACATGAAACCATCTGTCAGGAACTGGAAGAAACCGATCCATATCGGCAGGCATGCATACGGTGATGTTTACAAAAATCAGGAAATAAAAGTGACCAAACCCGGTGTGGCCGAGCTGGTTTTTACGCCGGCAGACGGCAGTGAGCCTATACGAAAGGTTATTCAGGAATTTAAAGATCCCGGCATTATTCAGGGTATACACAACCTGGACCCATCAATTAAAAGTTTTGCCATTGCGTGTTTCACTTACGCACTGGATCAGAAGATTGACCTGTGGTTCAGCACGAAAGATACTATTTCAAAGACATACGATGCCGAATTCCGCCAGATCTTCGAGGACGAGTATGAGGCAAACTGGAAGGATAAATTCGAAGAAGCAGGCATAGAATATTTCTTCACCCTCATTGACGATGCGGTGGCACGGGTTATGAAATCGGAAGGTGGCATGCTCTGGGCATGTAAAAATTACGATGGCGACGTCATGTCCGACATGTTAGCGTCGGCCTACGGAAGCCTTGCTATGATGACATCCGTCCTTGTTTCACCTCATGGATATTTCGAGTATGAAGCAGCCCATGGAACGGTCCAGAAGCACTATTACAAGCATCTGGCGGGCGAAAAAACGTCGACAAACTCTATGGCCCTTATTTTCGCCTGGACCGGTTGCCTGAAAAAGAGAGCAGAACTGGACGAAACACCAGACGTCGACGAATTCGCACAGAAGATAGAAGACGCGGCTATAGAAACCGTGGAAAGCGGAATATTGACCGGTGATCTCATGAGGGTTATTGACCCTGATCCGAAAAACAAGCAGGTCTATACGGAAGATTTTATCGATCATATACAGCACAATCTCGAGAAAAAACTGTAAAGGAGTAGCAATGGCACAGAAAGCAATCAGAGAAGCCGATGGCAAGGTTATGATGGCACGCTTGCTGAAGGACTATACCGGCGGGAAGTATAAGATTCAGAACAGGTTCATATCGGTCGGCCCGGAAACAGATTTCAAAAAGCTCCCGAACAAGCATACGTGGTTACAGAAAGAAAAGCTGGTGGTGAAACCGGACCAGCTCATCAAAAGACGGGGCAAAAGCAAACTGCTGCTTCTCAATACCGACTGGAAGGAAGCAGTAAAGTGGATTAAGGCCCGGATGAACAAACCGATCACCGTCGGTAATGTTACCGGTATCCTGGACCACTTTATCGTCGAACCGTTCATTCCTCACGATGAAAAAGACGAATACTACGTGGCTGTCACAGCAGAAAGAGAAGGAGATACCATCCTCTTTCATCATGAGGGCGGTATTAATGTGGGCGATGTAGATGCCAAAGCGGTTAAACTTTTCGTTCCCATCGGAGAGACACCGACAGCTCAGGAAATTGAAAAGAAACTCCTGGGTAAAGTCCCGAAAGAGCGAAAAGCCCTTATCGCCGAATTTATCGAAGGTCTTTTCAAGTATTACGCCGACCTGAACTTCAGCTATCTTGAGATCAATCCGTTCATCGTAGACGGGAAAGAGGTCATTCCTCTCGATCTGGCGGCAAAGCTGGACGACACGGCCGATTTTGTCAGTGGGAGCAAGTGGGGTGCCATCGAATTTCCCGCACCGTTCGGTCGAATGCGGACAAGGGAAGAAGCTTACATCGATGAATTGGATTCCAAGACCGGTGCCTCCCTCAAACTGACGATACTCAATCCTGAAGGGCGCGTCTGGACCATGGTAGCAGGAGGCGGTGCGTCCGTCATCTATGCGGATACCATTACCGATCTGGGTTTCATGGAAGAGATGGCAAACTACGGTGAGTATTCGGGAGATCCCAATGAAGAATTTACGTATCTCTATGCACGAACCATTCTCGATCTCATGACCCGGAAAAAGAATCCCAAGGGTAAGTTTCTTCTCATCGGTGGCGGTATTGCGAATTTTACTGATGTGGCAAACACATTCAGGGGAATAATACGGGCTCTCAGAGAATACAAGAAAAAGCTTCAGGACAATAAAGTTAAAATTTTCGTAAGAAGAGGCGGCCCCAACTATAAAGAGGGCTTGAAGAATATGGGGGCACTCGGAGATGAACTGGGCGTACCGATCGAGGTTTACGGACCGGAGACACATATGACAAGAATTGTTTCGATGGCCCTGGAGGGAGGTAAATAAATGGCTCGAAAAGCAACGACGAAAAAACCATCTGATAAAAAAAATTACGAACTGTTCAATCGAAATACGCAGGCATTTATCTATAATATGCAGGTCAACGCAACCCAGCGAATGCTTGATTTCGACTATGCGGCGGGAAGAGAAAAGACATCCGTAGCGGCAATTGTCAATCCGACGGGTGGAGAATCGCTCCAGAAATTTTTTTTCGGCCCGAAGGAGGTTTTGATACCCGTTTATAAATCATTGAAAAAAGCTGCCGACAAACACAAGAATGTGGATGTTATGATCAGCTTTGCATCTTTCAGATCGGCAGCTCAATCCGCCCGAGAGGCGTTTGAAATTCCTCAGCTGAGAACGATTGTTCTGATTGCCGAAGGTGTACCCGAACGACAGATGAGATTAATCAATGCCCAGGCGAAAAAGCTCGGCAAAGTCATTATCGGCCCCGCCACCGTCGGAGGAGTCAAGGCCGGCGCTTTCAAGATCGGCAACACCGGCGGAACGATCGAAAACATTATAGAATCCAAACTGCACCGCTCCGGCTCGGTCGGCTTCGTTTCAAAGTCGGGCGGACTTTCCAACGAGGCATACAATATCATTTCCAGAAATACCGACGGCCTCTACGAAGGAATTGCCATCGGCGGCGATAGATATCCAGGCAGCACGCTCCTCGATCATCTCCTGAGGTACGAACAGGATCCCAACGTTAAGATGCTGGTATGTCTCGGAGAAGTGGGAGGTACCGATGAATATGAAGTCGTGGAAGCCCTTGAAACAAAAAAGATTACTAAACCGCTTGTCATGTGGGTGACCGGAACCTGTTCGAAAGCGTTCAAGACAGAAGTTCAATTCGGACATGCGGGAGCCAAGGCGGACGCCGAAACAGAGACAGCAGATGCAAAA
This sequence comes from Deltaproteobacteria bacterium, assembly GCA_016935565.1. GTDB lineage: Bacteria > Desulfobacterota > Syntrophia > Syntrophales > UBA6807 > JAFGQS01. Next base: position 9,006 of record JAFGQS010000101.1, read on the forward strand.
AATGCCGCCCTGAAAAAGGCGGGTGCAATCGTACCGAATTCTTTTGACGACTATGCGGAAAAGATCGACAAAACCTTTAACAAGCTTGTCAAACAGAAAGTTATCACACCTGCGCCCGAAGTGGAGGCTCCTGCAATACCTCTCGATCTTAACAAAGCACTTTCTGCCGGTATCGTCCGAAAACCGGCGAGCTTCATCTCAACCATATCAGATGACAGGGGTGAAGAACTTATGTATGGCCATATGTCCATCTCGGAGGTCTTCAAGAAGGATATCGGCGTCGGTGGCGTCCTCAGCATCCTGTGGTTCAAAAAATTGTTACCGTCATACGCAACGAAGTTTATCGACATGGTCATCATGGTCACTGCCGACCACGGACCCGCCGTATCGGGCGCTCACAATACAATTGTGGCTGCACGAGCGGGGAAAGACCTCATATCTTCACTCGTATCGGGACTGCTCTGCATAGGACCGAGATTCGGTGGCGCCCTGGACGGTGCAGCACAGCAGTTTTCCGATGCCTTCGACAAGGAACTGACACCGCAGGAGTTTGTCAATTCCATGAAACAGAAAGGTGTCAACATTCAGGGAATCGGTCATCGAATCAAGTCAATCCACAATCCCGACATGAGGGTAATAATTATCAAAAACTATGTGAAGAAACACTTCAAAACAACAGCCCTGCTCGATTACGCGCTGGAAGTAGAAAAGCTTACCACGAGTAAGCGGGACAATCTGATTCTCAATGTGGACGGCATTATTGGCATTTGCTTTGTCGATCTCTTACGCTCTGAATTTATAAAGGAAGAAGCGGACGAATACATCCAGATGGGTGCACTGAACGGTCTGTTCGTCCTCGGAAGGAGCATAGGCTTCATGGGGCACTACCTTGATCAGAAGAGACTGAAACAGGGACTGTATCGCCATCCCTGGGACGATATCGCTTACTTGATGGAGTAGCAGAAAATCTCCCGCTGAACCTCCCCTCTTCCGTGGGGAGGTTTGGCGAATATGAAAAAGTTTATCCCCCTTTATCCACCCCATTACTATCGATATGTCATATCTTTTTACAACAAGATGTAACCTTCATCTTCTTCTTATTGACAGAAAGTATTGAATAATATATTTGGTGTACGAAATATTGGAGGATCAATGAATAAGGAAGATATCAGGCAATACGGATATGATCTCGGCGCCGATGTCGTCGGATTTGCAGCGATTGAAGACTACAAGAGCGAAAAATCGCCGGACCCGAAGACCCTGTTGCCGGGAGTAAAATCACTGATCGTTCTCGGATACCGGGAAATCGACGGTGCCCTTGACAGCAACAACGACCGGATCAGTCTGGCATCCCGCATGGGGGCAATGGACATCTCCAAGGCAAACAACTATCGTATATCGCGTTTCATCGAAAACAAATGTAAGGTAAAGGCAGCGTCGGTCACGTTCTCTTACCCCCTGGACATGACCCCCCCGACAATGGGTCTGGTCGGCGACATATCTCTCAGGCACGCTGCCGTTGCCGCGGGATTGGGTGTCTTCGGACGGCATAATCTGGTCATCAATCCTACGTTCGGAAGCCGTTTGATCTACACGGCAATCCTGACGGAACTTCAGATGGTTTCCGATCCGCCGGTTACGGAGGACCTCTGCAATGACTGCAACCTGTGTGTTAAAAAATGTCCGGCAGGTGCCCTTGACGAAGAAGGAAAAACGGACATGATGAAGTGCCTCAGGGTATCGCAGCCGTCGGGTATCGGAGGAATGATCGGTTATCTTCGGAAATTCATCGGGGCGACTCCTGAGGAACAGAAGGCCCTTCTCATGGATCCCCGATTCCTGAGCCTCTATCAGGCCTCGTTCATCGGGTTCCAGTACCAGTGTTTCAACTGTATCGCCGTCTGCCCGGTAGGGAGAGAAAACCGCGCCGGCAGTAAAAAGAAAGGAAAGAAGAAAGCCTGAGCAGCCGTATGCCGTATAACCGACAGGTTCTATGATGTCATATAAGAATTTGTTGTATTCCAGTGAAGAGATTGAACAGCGGGTTACGGGAATAATCACGCCAATGATTGTGAACCCGGGAAAAAGAAAAATTCCGGGACATCAAAGACCTTGGAAAACTATTCCTCAGGGAAAAGAAAAGTAGAATCAGCACACCCGTAAAATATGCACGAGCTTCCCATTACCGATACCCGGATTCCGACCCTTTTCACTCCGATTAACGAAATTCAAAGCACATATCATGTAGCATCGTAAGAATGACACGGATTACCACATTGAAAAGTATGGGATTGACGTTCTGAAAGAAAAGATGGTATCAAGGTCACGTTATATTTTTTCCTGAACGGGACTTTCAGGATTTTAAGACAAATATTTTTTGAAAAAAGGAGGGAGTTATGCCAGGCACACTTGAAGGACTGAAGGTATTGGATTTCACAACACTGCTTCCCGGCCCGTACGCTACTATGTGTCTTGCCGATCTGGGGGCAGACGTACTGAGAGTTGTTTCCGGTTCACGGCCCGATCTGGTCGAGTTTTTTCCGCCCTTTATTCCCGGAACAAAAATTTCCGCGGCTTCAGCCCAACTGGGCCGGAATAAACGCTGTATGACCCTGAACCTCAAAGATCCCCGGGCGATCGAGATCGTTCATCGACTTGTTGCAGATTATGATATCGTCATTGAACAGTTTCGTCCCGGTGTCATGGCGAAATTCAACCTGGATTATGACAGCCTGAAAGCGGTAAACCCCGCCGTCATCTACTGCTCCATAACAGGTTACGGACAGACGGGCTCCATGAAGTCGCGGGCAGGACATGACATGAACTACATCTCCCGTTCAGGTCTCGCTTCCTATACGGGGAAGAAGGAAACAGGACCCAGTCTCGTGGGAATGCAGATTGCCGATGTGGCGTCGGGCTCCTACAATGCAGTCATCGGTATCCTTGCTTCCGTGATCCATCGAAATTTGACAGGCACGGGACAGTACATCGATATTTCCATGACCGACGGCATGATCGCCTTCAATGCCATGTACGGTTCGGGTGCCTTGGTGGACGGCAAGGATCCCGATTTTGAAAGCATCCTGCTGAACGGCGGGTCCCTTTATGATTATTACCGGACGAAAGACGGCCGGTACATCAGCTTCGGCGGGCTCGAACCCCAGTTCTATACGAATTTTTTCAATACGATCAACCGCCCCGACCTCATCCCGGGAGGCGTCTTACCGAAGGACCTGGACAAGGTAAAACAGGAGATCAGTGCGATTGTCCTGACGAAGACGAGAGACGAATGGGTAACCATCTTCAATGAAACGGATGCCTGTGTGGAACCGGTCTTGACCCTCACGGAGATGTTCAACGATTCGCTGGCAAAAGAGCGCGAGATGGTTGTAGAGCTTCCTCTGCCCGGGGGAGGAACGGTGAAACAGCTCGCCAATCCCATCAAATTTTCCGACGCGAAACCTGTGTATAAAAGCATCGGTGTAACCCTCGCCTCGGGAACCCAGACGAAAGAGGTATTCAGCGAACTGGGCTATACCGAGAGCGAAATTGAAGAGTTTGAAAAGACGGGGCTTTTCAGCTGAACACCATTGAAAGATTATATACATCCCGCGGCTAAACAGCATATGGAAACGATACGCGGGACGACCATGAAGAGGATATCACGGCATTTGTGGAAAAATTCAGCCAATTGCAGCGGCCCTTGATCGATTGATTTTTAATCAATATGGTTTATATGCAGGATAATTAATAAAGAGAACAAGAAGGAATCAAGCCTCCGTTTGAAACATCTGATTTGAGCAGGATGACGTGGTCGCATCTTACATATTAAGCAACCTGGATGACTGATGAAAAAACCTGTGACTGTTCACCATTTTAATTCGTGCGGCTCGAGTTCCTTCTTTTTTCTTCTTCTCGCCCTTTTGAGGAGATTCCCTTGTCGTTTTCTTTCTGTTTCTTTACCTTGTTCAGGTGCGTTCATTGGTTTGTTATCTTTCTGCTCTTTTTGTTTGTGAGCAGCAACTATCATTTCAGCTTTGCTGGCAAAAAGGAATTGCCGGATACTTCTTGATTTTTTACTTTTGTTGTTATAAATTTCTGCACGAAAGGGAGGGTTCCAAGGTCTATCCTCGCCTCTTCTGATACATCGCCGCTGATCTCAACATCTCTATCTAACCCGACACGACACATTTAAAATTCAAGACGAGCCCCCGATTCAACTGCAAGGCGCACCATAGAAGCCGGTTTAATTTCGCTCTCTTTTTTCCGTCTTAAACCATGCAAAGGAGGGAATGTCAGATGGAAATAGCGAAAAAAATAATGGATGGGGATGTTCGGACAGCATCGCTGCTGATACGGAAACTGGAAGACCGCCGACCACAGGCGAAATCCACGGTCAGATACCTCTATCCCAGCACGGGAAAAGCCCACATCATCGGTTTTACGGGGGCTGAAGGTGCCGGAAAAAGTACCTTGATTAATGAAACGATTGCAGAGTTGCGACAACGAGGAAAGAAGATCGGTGTTATTCCCGTTGACACATCGAGTGTTTTTTCAGGGGGAGCGCTCCTCGGCGATAGAATTCGTATGGAAAGCCATGCAAAAGATCCTGCAGTATTTATCAGGAGTATGGCAAGCAGGGGTGCATTAGGCGGATTTTGCCCGGCTATCGGTGAGGCGATACATGTCATGGATGCTATGGGGAACGATGTCATCATACTGGAAACAGTCGGAACCGGGCAAATGGGAACAGAAGTTATCAATTATGCTCATACGGTTATCGTCGTCCAGGTTCCCGGTTTGGGAGACGAGATTCAGGCTCTCAAAGCAGGGATTCTTGAGATAGCGGACATCTTCGTCGTTAACCGGGCAGACCAGGATGGAGCAGGAAAACTCTACAGGGAACTTATGTACATGATCGGCATGATTCCGCATTATCCGGGTGGATGGCGCCCTCCCATCGTAAGAACCGAAAATCCATTTGATAAAGATGCATTTCGAAGAAGCATTGCGGAACTTGTTGACCTGGCAGAGCAGCACTACCAGAATATCATCGAGCATGATCTTCTCTCGGAACGATTGAGCAGAAGGGTTATGATAGAGTTTAGCGACGCCATCGAGTCGGCAATGCTGAAGCCAATTGTTCGACAGCTTATGGAGAGTGGAAAGTTCGATGAATTTGTAGACATATTGATAAAAAAGGAATCTGATCCGATGACTCTTGTAGAGGAATTTCTCGCAAGTCGTCATCGATAAACGATACACTGGAAATCGATACTGTCTTCCTGAGAAACGGAAGTACCCTGAGCACACTCAACACCATCCTGTCGTAATTGAATGGTATGTACCGTTGCTGAAATGTCTTTGCCACAAGCTGCTGCCGGAATGTTGTTCCGGTTTCTGGAATCTCCTCAAATACGCCGTAGTTTCGGGCAACCATCAGGTCTGCCCGCCATATCGGGTAAGTAAGTCCTCCTATGACCCGGTTAAAAATTATGGCCTCGAATACCATCCGAATTGGTGCCTCAATCAGTCAAAGTATCCGTTTGCATCGGCTTTAATGGAACATGATCATTTCGCTCCCTGAATGACTGCTAACTTTTGAGCAAGCCGCTGCATGCTGTTTAATAGTTTCTCTTCCTGCCCGACATTTGTTTTCAGAGATCCCACCGTGAGTATGATCATTGTTTCGATATCGGTACGTTTTGCCTGAAGAATCATGGTATTACCCAGGGTCCCCAGTTTGCCGGTCACCGATTCATTCGCGGCGAGCCATCTTCCTGTTCGGATTGCCTGTGATTCTTCAACCAGACCTGTCTGCTGGAGGGCCATTTCCTCAAGTGCACGGGCGATGTTTTCACGATCGATCAAGGTGAATTTTCCCAGCATCAGCAACTCTTCTCTGAGGGCTTCGGTCAGAATGAGTCCTATGACACGAAATTGATCCTTCGATTCAAAATCGTATACCACCATTCGATTCTTTCCGTTTGAAGCCTGCTCGATCGGCAGTGTAGTCGGTGGTTTCAAGATATTTTCTCGTTGCGGAACCGTTGAAGGAGTGTCTTCATTTTCATGGCTTATTTTGCCTGAAACGGGCTGAGTAATGGTGACTGTATGATCCGTCTTTTTCGGTTCTGATTCCGGCAGAAGGGAAGGTTTTTGTATGATGGATTGCTTCTTCACATCAGGGGGTAAGACCCGTCCCTTTCGGATCGCCGTTTCCAGCAAGTCCCCCTTTGCTATTCTGAAGATCTGTTTGTATGAGCTCTTTACACTCTGTTTGAAGTCACCCCTGATACCACGAACTACAAACATATGTGCCCCGAATTCTTTTCCCGACCCCAGATTAATGAGCACCATTCTGGAATACAATGATTTCTCAAATCCTCTTTCACGAATCATTGCATAGTCTGCATGGAGGGCTTTCCCTACCGCTTTCACCAGAGCCCAGTCGTGTCTCTTCCACTTCCAGCCCGGTATTGTTTGTCCACCAATGGCCTCTTCCACGTCTTCAATGGGTATCACTTCATAAATATCGGTTTTCCTGAGAAATTTTGATGTCGCCTCGTATGAAAGCCGAACAAACTCTTCCTGGTCACGCTTCCACCCCATCTTCGGATATGAGGTGGTTATGGGAAGCACGAATACTCTCAATTTTGCCGACGGTGGCGGCGCTGCGATCTGCTTGATGTGAAATCTTCCGTGGGTGCATGATGTTAAAAGGAAAAAAACCGTTACGGAGGCTACAATAAAAAGTTTCGCTAAAAGAAGTCTTTTGTTCATATGGTCACCAGTTTTCATTGGAATATTCAACCCTCCCTGTACCCGATAGCTATCGGCGATATGGGTGAAGATCTTTATTTTTCATATCATATCAGTTGAACTCAACAAACACATTATTCGATTCTCAAAGTTTTATCAATGCAGTACAGAAGCGGAGGGGGTAAGATCTTGCTTTCTGCCATGAGAGATAATGAGAAAATGTGCAGATCCTTACATACCGTGTTTATACCCGCGGCGCCTGAATCGCTTCGGTCTTACATTGAACCAGACACGCTCTGCAGGCGGTGCAGGCTTCTTTGTTGACGACCTCCGCTTTATTATTCTTCCCCATCTTCCAGACACCCTGGGGGCATACCTCAGCGCAGGATCTGCAGCCGATGCAGAGATCTTCGTTATAGGTGAGTTCCCTGTATCCGTTTAAAAGCTCCGTCCGGACCGTACCGGCAAAGGCCACATTTCCGACCGCACCAATACCCAGCTTTGCAAGAAAAGGATCGAGATCACTTTTCATTGTAGATGCCAATCCACCCAGCTCGAGGCCGTAGACAGGGATCATGACGAGCGCAATTATCAAAAATAGCCGGAGTTGAGAGATGTATTGTTTCAATGAAACCTCAATAATCATCAGGGTTGACACGAGAACAGCATCAACGAAAAACGCCTTCGTAATTCCCCGCCGCCCGGGTATCCATGGACAGAGGGACATAAAGACTATAAATGCCGGAGCACCTGCTACGAGATACTCTGTTATAAGATTTCGGCCGAATATAAAAAACCCCATCGCACCAATAAAATAAATCGGGAAAATGCTGCCAAGTCCCGTATCGAGCCTTTCCGGCAAATCATACCGTGCCCGTTTCATACCTTCATCTTTCTTATAATTATCGGCCAGATATCTGGGGATGTCCGCAGCATATACCGGCCCCCATCTTACCTTCCAACCGGTCCGGGACCCCACCTCGGCAGCGTTGATGCCAGGGGCACCCCGTGGTGGCAGAATGAGAGTGCGGTGGGTAACTCTGTCTTCGATGCCGCAAGTCTTCACGGCAGAAACGACCGAATGAGTATTGAACTCTTCACCACCGGCGGCACACCACACGTTGACTCCTTTTGATTCGGCAACCAGAAGCCACACATCGATACTTTTGAGCACCCGTTTAAGTCTCTTTACGGTAAGATCAAAATTGCAGGTAACCAGCACGGGGCTGTCCGGTCCGGGATCGCCGATTCCACAAAGGCCGACTTTTGTGGGACAGGGAAACAGCCTGAAGAGCATTCCCCAGATCGTCTTGAAGAAGCTTATCATGTTTCACCTTCGTCTTTTTCCGGCCCACGACCATGGCGAATGCCCCCCGTGACTCCTCACCTCTTTTTCGATGGTAAACCCTGCCCGGGTCATCTCACCGGCGAGGTCTGCAAGAGGATTCGTTGCATTCGTCGCGATGACATATGTGATTGCAAACAGCGGCAGTCGAATAATGCTGTGCAGGATACGGCGGCACCACGTTTGCGGGACAACTTCATCAGCAATAATGATGATTCCCTCAGGTCGTAAAATTCGTTGTGCCTGTTGCAACGCAAAACATTTCTCATCATCGTTCAGTTCACTGAAAACCAGCGTGGAAACAATCGCATCATATGTTTCTGTCGCGATGCCGTCCATGCCTTCGACACCCCTCTGCCGTGCAGAAAATTTCCCCTCAAGATGCTCCGTTTTGATTCTTTCTCCTGCCGCCATTACCATAGCGGGGTTCATGTCGAAACCGTCGACGATGCATGTTCGTTCTATCATCATGCGTGCAAGATCCCCCGTACCGCATCCAACGTCCAGGACATAGCTTCCCGGGGTTACTTCTTTAACTATCGCTCGTTTGGCTTCGAGAACATGACTACGGCTTGCACGATCCATGTGCCGATCATACGTTGTCGGTTTCATCTCAAGAATTTTCATAAACACGTAACTGAACACTGGTAATCTCCTTGCTAAAATCTCAATTGATTAACGATGATCCAGGAGTCCTGATTTAAGAACGTGAAGCGTCGTTTCCCGGAGAGTATCACGGTCAATCCCCCGGCCTGCGAACAGACGATGCAGAATGATTCCATCATACATCGACACGAGCATTTCTGACACTGCGACCGGGTCGAGCGAGCCATGGAATTCCCCGGATTGCTGGCCCTCCCGTATAATGGTGACAAGAACGTCCTTCATGGATCCGTATATGGCGGACAGGGAGAACGGGACATTGTTGTCCGACCGGGCCGAGCTGAAGTACTCCACATACACCATGCAATGATCCTCCCATTCGACTGCGTGTGAAAGGGCAAAATCGATCAGGGCTATGAGTTTGGGGGTCGGTTCGTCTTTCGTCTGCAACACGTCGAGCAGGCCTTGCGAAAAAACATCGAAATATTCTTCAAAAGCAAACTGAAGGATATCACTTTTATTTTTGAAATACTCATACAGTGTTCCCTTACCGATTCCGGCAGCGGCGGCTATATCGACCATGCGTGTTCTGTAATACCCGCGGTCTCGAAACACGGTGAGGGCCGCTTGGGAGATAATCTGAGTTTTTTCTTTCTTGTCAATTATTTTCGGCATGTTCCGGGCCTCCTGACTATATGACCGACGCGTCGGTCGATATAAATTTCTCATGTATTTCCATTACTGTCAAGAAAGAAAACAATGGTATGAATCACGGGGCAAGTTCCGGACACGATAACGGTATTGAAGCAAACAACGGTATATTTCGCCAAATTCCGATATATCTCACGATCGAGATTGATTCGACTTGCAGTCTTTATTATGCCAAAAGCTCATAATGAAGATGGAAAAATAAATTAATTTGCTACCGCGAAAACAAGGAGTGGGGGGAACTGGGCGGACATGTCCTGGACGGCACGTATTTGTTTTTACACACTCAGCATTCTTTGACAATTCCGTGGCGTCGATCAGCACCGTTGAAGAAAATTTGTTAAGTTCCTTACTATTTGTTCCGTAACTTGGCAGGTCGTTTGTTTTTGTCCAGCTCCATCTTGCGAAGGCGGATACTCTGCGGAGTCACTTCGATAAGCTCGTCTTCAGCGATGAACTCGATGGACTGGTCCAATGACAGGCGTCTCGGCGGTCGCAGCGTTACCGTTACTTCTGCCGTAGAACTGCGTATATTCGTCAGATGCTTTTCCTTGGTAATATTGACGTTCAGGTCACCGGGTCTGTTTCGCTCGCCGATAATCATGCCGCCGTACACTTCAGTTCCGACATCGACAAAGAGTTCCCCACGGTCCCCCATGGCGAGGCTTGCATAGGTCGTCACCCTGCCGGCCCTGTCTGCGACCAGTGCGCCGTTTGCCCGTTGCGGGATCGGGCCGAACCATGGTCCGTACCCTTCAAAGATCGTATTCATCACACCCGCACCCTTCGTATCAGTCAAAAAGTGGCTCCGGAAGCCGATTAAGCCGCGCGACGGTATGATGAACTCGAGCTTGACGCGCCCGCTGCCCTTGTTGCTCAGATTTGTCATGCGTCCCTTCCGTTTGGAAAGCGTTTCCGTGACGATGCCAATAAATTCCTCCGGAATATCAATGTGAAGCTGTTCCGTCGGTTCAAGGACTTCACCGTTTTCCTCTTTTGTGATCACCTGCGGTTTGGATACCATAAACTCGTACCCTTCCCGGCGCATGGTTTCGATCAGCACGGCCATTTGAAGTTCCCCGCGGCCGCAGACTTCGAACATGTCCCTTCGGGGGAGATACCTGATCTTTAATGAAACATTCCCCAAGATCTCCTTCTCCAGGCGATCTTTCAGGTGTCGGGACGTGAGATACTTGCCTTCCGTACCGGCCGTGGGACTATTGTTGACGTAAAAGATCATCGACACGGTTGGTTCATCAATATAAATACGAGGGAGCGGACATGGACTTTCAAGAGACGACATGGTGTCACCGATTGCCACATGATCAACACCGGCAACAGCGATGATGTCTCCCGATTCCACTCTTTCAGCCTGCACTTTTTGTAATCCATCGAAGGAATAGAGGGCTGAAAACCTTATTCCCCGGGTAATGTTCTCCGCTCCGCACAGTGAATAGCTCGTGTTCATCTCCAGGATACCGTTCGCCAGGCGGCCGATTGCAACCTGCCCTACATAAGGATCATAATCTAGATTTGTTATGAGAAACTGCGGGTTTTTGTCGTCGTTTGCATAAGGTGCGGGAACATATGAGATGATTGTCTCGAAGAGCGGCCGCAAATCGCTGGATTCATCTCCCAACCGTGCATGACCAGTCCCGGTTTTGGCATTAGTATACAGTATGGGAAATTCTATTTGTTCTTCCGTTGCATCGAGATCGATGAAAAGGTCGTACACTTCATTGACAACTTCTTCTATTCTGGCATCACTTCGGTCGATTTTGTTGATGACCACGATAATGGGCAACTGTTTGGCAAGGGCCTTCTTGACGACAAAACGGGTCTGTGGCAGCGGACCCTCACTGGCATCAACGAGCAGGAGTGCTCCGTCCACCAGATTAAGGCTCCTTTCAACTTCGCCACCGAAGTCGGCATGACCGGGCGTGTCAACGATGTTGATCTTGACATCGCCATACCAGATGGCCGTGTTTTTTGCCATGATGGTAATGCCGCGCTCCCGTTCGAGATCCATCGAATCCATGACACGGTCTGCCACCTGCTGGTTTTCTCTGAAAATACCACTCTGTCGGAGCATCCCGTCGACGAGGGTCGTCTTTCCGTGATCGACGTGGGCAATGATTGCAATATTCCTGATATGTTGTTTTTGCATTTTGGTCGTGTTTTTCTCCATTCGAATAATACGAATCCAAGCTTATTCAAAGCCGGGCGGTGCGTCTTAGCAGAAAGTGAAAGGGAAAGCCATTTATTTTTGTGTAGAAGATGAATCTAGAAGAGAAAAAGCACACCGAATTTCACAGTTAGGACTCTAAATAACCGACGTTACATGATAATCATCACCGAACATTCCGTCACGCACAGTAATCCTTTCCATAACCATCGGTCAAAAAATAACTTGACTTGCTACAAAAATACTGTATAGTGCCGATGCAGTAAGGGTACCCATGTAACGGACAGTTAACAGGGTGCGGTAAAGTTAGGATTGAAACATTTTTAGGTACAACCTTAAAAAGCTGAACTTTCAGACTTCAGGTTTATGCTTGCATGTAAGTAATCCAACTTTAGAAAAATCAAGAAAGGAGGATTGCTACAATGAAGAATGGTACCGTAAAATGGTTCAATGAAAGCAAAGGGTTCGGCTTCATCGAAAATGATGAAGGTGGCGATGTATTTGTTCATTACAGTGCTATCCAGAGCGAAGGCTTTAAGGTTCTGTACGAAAATCAGCGTGTGACGTTTGACATCGAGCAGGGCAAAAAGGGCCCGGCCGCGGCTAATGTCAAAGCTGTATAAGTATTGATATCGTCGATAAAAGGCACTCTGTGAATTACAGAGTGCCTTTTTTATTCCTCCAACGGAAAAATCACCAGTTTAAATCGTCCAGCCGTCAGGCAAAATTCATAAAACAAGCTGTTAACCTGTTACAACAATGTAACATACTTATATTACAAAATAATATGGGTTGTTAACGTTTTTGCAACGTGGTGGCACGCAACTTGCTTCTCTCAAGACAAAAACACAGAGCATAAATGAGGAGAATGGAGTTATGGTGGCAATTGTACCTATAGTGGAGTGGATGACCAAAGCAACGCTCACAATCATGTTTCATTCCTGGTATCTCTGTGGGGTGTGGCTTTCCCAGTATATTATAGTAAACAAGACGGATGAATTAACATCTCATTTCCCCGGTTTTGACACGAACGGTAAGCGAAATGATCGGACGAGGGATTATAAATCCATAAAAGGTCATGAAGATATTTCATAACAAAAGTGTGGTGAATTTCACAGAAAAAGTGTGAATTTTATGGTATTGGCTGTTGGCTCCGAATCATAATAAAAAGGTTCGAAGCTTGTTTTTACCCTTCGGATGAAAAAAATCATCATAATAAATTCTGCACACTCCTGAACTTCAATAATAGCGAGGAATATTCTTCGGGGTGCCATAAACTTTTTGAACCCAGGTCGCAATGTCCTTTTGCCGGCTTCGACTGCCATTCCCCAATCTCCTCTATATGGGGACACGTCGACACATGTTTTGTACAGGTATTCATCGTGGGTTCATCAACGTTGGTCCGTATATGGAATGGAACAAGAGGCCGTTTTTCCCGACCTTCGATCTTTATTGCCTTACCGTAAATCTGTCTTCTTTCTCACTCAATGTCTCTCACTGAAAAAATCATCCTCCTCGTCCGGTTCTTCATAAAGGTCTTTATGATCTCTCCGCCGCTTCAGCCTCCTCAAATATGCCGCCAGTGAAAGAAGCGCAGCGACGAAAAAGAGTATCTCATAGAGATAATTGCTTATGAGGGATAGCCAGTAAATTTTTCGACTGATATGCTTATGCCACCTATCTTCGAGATCTGGAAGTGATAATGCGAGACTTTCTCTGACGGCGGTATAAATACCATCACCATCTTTCAAATGTTCCAGTATCTTCAGGATCCCCTCTTTACCGAATTTGTTGAGAATATACTCGACGATACTTTTACTTTCTTCATAGGCAAGAAGAAGATCGTTGCCGTCATCGGGCATGTGATATTCCAGATGGCGCAATCTTATATAGGTTCCCGTCAGCATGGCTCTTTCGAGAATCGACCGGTTTCGCTGCATAACGATCTCCCCTATGCCTTCACTGACCCACTGGGCAATACCTTCATCCAGCCACCGGGGGAGTTTGCCGTCTTCAATGTGAGCATGAAGCAGGAGATGACACAGTTCATGCTTCAGGATTGTTCTGAGTGTAAAGGGTCGCGAAGTCATTCGAGAATAATCAATGACGATGAGCTTCCGCTGAGGAACCGCAAGCGCTGCGACCAGAGTACTGCCGACCATTCGTTGAAATCTTTTCCGATCCTTGATGAGAATAATGGTCGGGCTGTAATCGAGTTTCCAGCCGAATATTTTTTCAAGCTCTTCTTTTAGATCAGGGTAGATCGTCGTTACTTCCCGGGCGGCGGCATGAAGAGGCTTTTCAAATATAACGGCAACGTCTGTTGACTGGAGCCTGCCCATCTCGACACCACAGAAAAGAGTGGACGGGCAAACGGCAAATAGTGTCAGAACACATACTGCTATAATGGGAATTTTGCGTTTCATGAATATATCGTTTTGCTTTAACACGTTTTGTTACTTATCGTTATTTTTGTGTAAATGAGTATAAACGATTTCATCGAAAAGAAAATTTTTTTCTCAAGGAAGATTTCAGTCAATTATTTTCATAAAAAAGAGTGATGCGCTCATAGTCGGGAAATCAATTATCGAAACATACAGTACCTTTTATCTTGTGACAGTAATGTGATATAGAGACATTTGCCTGCATGCCTGCGGTGAAAAAGGGTTGTGGTATGTTCAATGTGACGATAATCGGTGCCGGCGTGATTGGTCTTGCAGTCGCCGAGGAGCTTTCTTCTCATGTAAGCAATATACTGGTGGTGGAAAAGAATCATACCATCGGGCAGGAAACGAGCAGTCGACACAGCGGTGTCATTCATGCAGGCATTTATTATCCGGTCGGTTTTTCAAAGGCCCGCCTCTGTAGAGAGGGGAACCGCCTCTTATACGAGTTCTGCAGAAAGCGAAATATCCCCCACCGGCGTCTGGGAAAACTCATCGTTGCGACAGATGATGATGAGGCTGACGAGTTATGGAAAATCAGCAACCAGGCGGCGGAAAACGGCGTTACCGATCTTTCTTTTCTGTCACAGAGGCAGATTCGATCCTGTGAACCTGAGGTCCGTGCAACAGCAGCCCTCTTCTCCCCGTCAACCGGGATCATTGACTCTCACAGCCTCATGCGGTCTTTTTATATAAACGCCGAGTCAAACGGTGCAATTGTTGTCTTTAACTCTGAAGTAACACAGGTTCGACTCGAAAGCGGTCACTATGAAGTGGAAATCAATAACGGAGAGCACCGGTGTCAAACGCGGCTTGTCGTCAACTATGCCGGCCTTCATTCGGATAAGATTGCCGCCCTTGTGGGAATCAATATAGACGAAGTCCCCTATCGTCTGAAGTATTGTAAAGGTACCTATTTTTCCGTTTCTCCCTCTCCGAGACTGAACCATCTTGTCTACCCCGTAGCACATGCTGAGAAAGAAGGCCTCGGTATTCATGTAACGGTGGATCTGGGCGACCGGATCAGATTCGGGCCCGATACGGAGTACGTGAGGAGACTCGAATATACTGTTGACGAAAGAAAACGAGAACAATTTTATCAATCTGTCGGGACATATCTTCCCGGCATACAACGAGAATCCCTGCACCCTGAAATGAGCGGTATCAGGCCGAAACTCCAGGGACCGGGTGAACAATACAGGGATTTCGTCATTAAGGAAGAACGACATCTCGGATATCCCGGATTTATTAACTTGATCGGAATCGAATCACCCGGATTGACTGCAAGTATCGCGATAGCACGGCATGTTAAATCGTTAGCAGGGAAATATTTGTCGGCATAAGTAATATGAACGGTCTCTTCGTTCGATCAATATGAAAAACGGACTCTCACTCATTCCTGACAGTAAATTTTTCTATTTTTTTTGCTCTTTGTATTGTATGCATGAGACATATAAACAATGTCGCGCAAGGAGCAATAAATGGGCCATACCGTCAATCCCGACCGAGAGTATCGTCTGCTTCAGCAGAGACTGGACAGACACATTACCGGTGCACCCGACTCTCCGGTGTTTATGAAGATTCTCAGACTCCTCTTTTCACCTGAGGACGCGCAGATGGCGAGACAAATTCCTACCCGACCTATCTCCCTGAACGGTCTTTCACGAAAGTTGAATATCCCCCGGGAAGAACTGGGTGACAAAATGACCGACATGGCGGAGCGTGGACTGGTCATCGATATCGTCTTCGAGAACAAGCGTTATTTTTCCCTTGCTCCGGTTGTTATCGGTTTCTTTGAATTCACCTTCATGCGCACGCGTGACGACTTTCCCATGGCTGAACTGGCACACCTTTTTGACCAGTATATGGGTCAAGACGACCGCTTTGCCCGGGCGGTTTTCGCCGGAGAGACACAAATCGGACGTTCTCTGGTCCGTGAGGAATCGCTGCCGGAGAGCGACCACACCGAAATTCTCGACTGGGAACGGGCGAGCCACATCGTAGAATCAGCGTCCGAGGCAGGGGTATCGCTCTGCGCCTGCCGCCACAAGGCAAGTCATCTGGGCAAAGCATGCGATAAACCCCAGGAGGTATGTCTTTCATTGAACTTCGCTGCTGAAACACTCATACGGAGCGGTCTCGCAAGATCTATTTCAATTGACGAGGCAATGCGTATTCTTGAATTCGCAAAGGAAGCAGGGCTGGCTCAAACCGGTGACAACGTGCAGCGCAATGTCGGTTACATTTGCAACTGCTGCGGATGCTGTTGCGGCATGATTGAAGCTATCAAGTCTTTCGATATCCGTAATGCCATCGTCACCTCGAACTGGATCATGGAGGTCGATCTTGAAAAATGCACGGGGTGCGGTAAGTGCGCTGATGCATGCCCACTGGACATTATTGAAATCGTCATGGAAGGAGAAGGCAAGGGAAAGAAAAAATGGGCCATACGGGATGAAACGCTTTGCCTTGGCTGTGGTGTCTGTTATTCATCGTGCAAATTCGGCGCAATAACCATGAAACCACGCGATCGGAGGGTGTTCACCCCGGAGACGACCTTTGACCGCCTCGTCGCGATGGCGATCGAGCGCGGAAAGCTTGCGGAACTCCTTTTTGAAGATCCCCGGCGTCTCAGTCACCGTGCATTAGGACGGATCGTCGGTATTCTGGAAAAAACACCGCCTTATAAGGCCGCCATGGCCGTCAAACCCCTCAGATCGGCTTTCTTCAACACGGTAGTCGGGGCTGTCGGAGGAATGCTCAAATAACCGAATTTTATAGCTTCATTTCTTTCTCAAAATTACTCAGGACGAAACGTGATCTCTTTTTTATCTTCCCAAGACTTGGACCAAACGCTTTATGTAATGAGGGCTGACCTTAGATCACCACACATGATATAGGTTCCGAGATTATGTGCTACACAGTGAATATTTTGAACCTGACATTGCAGAGGGAAATACACTTTACATAACTATCATCTTTTCCAACGGTAACTATGGTATCACTGTAAAGTCTAATTCATTTTCCGGATGCGAACCTCGATACCCGTGTCTTTCAGCAATTCGACGATCCTTGACGTGTCGGTGTCGCTGAAGTGATAGGGATACAGGATTTTCGGCTCAAATGATTTGGCCGCCGCGGCAACCATCTCCGGTGTCATCGTATAGGGCAGGTTCATCGGCAAAAATGCGATATCGATCGCCTCCAGGTTTTTCATTTCCGGTATGTTCTCCGTATCACCGGCAATATAAACTCTCCTGTCACCGAAGGTGATGACGTAACCGTTGCCCACGTTCTTCGGATGGTATGGTACATCCTTGCTGCGCATGTGGACGATGTTGTATGCCGGGACGGCTTCGACCTTGAATCCCCCGATTGTTTTGACATCCCCGTTTTTCATGATGATAAAATCTTTAAGCTGACCGGCACATGATTCGGATGCTGCCACCACCGTTTTTGAGGTCCGGATAAGATCTAATGCTTTCAGATCAAAGTGGTCGTGGTGCTCATGAGTTACCAGTATTACATCGGCCTTCGGAAGCTTGCTGTAATCAGCCAGTTGACTTACCGGATCGACATGGATAACCTTCCCGGCGCAGGAAAGTATCAACGTCCCATGACCGATAAACGTGATTTTTAAGTCACCGGCGGACGTCTTTATGGTATCCGTCTCAAATCCTTGAGCGACTGCCGTGAGTGCAAAAACCAGGAAAAACATACTGACACCTGTAAACAGCTGAGCCATGTGATACCTCCCTCCCTCTATTGTTCGATTCAATCAGATAACGTTTGTTGATAAAAATTTTCGGGTCAATTATTGCTATTGGTTCTTCTCCAATTTAGATGGAGAAGAGGATCCTTTTATTTTAACTGCATCATACCATGAGTTTACATCGGTTGAACAGACAAGAATGTATACGAACGAGACAACATCTATCCGGCGCTGCCGACTGGCGGTTTGAAAGGAAAATCAAAATATTCTTATTGACAAGGATGATGAATTTTTCAATATATTCACAGAAGGTTTTACAGCACGTACGATGATACCGGAGAGAGGTACCACCTGTATTCTTTATCTGACAGAGTGAAGCCTCTTATTTAATCCATAATCAAGTCGTCACAATCGACAGAATAAAAATGGAAAGTCAGAAAAACAATCCTAAAAACGCCCTGATTGTCGAGGGCGGTGCCATGCGGGGAATTTTTTCTGCAGGCGTACTCGATGCGTTCCTCCTGGCAGGGTTTGACCCTTTTGATCTTTGTATCGGAGTGTCGGCAGGAGCCGGCAATATCGCCGCTTTCCTGGGTGATATGTATCAGCGCAATTATAAAATTTATACCGATTATTCGATTCGGCCCGAGTTTATCAGCTGGAAGAGATTTCTCGGCGGCGGACATTTGCTGGACCTTGATTGGATGTGGACCATGACCATCAGTGAGATCCGCCTGGATCTGGAGAAAATCTTCAGTAAAAAGAAGGAATTTATCATCGTGGCCACCTCTGTTTCCACGGGTGAGGCACGGTACCTGAAACCTGATGCAGATACCTGTGAAGATTATCTGAAGGCATCGAGCTCACTTCCGATTCTGTATCGACACTTTCCTCAAATAGGCCCGGAAATGATGACCGACGGCGGCATATCCGATTCCATTCCCGTCATAGAGGCTTACCGCAGGGGTGCGAGGAATCTCATGATACTTCGCTCCCGCCGTTCGGACTATGTAAAGAAAACCGGCATTACCACAAAGATTTACGCACTGCTCCTCAGGAAGTACCCCAATCTCAGCATGGCAATTCAAAACAGGGCCGCTTCGTATATGAGAGCCGTAACATTCATACAAAATCCTCCGGAAGATGCACGGATTCTTGAGGTGAGTCCCCCTGCTTCGTTTCAAACATCTCGATTAACCAATAAGGTGACCGTCCTGAAGGCGGATTATGGCACCGGTATGGAACAGGGGAAAATCGCTATCGAGCGCTGGAACGCAATGACTTGAAACAACAATAGGTTTATGTCTGATTTCAAAGGCCGACTGCAGGAGTCGGATATGGGTACGGAATTCGATTTCTTCAGCACAAAATCCTGGCCTGATAATCCGAGCATGACACCGTCACCCCGGGCACACCGTATGTGATTACAGGTACTCATGAAAAAACATGGCTTCAAACCGCATACAAAAGAGTGGCGGCACGTTACGCTCGTAAACGAACCGCGTATCCCGATTATTACTTCAATTTCCCGGTGGAGTGAATCTTTGTCGAAAAAGGAGACATGTGTCTTCAACCAAAATGTATAACAAGTCGTTCCCTATCTCGGCATCTCACACACTCAAATTGCTCAACATTATTGTAGTAATGCCATCGGTTATTTGATATTTATAATTTCGTAGAATGACACGGACAAATAGAGCAGAATTCCACCGCCGGGATGACCATGGCTCAGAA
>JAFGQS010000102.1 GCA_016935565.1 Deltaproteobacteria bacterium
GGCTCCGTCCTCATCCATATGAATTTGCCCTTTACTACGACATTTAAAAATTAATAATAAATTTGGAGGTTGAGACAATGCAACTTGAAATGATCGGTATATTGCTGGGAGCCCTTGCTATTATGATTATTATCATCTATATCAAGGCAAATATGAAAATATGTTCTCCGAACGAAGTGATGATCTTCTCGGGGAGAAAATTTAAGGACAAAAAAGACAAACGTGTTTTAGGCTACCGTGTAATAAGAGGTGGCAGGGCCCTGAAGGTACCCCTTGTTGAAACTGTACACACATTATCTTTAAACACGGTACCCATTGAGATGGATGTAGCCGGTGCCTTAACGAAAGGAACAATACCGGTAAATGTTAAGGCTATGGCAAATGTCAAAGTGGCCGGCTCAACAGAACAGGGTCTCGAAAACGCAATTGAAAGATTCCTGGGAAAAAGTCAGTCTGCCATCGCGACCACTGCGAGAGAGATACTTGAAGGAACGTTGCGTGGTCTTCTGGCAACGATGGAACCGGAAGAGGCCAATGCCGGTCGTATAGCACTTGGTCGTGATGTTGCTAATGAGGCACGGGAAGATTTACAGCGCATGGGATTGATTCTGGATACAATAAGGATTCAGGAAATCATGGATGATAAAGGATACCTTGATGCAATTGCGAGAAAGAAAAACGCGGAAGTACACCGAGACGCCCGTATTGTTGAAGCTGAAGCCAACGCTGAAGCGAGCGAAAAAGAAGCCGAGGGAAAACGAATAGCTCAAGTCGCTGAGATTGAGGCACGACGTTCCGTTGTTGAATCCGAAACATCTTTTAGGGTGCAACAGGCCGAATGGTTATCGGGAGCTAACCGGGCGGAAGAAAAGGCCAAGATTGCCGGAGAAATATCCCGCATGGAAGAAATGAAGATACTGGAAGAAAGGAAGGTAGATGCCAGCCGGTTAAAATACACAGCGGAAGTCATCATTCCTGCCGAAGCGGAAAAGGAAGCACTGAGCATGAGGGCTGCCGGAAATGCTGCTGCCACGTATGAGGAAGGAAAAGCAAAAGCTGAAGCTCTCCGTCTCCTGCGAGAACAATGGGAAAAACAGGACAGCAAGGATCTCTTTATGATCCAGTTGCTCCCGGAACTGGTTGAAAAGGTGACCGGAGTCATCGGCTCCAATCTCTCAGTTGAAAGGCTCACCGTCGTCGACGGAGGAGGAAATGGGGGGGGGATACCTCACCTGGTTGGAAGTCTGGCAGGATCGGTTAATGCCTTTTTCGAACAGCTCAAGACGTTGACAGGTATTGATGTCGCCCGGAAAATCGACGAACATAGCGGAGCCGGCTTGTTAAAATAGTCGTGTGCCGTCAAACATACCATTGTTACACCAGAGGGATACTTCGCCCAACGGGCGAAGCATCCCCCCTGGAAATACTCTCCCCGTTTCAGATTCACACCATGAAATCGGTTGCCCCACATAAAAGAATCATCTGTGGTCATCTGCACTCTGCTTGCCGACCATTGGCTGCGTCCGATCGTCATACCGTTCAGAAATGATATATGATCGACATTATTGTTGATTCGTATCTGAGCTTACCCCGCACTCAGTCGGGGCAGAAATAGCGACAGGGCGCCTGCAATAAACGAACTTTCATCGCAGGCTATACGGGTCTATAGGAAGGAATGACGTTGAGCGCCATGTTGACGATTCCATCGACGATTGATTGGAGCCAGCTCACACCGATCGATGCAACATCGGCATCCAGTGCCTGAATCATATGAGTATACCCTCGATCCTCTTTTGCCGCTATATTATTTATTGCCTGAATAAAAGAGGTTCTTTCGGTTTCCGCAATAGCCACTTCATTCTGTTCCGAAAAGCATTGTCCAAGGGGTGTCCAATTATTCAGAAGTTCAGCCTGCTGCTGAAGGATTATGTCTTTTTGTTGCCCCTGAAGGATATCCCTTCCCACCTGAATTGATTGTTCCATTTTTTGCGACAGTGCTTCGAAACGTTTCAAACGTTCGCTGACTGCCATCTCCAGTTTTTCCAGAGCACCCTCGAATAGACCGTCACCGAGTTCCTGCTTCTTGAAAAACGGTTTTCGCACGTGGATATACCACTGTCGCAGAGCAAGCAAGTTTGCCAGATAGACGATATTATTCAATACCCTTCTCTGGATGTTTCCATAGAAGCCTGGATGAAAATGTTTTTCATACGCTTCTTCGCTGTTCCCGCCGATGAGATTACCACCGTCGTGACAATCACCTCTATACACCGTCCCCGCTGCGATAACCGTCCCGTAACCTATTCTCGCCGGTCCGACCAATCCCCCCTGCCCTCCCAGGAATATAGGCGGCTGATTGAGCATGACCCCCCGGGGTACGTCACCGATGAGGGACGCCGTTGCCTTATCCTGATTGGGTGTATAATTGAAATGGATATAAGAACTGCCCACTTCACTGTGGTTCTTTCTGCTCGTCCCTCCGGCCATGAAGCAGTCGCAGAAATTGATCAGGCTCCCCAGTGTGACGAAGGGAAACAGTATGGTCTGTTTGAGCCCGACCGTGTGACTGCCGTTCGCCTCTTCCTCAAGTATGCAACCCTCTCGAACCTGAGCTCCGTATGCCATGTTCGCCTTTTCCAGAAAGACCGATTCCTTGAAATATCCTCCCTTCAGCTCGACCTCGGGTCCGAGCTGACAATTGACAATTGTTACAGGGGCTTCATATCCCAGTTGCGTTTTTGATGAAATAAGGGTGCGTACACCGTATATCTTTGTTCCCGCATGAAATATGGTCCCATCACCTGATATTCTGTCGATGTCGACATCCTCACCTATTTCGATGGAAAACGGTGCAGGGATTTTCACTCCCTTATCGATTAATTGAATGACTTTTTCCGACAATCTATCTGCCTTTTTCATTGTCCTTCCTTATATCAACAATTCCGGTTTTCACCGATAGTAGATTTGACGGTGGAGGGATATCCACTCCGCAGGGTTACACTTGATTACTAATATCTTTGACTTCAATCCCCCGTTTTTCGATTTCAGAAATGCAGTCAACCACGTGTTCCGCAGCCTCCACATCGATGACATAGATCATTTCACCGCCGTTATTCGAAAAAACCTGTCCATAGGATATGGGGATCATCGGCGAAGGATCGTTCAGCAGCGATTCAGCGACAGGACCCGCCTTTCTCTTTCCGCTTGCAAGAAGAACCACCTTTTTTGCCTGATAGACGAGCTCGGCACCCATAGAAATTGCATACCAGGGACTTTTGTTTTTGCTGCTGAAATGCCCGTCTTCAACGGCATTCGAAACAGTGTTGTCGTCGAGCCGGACAAGGAGCATCCGGTTGCCCTCAAAAGGAATACCCGACTCATGGAACGCCACATGGCCTTTTCCACCCACTCCGACGATGTGTAGGTCAATTCCTCCCCGCTCTTCGATTTTCTCCGCGTAGGAATCGAGTACTTCATCTCTTACCCAGGAGAGATACGATGATTTGGCATCCTTCCGGATGACGATGGCTTTGCCATTATCCTTTCCCTGTTCTTCCCAGTCATTCGGATTCGCTTTCAGTTCTTCTTCAAGCCTGTCCTGATCGATCAAAGTACCCCAGGGGACGTTCGTCTCTTTAAATTTTGTCGGTAAGAGTCCGAAGAGTTCCTGAATCATAAAGAAACTGTAACTTTCGGGATGAAGCGCACGCTGCTGGGCGTTTTCTCCGGGGAGACCAACATATTCATCCAGATTGAAACTTTCGACCTTTGTAGGATCAAATTTTCCCTCACCGGCCGCCTTGGCAAGCAGTTTATACAGGCCGGTAGGTGAATTGCCCGTCGCTAATCCCATGACATAATTATCCCGTCTATCAAGGGTACTTACAACATCCTCGATAACGATATCAGCTCCGACCGCACTCATCTGCTCAAAATCTCTTGTTATCAATACTTTAAAGGACATACGTTCCACTCCTCAACTCAGTGATTGTGAATCTCTCTTCCTGTTACATCGTCCTGGTCGCATATCATCAACCGATGGTTTTTTTGATGATGTCAGCAATCTGACTGCAGTATTTCTCCGTCTCCGTATCGGAGGGTCCTTCTACCATAACCCGACACATATTCTGCGTTCCCGAGTATCTGACAAGAACCCTTCCCGTATCTCCCAGTTTTTTCTCAACAGATTCGATGGCTTTTACGATTTCGGGTACCTCCGATATATCCGGCTTGGATTTTACGTCAACATTGATCAGCTTTTGCGGATACACCTTCATTATACGTGCAAGTTCCGACAGGGGCTTTCCATTCTTCAGCATTGCCCCCATAACCTGCAATGCCGAGACAATGCCATCGCCTGTCGTATGATGGTGGAGAAAAATAAGGTGTCCCGATTCCTCTCCACCGATCGAAGCACCTCTCGCTCTCATCTCTTCCAGTACGTACCGGTCACCTACCTTCGTTGAGACTTGCTCTATGCCGAGAGACTTGAGGGCAACGCCGAGACCTATGTTACTCATGACGGTGCTTACAATGATGTTATTATCAAGGGAACCTTCTGCTTTCATGACTTTTGCACAGAGCGCCATAATCTGGTCTCCCGTCAGCACCTGTCCCTTTTCGTCAACTGCAATGAGCCGGTCCCCATCACCATCAAAGGCAAAACCAACGTCTGCTTTTTGCTTTATCACTTCTTCCGCTAATTTCTCAGGATGTTGTGAGCCACAGTTGTCGTTGATATTCTTCCCGTTTGGCTCTGCAAATAACGTGATCACTTCGGCACCAAGCTCAAAAAATGTCTGAGGTGCTACCCGGTAGGTAGCCCCATGAGAACAGTCCAGCACTATCCTGGTTCCCTCCAGCGTATATTCCTTTGGAAAAGTATTCTTCAGAAAGACAATATATCGATCTCTTGCCCCTTCGATCCTGTAAGCCTTCCCAAGTTCATGGGGAGAGGGGTGAAGTGTCTGCATATTGTTTGAGTTGATCAGGTTTTCGATTTCGTCTTCCTTTTCATCGGGCAATTTATATCCATCATTTGAAAAGATTTTTATTCCGTTATCCTGGAAGGGATTATGGGATGCAGATATCACGATACCCGCGTCAGCGCGCATGTTACTTGTCAGATAAGCTATTCCGGGGGTAGGCATTGTTCCTACCAGAACCGCGTTGACTCCCATTGAGCATATGCCCGATACAAGAGCATTTTCAAGGACATAACCTGAGATACGCGTGTCTTTGCCGATTATTATGCTTGGATTATGTCCTTTCCTCTTGAAAAGATGTGCCGTTGCTCTTCCGATGTTTAAGGCCATCTCGGAGGTCATCGGATACTCATTGGCTACCCCCCTTACACCGTCCGTTCCAAACAGTCTTCCCATAATCTTTCTCCTCGCCTTTATTTACAGTTTAAAAATCTGAAAATGGTCAACTTTGCGTACCCGTTTCAGCATCTATTTTCATTGCATTCGTCCAAGAATCAACCGTTGAAGGCAAATCCTTGTTCTATGACCAAGTTACCGACACAACGATTTGTAGTATAGTGTCTATCCATATCAGCAAACGACATTATTCTTGCGGTTTTTTAAGTCATTGTTTATATTCAACACTCCGACCGGAGGTATCTGATAAGTGGAGGGATGAAATTGTGATGAAACCTCCTTTTTGGGCGAGAAGTATAGGCAAAATGAGTTTGTTATGTCAATACAATTTTATAATCCACCATAGTACCAGCCAAAAACCCTGATTATGACAATCACACGTGTAAGAATCACAAATACGACGCAGAAGATCGGTATTTTGTTTCGAATGTTTTTTCAACCGATTGCGGATAAAGTCTTCTTCCATTTACTTCTTTCGGTTTCCGCTCTGGAATGGGAATATAATCTCTTTTTCCCGGGCCACTATAAACCTGACGGGGGCGACAGAGTTTTCCCCTTGGATCCTCGCGGCTTTCTTTCCACTGACTGATCCATCCTGGCAATCGGCCGATGGCGAACATAACCGTAAACATATCAAGAGGGATACCTATTGCCCTGAGAAACATACCGCTGTAAAAGTCAATATTGGGATACAGTTTGTTATCAATGAAATATGAATCTCTCAGGGCTGTTTCCTCAAGTTTCATGGCAATATCGAGAAGCGGATCATTAAAGTCACGTTTTTCCAGAATTCTGTAGCACATTTTCTTCATGATTCGGCCCCGGGGATCGTAATTCTTGTAAATACTATGACCGAATCCCATCAAGCGAAACGGATCATTTTTGTCCTTTGCTCTCGCAACGAACGGTGCCGGATCACCACCTCTGTCATAAATCTCCTGGAGCATCTCGACGACCGCCTGGTTCGCACCGCCATGCAGTGGGCCCCACAGAGCACTGATACCTGTCGAGATTGCCGCATAGAGATTTACCCGGGCACTTCCTACGAGACGCACAGCCGACGTAGAACAATTCTGTTCATGGTCCGCATGGAGAATCCAGAAAACATTGAGGGCACTCACCATATCCTCATCAATGACATAGGGACGGACTGCCGAGTCGAACATCATATTAAGAAAATTTGCACAGTAGCTTAAAAAATATGACGGATATACAACCGGCATTCCCTTGGATATTCTGTATGACATGGCAGCCATGGTTCTCAGCTTCGAAAGAAGCCGTGCAAACGCTTTGTTAATCTCGGCTTCTTCCGACCGTTCCGGAATTTCAGGATAGAAGGCCCTTAAGGCATTGACCATCGATGAAAGAATGCCCATCGGATGCGCACCCCTGGGATATCGTTCGAAGAAGTGACGCATATCTTCATGTACGAGAGAATGATCATTCAGCATGGCTGAAAAGTCAGAAAGTTCTTCTTTCGTCGGCAATTCCCCGGTGATTAAGAGAAAGGCCGTTTCAATAAAGCTGGAGTGTTCTGCCAGTCGTTCGATGGGAATGCCCCGATATCGCAGGATTCCCTTCTCACCATCCATATAGGATATGCTGCTCGTACAACTGCCTGTGTTACCGAATCCCGGGTCATATGTAATAAGTCCTGTTTCCTTACGGAGTCGGGAAATATCAATCGCCCGATTTCCGTCAGTTCCTACCATAACAGGCAGTTCATAAGACTTTCCATCAACAATGAGGGTGGCAGTCTTTTTCATCGCACGGTTACCTCTTTTTTTTAAATAATCGTTCACCATTGATTTTATTCTGCCCTACTCGTTACATTCCACGCTCATGTATGTAATTTTCATTGTCACGCTTTGCAATTTTAACACTTAATGAAAGCACATCACCTTCTGCGATACTACATCCGCCACAATTTGAATGTCTTCCTTTTCAACATCATATACTTTCACTACATTAACGTATTCATTCGCATCCGGCATAATTGTTTCTAAGGAGTTCGGCAAGCCGTTCAAATACTCTTCGTTATAGATAACATTCTCGTCTCCCGGGAAGAGTGCTACATAAAATATTTCCATTTCAACAAGATCCTGGAAAAAATGAGTGCCGTATGAGAGTTCCGGAATTAAATTGGCATCAACGTATGCAATTTCACCCAGTACGGTAATGTTATTTATTTCCGAAAAACTTACGGGAATCCCGAGAGAAGGAGTTGATGACCCCCATCTTCCCGGACCCAGCAGCATCGTGGGAGTTCGCTCTCTGTCATGGATTTTCCTGTTCAGTTTTCCTATCAATCGTGCCACTTCATATTTCCTTGGCAATGACAGATTATTATACTGTCTCGGATCCACAGATATAATTCTTCGAATTGCCTGATATATGGAGCCCCCCATAAATCTGCCTTCCGACCTGAAAAGGATTCTTTCTCCGTTCATACTCTCCGGAAATTCTACCTTTTTTTCCTGTCCCATTGTCTGTAACGGCCTGCATTGAACAAGATTGATTTGAAACGTTCCATTTTTTGCAAAATTAACGGTAAACTCAATATCGACAGGGTACTGATAGATCGTTTCCAGTTTTTGAAGCATTTTCCGCATAATTGACGTAAACGAGGTGTTTGACAGCAAATCATCAAACGTAATGATCCATGCTTCCTGTCCTTTAATTCCCAGTTCCTTCAATCTTTGATTGGTTTCATGATCTCTTACCGCTATACGATCCATAGGAATATTCAGATTTTCTCCCATGAGTTTCAACAATTGAACCGTCTGCAATTCGTTTTCTTTCAGACTCAACACATCCACCTCACGCTGTGAGAACTTTCGTGTATCCTCCATGCCGGAATGCGGTTTCATTAATGGTTCATCAAGAGCAACAATACGGGGATAATCGCCCTCGACACGGTTCACCGCCCGCGTTCCCAGCCCAAAAACCAGTCTGAGCATCCCGGCGCGAGGATCCATAGCGGACTTCCAGACAAAGGTATTATAGGAAATGCCGACCCCTCCGATATCGGGAAACGCGTAGTGCTTCCTGTACGATCCCGATACCCGCTGAACCAATAAAGCCATTTGTTCATCTTCATTTTCCAGCCCTCTCTGGAGACGATACACGAGGGCATTCTCATTCATGGTGCTTGCGTAAATTCGCCGAACGGCATCTTCAAACTGTGCATATCGTTCCTCGGGGCTTCCCTGATTAACACAAAAAATACTTACATATTTGCCGGCGAATGCATTACCAAATGCGTCTTCGAGCAGGCTGCTGGAACGGACAATAAACGGCGATTGCCCGAAATATTCTACAATTTCGAAAAATTGTTCTTTGATCTCTCCAGGGAATTCCCCGTTATTCATTTTTTCCGCAAGGATCCGGGCTGTATCAAAGTATCCTTCCTTCGTTTTTTGCTCCATGCGTAATTTCCACCAACCGTTCTGCACGATATACGTGTAAAAGACATCGGAACCAATATAGAACGAATCGTGGGGTTCTAAAACCTCGTTCCAATCAAAAGAAAGATCTTCCGACAGGATTTTTCTCGCAAGTAACATTCCCACTGCTTTCCCGCCGAGAAAGCCGGTACCGATTAACCGTTCCCTGATTCGCAGTAAATCCTCAAGGGAAAATTTTTCTTTGACGAGTATGGACATTCTCGGCTCCCGCGTCAGCATTATTCGGCATATTCTATCGATCATGTCCTGTTTCTCCCCGGATTCCCAGGGTTGATCCAATAACTCCTGAGCTCGTATAAACAGTCGGTCCCAGGCATCCAGTTTCCGTCTTGCCCGTTCCATTGTTTGTCGTGATATGTGGGAAAAGAGCTGAGCCGCATCAATACTGTTTGCGATAGGAATAAACTGGTCCCCTTCCTGCAAATGGGGAAGAAACATGGTTGGAGAATATCGCTGCCACACCTTTAAGGGGTGTACATAGAAAAGTCCCTTGTCTCTATAGACGTCGAGCAGTATCTGTGTTGTCTCTCGAATACGGGCGACCGTTTGATAAGAATGACTGTCTCTGATAATCGCAAAGTAAGCAATGGTATCAAGCTCGAAGAGATAGGGACAGGTAATCATAAAGAAGTTTCCAATCATGAGGTCAGTGGACCATGCCGACAATAAATCGGACAAACAGTCAAAAACATAGAAAACGCCCTTCCCTTCTTTTGTCAAAATAGTATGGACTTCCGTCGAAAATGACTCGAAGCCGCCTCCCGCATCCAGATGATGGATCACAACATTGGGATGCTGTTTCACCAGTGGTTTATGATGGGCAAACCGCATGTAGACGATTCTTCTGTCGTCTTTGATGGCCTTGCTCACGTAACTCTGGACAAAACATGCATATTCTTCGACGTCATCCACCCGCCATACGACGTTGTCACCGATCCGCAAATTATCGACAATTTCATCCAGTCCTTTCAAACCGGTACTGATCCTTTCCAATAACTTCATCTAAAACTATCCTCCTCTTGAGAAGCGTAAATTTCCTGGAGAGATCGAATATTGCAGCATCCACTCCTTAAGGATCTGATTGCATTTGCCATGGCCGCAGCTCCCGAAATTGTCGTCACCAGGGGGATACCGTACGATACGGCTATACTCCGAATAGATACTTCATCGCGACGCGGTAGCGGGCCGCTCGGTGTATTAATCAGGAGATTAACGTTTCTGTTTTTTATGTAATCGAGAATATTCGGTCGACCCTCGGCAAGTTTCGGAAGGCAGGCTACCTTGATTCCTCGATCCATGAGCACCCGCGCCGTTCCCGGGGTCGATAATATTTCAAAACCCATTTCCTCAAACTTTTTACCCAGAGCTACGATAGACGGCTTATCGGAATCCTTAACGCTCAGGAACACCGTCCCAGAATCCGGTACCATTTGACCCGCTGCAATCTGGCTTTTCGCAAATGCCAGTCCTATGTCCTGATCGATCCCCATGACTTCACCGGTAGATTTCATTTCAGGCCCCAGTATGGTGTCAACCCCTGGAAATCTCGCGAAGGGGAGAACCGATTCTTTTACTGAAAAATACGTGGGCATGGGATCGCTCGTAATCCCCTGCTCCCTCAGGGATAGACCCGCCATGATTCGTGTCGCTATCTTGGCGAACGGCAAACCCGTCGCCTTTGATACGAAGGGAACCGTTCGTGATGCCCTTGGATTTACCTCCAGAATATAAATATCATTGCCTCGCACGGCATACTGAATATTGAGAAGCCCCCTGACGCCGAGTTCCCTGGCAATGTGTCGCGTCTTCTCTTTAATCGCAGTTACCGTTTCGTTAGCGAGAGAATACGTGGGGAGAACCATGGCACTGTCTCCCGAATGGATGCCGGCTTGCTCTATGTGTTCCATAACACCACCGATAATAACATCATGTCCATCCGACACGGCATCCACATCAACTTCAATCGCATCTTCAAGAAATTCGTCGATCAGAATAGGATGATCGGCGGATGCTTCAAAGGCTTCTTTCAGGAATCCCGCCAGGTCAGCCGGGCTCCAGACGACTGCCATGGCCCGGCCACCGAGGACATACGAGGGTCTGATGAGCACGGGATATCCTATTCTTTCTACGACCTTTTCCGCTTCTTCCAGAGACAGTGCCGTGTCACTTCTCGGTTGTTTGATCCGGATCTTGTCTGCCATTTCCTTAAAGAGCTTTCTGTCTTCCGCACGGTCAATAGCCTCAGGTGATGTACCAAGGATGTTCACGCCGTTTCGAGCAAGGGCCAGTGAGAGATTTAAAGGCGTCTGCCCTCCCAGCTGGACAACCACACCTTCCGGCTTCTCCACCTCAACGATATTCAGGACATCTTCCAGCGTCAGCGGTTCAAAATAGAGCTTGTCTGAAATATCATAGTCTGTAGAAACCGTTTCGGGATTGGAATTAACCATAATCGTCTCGTACCCCAGTTCTCTCAGGGCCATTGATGCGTGGACACAGCAATAATCAAACTCAATACCCTGACCGATCCTGTTGGGTCCGCCCCCAATAATCATTATTTTCTTTGCATCTCCCGTCCTGCTTTCATCCTCTTCCTCATATGTGGAATAATAGTACGGTGTATATGCCTCGAATTCGGCGGCACAGGTATCAACCAGTTTATAAACCGGTTTTATTCCCTTCTGTACCCTGAGAGACCGTATCTCGGATTCACTTATGCCGGTTATAGTGCTCATTTGCATATCGGAGAAACCGAACCGCTTGGCTGCACGGAGAGCATTCTCCGTAATACCGTTGGACTCTGTAAAAGCCTCAAGGGTCTTTTCCATACTTACGATCTCCTCGATGTTGTGCAGGAACCATGGATCGATATGGGTAAGTTCGGCAATCTGTTCGACAGAGAAACCCATTTGCATGGCATCCTTGATGTAAAAAAACCGTTCCGGCGTCGGCCGTACGAGCAGTGCTTCAATTCGATCGGGGTCCGGCTTCTGTTTCAATGTGGATTCATACCCGTGAATACCGATTTCCAAACCTCTGAATCCCTTCTGGAGCGCTTCTTTGAATGTTCTCCCGATTGCCATTGTCTCCCCGACGGATTTCATTGATATGGTAAGCGTATCATCCGCTCCCGGAAATTTTTCGAAGGCAAAACGGGGAATTTTAACGACACAGTAGTCAATGGTCGGCTCGAATGATGCGGGAGTCTTCAGCGTAATATCATTCCGTATTTCATCAAGACTGTAGCCGACAGCAAGTTTGGCCGCAATTTTTGCTATGGGAAAGCCCGTCGCCTTTGAGGCAAGGGCAGAGGATCGTGAAACACGGGGGTTCATTTCTATGACCGCCATACGTCCCGTCTCGGGGTGTACTGCAAACTGAATATTCGATCCTCCCGTTTCAACACCTATTTTCCGTATCACGGCAACAGCGGCGTTACGGAGTTTCTGATATTCTCTGTCCGTCAGGGTCTGGGCGGGTGCAACGGTAACAGAATCACCGGTATGAATTCCCATGGGATCGACGTTTTCTATGGAACAAATAATGACAACATTATCCCTGTTATCTCTCATGACCTCGAGCTCAAATTCTTTCCATCCGAGGACGGATTCTTCGATGAGTATCTCGCTTATCATACTTTTTTCTAAGCCGAGTGACGCTGACTCTTCAAATTCTTCAACATTGTAGACAAGGGAACCTCCGGTACCACCAAGGGTAAAACTCGGTCGAATAACCACGGGAAAGCCGATATCCTTGATGATATTTCGAGCTTCCTCCATCGTACTGGCTATTCCGCTTCTCGGTACTTCCAGGTTGATTTCGGCCATTGCCTTTTTAAACTCATCCCGGTCCTCTGCCTTCTTAATAGCGTCCAGATTCGCACCGATCATTTCAATACCAAGCCGTTCGAATACTCCTCGTTCGGCAACTTCGACTGCCGTATTTAAAGCTGTCTGACCACCGAGGGTGGCCAGAACCGCATCGGGGCGTTCCTTCTCGACAATCTTTTCAAGAACATCAGCCGTTATCGGTTCGATATATGTATGATCCGCCATCTCAGGGTCCGTCATAATGGTGGCGGGATTAGAATTCAGAAGGACAACTTCATAGCCTTCTTCCCGCAGAGCCTTGCAGGCCTGGGTACCGGAATAATCAAATTCACAAGCCTGGCCTATGACGATAGGACCTGATCCGATAAGGAGTATTTTTTTGATATCCGTTCGCTTGGGCATCTTTTATTTTATTCCCATTCTATCGTACTCGGCGGTTTCGAGCTGATATCGTATACGACTCGATTCACACCGTGTACTTCGTTGATAATTCTCGATGACATGCGTGTCAGGACATCATGGGGTAGTCTCATCCAATCCGCCGTCATGCCGTCAAGGCTTGACACAATCCTTATGGCGATCACATTTGCGTACGTCCGTTCATCCCCCATAACGCCAACGGTTTTGACCGGCAACAGTACGGCAAAAGCCTGCCACACATCTTCGAAATGTTCGTACTTGAGTATTTCTTCCTTGACGACGCTATCGGCATGACGGAGCACCTCCAGGCTTTCCTCCGTCACGTCACCGATGATGCGCACAGCCAGCCCCGGGCCGGGGAACGGTTTCCGTTTTAAAAGCTTTTCAGGCAGACCTAACTCTTTACCGAGAATTCTCACTTCATCCTTAAAGAGCTCTTTCAGGGGCTCGATCAACGCGAACTGCAGATCTTCAGGAAGACCTCCCACATTATGATGACTTTTAATCATTGCCGACGGTCCTCCATGAGCGGAACGGCTTTCAATGACGTCCGGATAGAGGGTGCCCTGGGCCAGAAAATCGGCATGGTTGATGTCTTTTGTTTCGGCCTGAAAAATTCTGATAAACGTTTCTCCGATTATCTTTCTCTTCTCTTCCGGATCAGTAACCCCTTGCAATGCCTCCAGAAATTCCTTCTTTGCATCAACGATTGTAATATGCAGCGGATAATCATCGGTAAACATGGATTGAATATCATCGACTTCGCGCGCCCTGAGTAGTCCGTTATCTACAAAAACCGCTTTCATCCGGTCGCCGATAGCGCGGTCGATAAGTGCTGCCACAACTGCGGAGTCGACTCCGCCGGAGAGAGCGCAAATAACATTCGAGTCAGCAACCTGGGATCGTATTCGTTCAATAGATTCTTCGATAAACTTCGTCATGGTCCAGCCGCCCCGGCAGCCGGCAACACGGTAAAGAAAATTCCGAAGCATATCCATTCCCTGAAGCGTGTGAACGACTTCGGGATGAAACTGGACTCCGTATATCTTTTTGGTATCGTTACCCATGGAGGCAACGGAGCAGGTAGCGGTTTGCGCCAGCATTTTATAGCCATCGGGCACGATCGTCACATGATCGCCATGACTCATCCAGACGTCGAGCTGCTGTGCCAATCCGTTGAAGATTGAAGTATCATCTGCGACATCCAGCCGAGCCGGCCCGTATTCACCGCTCCTCCCCTTATCCACGGTGCCACTCAACAACAGTGCCAGCAGTTGCATTCCATAGCATATGCCGAATATAGGAACATTGAGATCCAGGATTCGTTCATCCATTGTGGGATGTTCCGGGTCGAGAACGGAAGCCGGCCCACCCGATAAAATCAATGCTTTCGGATTCATTTCTATCAGCTCATCCCTGGTAACACCGTGATGAACGATTTCGGAATACACACCGAGTTCTCGTATCCTTCGTGCGATAAGCTGGGCATACTGCGAACCGAAATCAAGTACGGCAACTAATTCTTTCATGTATCAACCCCTGCTCATTTCTTTTTTATCAGTTCGACAAAACGGCCGAAAAGATGTCGGGCATCATGGGGGCCAGGCCCCGCTTCGGGATGAAATTGAACCGAGAATAACGGTAATTCACGGTGTCTCATCCCCTCCAGTGTATTATCGTTGAGATTCATATGGGTAATCTCTATTGTCTCCTTATCCAGTGAGTCTATATCAACACAGAACCCGTGGTTCTGAACGGTAATGTCAATCTTTCCCGTTGCCAGATCTTTTACCGGATGATTTTCCCCGTGATGACCGAATTTGAGCTTATATGTGTTGCCACCCAGTGCAAGACCGATCAGTTGATGCCCCAGACAGATACCGAATATGGGCAGCGTTCCAATGTCCAGTAACTTGCGGATTGTATCAACCGCATATGTTACAGCGGCTGGATCACCGGGCCCATTCGACAGAAGAACGCCGTCTGGACGGAGCTTCATTACTTCACTGGCGGTTGTATCCGCCGGTACAACGGTGATACGGCATCCGACATTGATAAGCTGCTCAAGTATGCTGTATTTCAAACCATAGTCTAATACAACTACATGAAGGGCTCCCCTTTCAGCCATGACATATGGTTTCTCGCAGGTTACTTCCCTGACCAGGTCCCTGCCGATAAGATCGGGGGAAGCTTTTACCTTTTCAATGAGAGATTGCGTGTCCTGGTCAATTGTCGAGATAACGGCCCTCATGGAACCTGCTTCCCGTATGTGTTTGGTAAGGGCCCGTGTATCGATCCCCTCGATTCCCATGATGCTGTATTCTTTTAAAAAAGATTCGAGGTCTTTTTCCGACCTCCAGTTGCTGGGCTTCCGGCACAACTCATTGACCACAAAACCTTCCAGCCAGATTGAACGTGACTCCGAGTCTTTCTCATTAATGCCGTAATTACCGATCAGAGGATATGTCATGACAACAATCTGGCCTTCATACGACGGATCGGTCAGTACCTCCTGATAACCGGTCATTCCGGTATTGAATACTACTTCGCCGTAATGTTCCCCGGGCATACCAAAGGACGTGCCTTCAAATATTCTACCGTCTTCTAGTACAAGTATTGCTTTTTGTGCCATGTTCTACCTTTGTATTCTGCCGGACCGGCCACATAATCTTACAGCCGTTTCGACCTCAATGAATCACACCGCCGACAAGGCAGGACATCGTTAGGAATATTTATCAATCTTTTATACCCGCCTTCGGCACGTAAACGTTTCATCTCAGTTTACAAAACGAGTAGTCACGTTTCTAATTTCATAAAATGACGCTGGTAACGGTGGCCGTTCTTTACATGTCATGAGTTTTTTTCGCCCCTGCTGAAAATAATTCTTTACTGAAATTAACGGGAGTTGCCGTTGGATAATCCCCGCTGAAACAGGCCGTACAGTGTAAGCCTCCCTCCGGGACAGCGCTGAGCATCCCTTTCACCGACAGATAAGCCAGAGAATCCGCTCCTATGTATTGCCGGATGTCTCCGATGCACTTGGAGGAAGCAATGAGCTCTCCCCGACTCGATATATCAATTCCATAAAAACACGGAGAGACAACGGGTGGAGAGCTCACTCTGACATGGACTTCGGCTGCACCGGCATGTCGTATAAGACGAACCAGTTTTTTTAATGTTGTGCCGCGAACGATAGAATCTTCTACGACAACGACACGTTTCTTCCTCAATACCCCGGTGACGGGGTTAAACTTTACCTTCACATCCAGATCTCTTTCTCTCTGATGTGGTGCGATAAAACTGCGCCCTACGTAATGATTTCGAATGAGGCCGATCTCGAATCGCAGTCCCGAGGCCTGTGCATACCCAAGGGCTGCCGTATTTGCCGAATCGGGAATTGCAATAACAATATCCGCATCGGCAGGGGCCTCTTCAGCAAGCTTTTTGCCCAGTTGTCTTCTGGTTTTGTCAACCTTTTCATCAAATATTATGCTATCAGGCCGAGAAAAATAAATATATTCAAATATACATAAAGCACTCCGTGATCCAGACGGCAACTTCTTAGACTCCATACCTTCTTTATCAACAGTAATAACTTCACCCGGTTCGACGCCTCTCGTGTAATCCGCACCGATAATGTCGAGAGCACAGGATTCGGACGCCACAACGGAGGCACCGCCTGCATTCCCGAGACAGAGCGGTCTGAACCCGTGGGGATCCCGGGCAGCAATCAATTTCGAAGGCGTAAGGAAGACAAAGCAATATGCGCCCTCAATCTTCATCAGTGCATCAATGATCATTTCCTCAATTGAATCTTTTTTTGATCGTGCAATAAGATGAAGTACAATTTCGCTGTCCGATGTCGTCTGAAAGATCGATCCCCGCTCTTCCATCGATCTGCGCAACTCGGCTGCGTTGACCAGATTCCCATTATGTGCCGCCGCTAGCTGCCCGCCCTTAAATTGTATCAGGAGCGGTTGCGCATTCTTGAGCCCCGACGAACCTGTTGTCGAATAGCGATTATGACCGATGGCTGACGATCCCGCCAACTTCGGCATGATATAAGGATCTGAAAATACAGACCACACCAGTCCCATGTCCTTGTGAAGTACAATTTCATTACCGTTAGATGCAGCAATCCCCGAACTTTCCTGGCCTCGATGTTGAAGCGCATAAAGCCCGAGGTATGTATGCTCGGCAGCCTTCGGATCTCCGAATATCCCGAACACACCGCACGACTCCCGCGGATGGTCACGGAAGTCACTAACAAAATTTTTTGGGCGGGACACTCACAACCTCCTTTACGACCATGTAATGTTCATATTTTTTAAGCGATTAAGTGCTAAATCCAGCCTTTCATCGGATACGGTAAGACTCATTCTGACAAAACCTTCACCAAAGTTGCCGAAACCAACACCGGGTGTACAGACAATACCGGCTTTTTCCAACAATAAGGTACAGAATTCCATTGAGTCGTAATCGGAAGGAATTTTTGCCCATATGTAAAATGTCGATGAAGGTAATGGAACATTCCAGCCAATATCCCGTAATCCTTCAACAAAACGATTTCGCCTTGTTTTAAATACGTCACACAGCTTTTTCGCATCTTCTTCGCACTCCAAAAGAGCGGTAATCGCCGCTTTCTGAACGGGTATAAATATTCCCGAATCCAGGTTTGTCTTAACTTTTGCCAGTGCCTTAATGACTTCAGCGTTTCCGACAGCAAAACCGACACGCCATCCCGGCATACAGAACGTCTTTGAAAGAGAATGAAATTCAACTCCCACTTCCTTTCCACCAGCTGTTTGAAGAAAACTAATCGCCGCCTTTCCATCATATGTAATTTCCGAGTAGGCCATATCATGACACACAAGTATCCCATGCTCTTTCGCAAACTTCACAATTTTTTGAAATGTTTCCATATCAGCCATAGCGGTGGTTGGATTTGACGGATAGTTTAACCACAGCATTCTTGTATTGTATGACACCAAATCTTCCAACTCATCGATATCGGGAAGGTAATCACTTTCATGTCGCAAACGAAAATATCGAGGTAACGCTCCGGCAAGAATAGTGCCCGCCGTGTAGACAGGATAACCGGGATCAGGTATGAGAACCTCATCGCCGGGATCGACGTGAGACAAGAATATGTGACCGATACCTTCTTTTGACCCGAGCAAAGGAAGCACTTCACACTCCGGATCGACAGCAACACCGAACCGTTTTTCAAACCATTTCGCAAATGCATCCCTCAATTCGGGTATGCCAACGTAAGATGAGTAATGATGAGCGCCTTTGTCTTCAGCTGCATGCATGAGAGAATCGATAACGGACCTCGGTGGACTGAGATCAGGATCACCGACTCCCAGATCGATTATATCAACACCCGATGCAATGGCACGTTGCTTTATTTCATCAATCCTTGCAAAGAGATACGGCGGAAGTTGTTGAATCCTCGCAGCGTTTGTTTCTATCTCGATATTCATTATTCTACTCCGATAATCTCTCCTTCATAGGTCCGTTTCACGTCTCCCATGAGCCATACATCTTTAATATAATCATTCTCCTTTTGAAAATCGACCACCATGACACCTCCCGGCATCTGAACGGCGATCGGCGGATCACCAATTTTTTTGTAGATATGGCTGATAATCGCTGAGGCCACCGCACCGGTACCACACGCCATGGTCTCCGCTTCAACACCCCTCTCATAGGTGCGGACTCGTATAAGACGGGGTCCCATTACTTCAACAAAATCAACGTTCGTTCCGTTCGGCTTAAACGCCTTATGAAACCTGACATATTTTCCAATCTGATCAACCTCATCGACAGACATTTCAATGACACAGTCCCTGAATATGATTACATGGGGAACACCGGAATTTATGGGAAACAATAC
>JAFGQS010000103.1 GCA_016935565.1 Deltaproteobacteria bacterium
AATATTGCAAAAAATTTTGTTAAATCTACTTAAGCCCCATACATCATTATGCTGTCACTATTTCTAACCTCTTTTACACCCCCTTTCATTTTATAAATTTATCCAATTGTGTTAACGGATCTCGATTGGGTTAGTAGAAATGAAATGAATTGCCCCCCTCTAATCTGATACCTCTCTGCCTATCAAGAGGTACACAGTACACGATTGTAAAACACATATCAGATTCATTATTTATTTGTCAAGAGGAAAAACGGTTTTTCATCCCCCGCGAACAGTTTACTGCCTAAATAGTGCTCTATCAATAAATGGAATGATCATTATCTGTCAAGATAAATATAACGTCACGCACTATCTATTTCATCTCTCAGAGGACGCTATAGCAGTAACATTGCCGGCATTTTCCTGTGTATTCTGAGAATTATGGAAAGGAATTATACAACAAAACCAAAGCAACCAAACGGCCAGCGGAAGGGGTATTGCCGCTGACAGGCGGTATTTTTTACTTGTTCTATCGGGCATAATCTGTCTTCCGAATGCGGCGCGGCCAAAAGCACCAAAGCGCAGCTGCGCCTGCGGTGAGGAGGCTTTAGTCTTACTAACGCAGTGCGCGGATTTTGCAGCTGCCCCTTCGACTGAGCTCACGCCAAAGCCGAAGCAGAAGAGTATCCTCGGACAGTCTCCCGGACTTGACTTACTTTGCTGATTGGCAGGGATCCCAATCGTATCCCCAGATCTCTCCGCTATACGGCGTCTTGTATTTTCTTCTTTCTTTGTAACTCGGATATCTCCGTGTTTCGCCTTCTATGGTAAGCTGAGAAACAGGAAACTTCGGAGCGAGGAGACCATTGTCATGCGCCTCTTTTTCCAGCCACTCACGGTCCTCCGGATGGGCAATCGAAATTAAAGCCGCAGTTCTCTCATATCCGTTGAGGCCCCTCAGGTTCACAATACCGTACTCGGTACAGATATAATTCGAAAGCTGAGCCGGCACATCGACAGACGAACCCTCCGGCAGGAAGGGTACAATCCTCGAGGTTCCATGCTTGCTCCTCGAGGTCATCGTGGCAACACCTCTGCCACCTTTTGACTGGGCACAGAAGGCAATGAAATTGAAGTATCCACCGGTACTCGAAATCGGGCGCCTGTCATAGAAACCGGTGCACTGCTGTCCTATGAGATCGACGGCAACGCAGTTGTCGATGGCAATCATGTTGTCGATCCTGGTAAGATTGTAGAGATTATTGGTGTAGTTGATGTCATAAACGGCCAGGTTTTGATTGCGGTGAACCGTGTCGTAATACAACTGAGTATCAACGGGAAATGCGAATGTCCAAACACTCTTGCCCCTGTCAATGGGTTTGAATGCATTGGTTACCTGACCGGACTCAATCATCGTGATGAGACCATAATTGAGCATCTCGGTGTGGATGCCGAGATCTTTGAGACCTGCATCGGCCATAGCAGCGACACATGCCGATGGCAGTGTTCCGATCCCGAGCTGAATTACGTCCCGGTCTTCCATGATTGAAAGGACAAACTTGGCTATTTTTTTCTCTTCCGGTGTTGGCACGATGGCCTTCTCATTGATCTGGGGCCATGCCCATTTATCACAATCCACTTCGACCCAGTATTCGACATCATCGATATTGATAGTATTGAAACGGCCACCCTCGGCCCAGGGATAATCCTCTCTGACCTCAACGACCAGGTTTTTTGCAGTTTCACGGAAGATCTGGCAGTTATTCGTCCCGTATGACCAGTTAAAGAAACCGTGATTATCCGGTGCCGTTGCAGCATTGAACCACCAGTCAATGCCTTTATCCCTTGACTCAGTCTTGGCAAAGCGGTAATGATGCCACCCCATACCCATGGCCCATCCCCACTGGCACCAGCTGGTGACATTATATCTGTCTCTTGCCCTGCGACTCCAGGGCAGGAAAAAATGCTCATGAATGCAATGATATTCCTGATGCGGATCAATTTCCAGCAGTTCAGAATGGGGAAAGAAAATTGCGTAGTTCCAGAACTCGATATTCTTGAGATCACCGGGACCCGAACCTAATCTCCTGGCCAGTTCATACGTCAGTACGGTGGAATCTCCGCCGACGCTTCCCATATTAACCCAGTTGCCCGGTTTGATCATGTCAATGATCTGCTGAGGTGTCTTTTTCTTATCCCTGATTTTTTGTTGAACGGGCGTTGTCATCATGCATTGACCTCCCCTCATCCCTGCAAAGGCACGTCATGAAAGCAAGAGGGCAAGGTAAAACCTTGCCCTGTTTGCCTTAACTATCTTTCACAGCCCTTTAATCATTCAGCTTGGCAATGGCGCCGGGACCTGTGACAACCTGCGCGTATCCATACTTATGATTCTTCAGCTCATTGGACGTGGGGAAACGACGA
Source organism: Deltaproteobacteria bacterium (assembly GCA_016935565.1). Lineage (GTDB taxonomy): Bacteria > Desulfobacterota > Syntrophia > Syntrophales > UBA6807 > JAFGQS01. Next base: position 2,404 of record JAFGQS010000103.1, read on the forward strand.
TCCGGATTAACATCAAACATCCAGTGTTTCTCCATGATGCCCATTTCTGCAGCTCCCTTTTCCAGCATGTCACGGTCATCCGGATGGGCGATGCTGATGATCTTCCGTGCCTTCTCGGCATCGGTGCAGCCCATCAAGTTGACAATGCCGTATTCCGTGCACACCCAGGTTACCAACTGGTCGGGAACGGTAACGACGCTTCCCTCGGGCAGTTTGGGGAAGAAGCGGGATCTGCCTGCACCATCTCTCGACGTTGCAGCTATGATGGCCCTTCCACCTTTGGCCATGGAAGCGCCAAGGGTGAACTGGAACTGACCGCCGGTACTTGAAATGACCTTTCCGCCGACGTTTCCGGCAGCATCCTGTCCCCTGAGATCCATGGCGGCGAAGTTATTAACGGTCACCATGTTGTCGATCTGGGAGAGGGTCTGGATGTTGTTCGTGTAGCCGATATCGAACCCGGCAAAGTAGGGATTCCGGTGCATCCATTCATAGTACCTCGGCGTATCGACGGGCATGATGTAGGCCCAGCCGCATCTGCCGACGTCGATGTTTTTCCGCGAGTTGTCCACAACTCCCGCTTCCGTGAGGGTGAAGGCATACTCGCCGATCATTTCACTGTGTATACCCAGGTGTCTCAGGTTGGAATCCCTCAGGGCGATAACCACCGCCGTGGGAAGGGCGCCGATACCTACCTGGATGCAATCACCGTCGCGCATAATTTCGAGGCAGTGATTCGCTATGGCCATCTGCACTTCATCCGGCTTGATTGCCTTTTCCGGTATGTACATCCACTGGTATTTCGGCTCACTCGTATCGACTTCCACGAAGTAGTCAACTTCATCGATGGGAAGATACATGTTGCGTCCGGCTTCGCACCAGGCATAATCATCACGGATTTCACAGACAAGCTTCTTGCAGCTCTTGGCAACGATCATGAAATTATTCACGCCGTAGCTGGCATTGACATAACCGCCCTCGGGCACCGCTACTGCCTGAACGCCCCAGTCCATAACACGCTTTGCTTTTTCCTTCCGATGGAAACGGGCATACTCCGCGTCCATACCGATCGACCATCCCCAGTGCTTCCAGTCAAAGGCCTTGTAGCCCTTTTTCAGCTGAGCGCGAAGCGTGGGCAGCAAAAATGCCTCATGGAGGACATGGTATTTCCCCTCCAGATCGGCATCTACGAAGAAATTATTCCCGAGCATTATGGCCTGGTTCCAGATCTCGATGTTGTTCAAGTCACCGGGACCGTCACCGAACCGCGCAGCCAGAGCCTCCATAGTGGGAAGCGTATCCGCACCGGGGCCACCACGATTGATCCATTCTCCGGGTTTTACCATATCCGCCCACTGTTTTGCAGTGATTGTCTTATCCCTGAGCTTCTGCTGAGTCGGTGTTGTCATCGTGATTTTCAACTTTTCCTTAATTTTCTCTTGAGCCATTCTCTATTACCCTCCTTGATTAATTCTGTTCAAAATCAAATAAATTAGTTTTAACTCGACTGTTGCTGTTCACAATGTAATCAAGCTCTTCCGAATTACGATTCGTAAAAACTATATATTATTTTACCCCCTCCTTTCTTTTTTGTTTTTTTTCAATTCCCAACAAACATTGATTCCTATTTTATATTATACAATCATATATATAGGTCTTAAGCCAGTTACAAAGGCATACGAACCGGCAGGGATATCCTTTACTGTCAGTGCACATACAATGCCGTTCACAAACAGTGACCGGAAGATACAGGATAAACCTTTGTATCAAACCGTATGACCTTGCTTCGGGAATTGTAAACCATGCATCTTCCCACCGTGGCAATCCTTAAGACTTTCAGAATCTTCGGGCATATCCGGATTCGAGGTTGGCATAGAAACGAATCGAACGCTTACAAAAAAGCGTTTTATTCATGAGTAATTAGTAGTTATTGAGAGATCTTACTGGGGAAATTGAGATTGAGTGAGTCATTGTCAGAAATATAGTGTGTGATAGATCGCTGTCGGAACATTCATTGTCGATAGAAACTACTGGAGAAGTGGTTGAGTTTTAGCACAGACTCAGCAAGTAGAGGTATAAGGATATGATTTTTCATATGAAGATAGTACGAAAGTCAATAGCATCGTTCGGAGAGTTGATGATCATGCCTTACCAATAGTGATCACTGGCGTACACAACATGGTCATCATGAAAAAAAAGCAATATTCAACGGTAGAAATCACTGTGACATTATCGAATCTCCCTGGTTATATGTCTATCGTGAGATCACTACTCACGGCGTATTTAAAAATGACACCTCTCTCGTTAAAAAGGTCAAAGGGGATTCAACTGTCACGATGATACATTGCATAAAATACATCATGTGTTTTAGTATAGTAAGTTGTCAAAGAACATAACTACGTACACTTTTCGTATATTTATCAATACGTTCTTAGCCTTTTAGTGCCGTTATAATAACGCAAGTAAAATAATTTTTATGTCAATTTTTGTTTTAAAGTTTATGAAATTGCTCTGAGTATTTGAAAGAAGAAAGTCCCCTCATACTGCCGAGCATATTTGGATGAGTGCCCCTGTAAACTTTTTAAAGTAGTCTCAGATTAATTCGCTTTTTTAAACTGCGGATCATCGCTAGTATTGATAGCTACTATATATTAGGTACACTGTCAATAACAAAAATAATGAAACCAAGGACATTTTAAAAGGAATCAACCGAATTAAATAATTTATGTTCTTTTAACCAGGTCAACAGACACTGAAACTCGTCGACGATAATTCCGGGAACCTTTCTCACGGTGACCGGATTGGAACAAAAAAAAGAGCCCGGAGAAAACCCGGGCCCTTCGTTACATACGAAATGGAAAAACGTAACCTATTTTCCGGTTTGCATATCGCCGTCCCAATCATAACCCCATGTAGCACTGTTTGAAGGAACCTTATAAGTTCTTCTATCATCGTACGAGGGGTATCTCCTCGTTTCGCCTTCTTTCACTACGAAATTGACGGGGAATGCCGGAGGCAGGAGACCGTGCTGACGGGCTTCTTTTTCCAGCCACTCGCGATCGTCGGGATGGGCAATCGAAATCAACGATGCCGCTCGCTCATAACCGTTGAGGCCTCTCAGGTTGACGATACCGTACTCGGTGCAGACATAATTTGCAAGCTGTGCAGGTACATCAACGGATGAACCCTCGGGCAGGAACGGGACGATTCTTGATGTCCCGTGTTTGCTTCGAGATGTCATTGATGCAACGCCTCTTCCACCCTTTGCCTGGGCACAGAATGAAACAAACTGGAAATATCCGCCGGAACTGGAAATGGGGCGTTTCTCATAGAAACCGGTACTCTGTTGACCCAGAAGGTCGACAGCTACGCAGTTATCAATGGCGATCATATTATCGATTCTGGTAAGCACATTATAGTTGTTTGTATAATCAATATCATAGACTGCCAGATTCTGGTTTTTATGAATCGAATCATAATACCACTTCTTGTCCACGGGGAAAGCGAATGTCCATACGCTCTTGCCCCTGTCGAGAGTCTTGTAACGGTTGGTTACCTGTCCCGACTCAATCAGGTTAAGCAGACCGTAGTTGAGCATCTCCGTATGGACGCCGAGGTCTTTGAGACCAGCATCGGCCATCGCGGAGACACATGCTGATGGAAGTGAACCGATACCGAGCTGAACAACATCCCTGTCTTTCATAATCGAGAGAACATTCTCAGCAATCTTCTTCTCATCCGGAGTAGCCTGAATGGCCTTTTCGTTCATCTGTGGCCAGACCCATTTGTCGGTATCTACTTCAACCCAGTACTCAATATCATCAATATTGATGGTGTTGAAGCGCCCACCTTCGGCCCATGGATAATCGTCACGAACTTCGACAACAAGATTTCGCGCAGTCTGACGGAATATATTACAGTTGTTGACTCCGTACGACCAGTTATAGAAACCGAATTCATCGGGTGGTGTTGCAGCATTAAACCACCAGTCGATGCCCCGTTTGTCTTTCATGCGATTGGCAAAGCGGTAATGATGCCACCACATGCCCATCGTCCAACCCCATTGCGCCCAGCTTGTCACACCATTGGTGTCTCTTGCTTTGCGGTTCCAGGGGAAGAAAAAGTATTCATGAAACGTATGATACTGCTGTTTGGGATCAACTTCCTGAAATTCGGGATGCGGATAGAACATTGCGTAGTTCCAAAATTCGATGTTGTTCAGATCGCTGGGACCGGGGCCGAGTCTCTGCGCCAACTCATACATCAATACGGTTGAATCGCCACCGACGCTGCCTTCATTTACCCAGTCACCCGGTTTGAGCATGTCGAGAATCTGCTGAGGTGTCCGTTTCTTATCTCTGATTTTCTGTTGAATAGGTGTAGTCATGTAATCCCTCCTAGAATTGTAGATCGATAATTTTACTTTTTCTTTCCTTCTTTTCCCTGAAAAAGGGAATGCATCAGCCATTGAAATGCCTAATGCCAATAGTACAAATTATCCTTTCCTTTTTCTCACCTCCTCTTCTCTCTTAATTTTATTAATTGGAAACATTTTTCAACCATCCTTTCGGCAGGTGAAAATTCCCGTCGGTAACTATTCCGTATCTCAGTCCTTGTCAAGGAAAATTTGAAAAAACAGGCAAAATAACGGACAAAGATCGTCTTAAAAGCACAATATATTGTGTTTAAATTATTTTAAACACATTTTGTTGTGTTTCCTCTTTACAAATATCGTATCTTTTACTATAGTCATCCGTAGATTTGATGTGAGATTATAGAAATGAATCGTTCCCGACCAGTCTCATTGAGGAGCGGTGCCGGAGGTTTTTCTTACATGAGATTGAAAAAGCTTGAAATTGTCGGATTTAAATCCTTCAAGGAAAAAACCCTGTTTAACTTTTCTGACGGTATCAGTGCCATTGTCGGTCCCAATGGATGCGGAAAAAGTAATGTCGTCGATGCAATCCGATGGGTCATGGGTGAACAACGAGTTAAGGCGCTCCGCGGGAAAAAAATGGAAGACGTCATATTCAATGGGAGTGAAGACGCATCCCCCGTTGGACTGGCAGAAGTATCGATTGTCCTTGAAAAGAATGGACGACAGTTCCCGGAAAGATACGCAGACTGCTCGGAAATCATGATTTCACGGAGGCTCTTCCGTGACGGTGAAAGCGAGTATCATATTAATAAAGTACCATGCCGCTTACTTGATGTTCGGGAATTCTTCATGGATACCGGTGTGGGCGCACGGACATACTCCATCGTTGAGCAGGAAAATATCTCGAAACTTATTGAAGCCAAACCCGAAGATATCCGAGAATTTATTGAAGAAGCCGCGGGGGTAAAGAAATATAAAAGCAGAAAAGAATCTGCGACCCGCAAGATGGAGTCGACACGGCAAAATATCGCCCGTCTGAAAGATATTACCAGTGAAGTAAAAACCCAGATGAATTCCACGTCACGACAGGCAAAAAGAGCCGAAAGATATAAAGCCCTCAGGAAGAGTACAAAGGAACTTGAGCTCACCCTGTCGCTCCAGGCTTATGTTGAATTGACTTCCCAATGCGAGGCACTGAAGAATTCACGTAATTCATTGAATGATCAGGTCGAGCAGGTGAGAACACATTTACAGTCATTGGAAGCACAGATAGAATCCATTAAGTCGGAACACATCGAAGCGGAAAGTTCCATCGCTCAAACGCAGGAGCGGTTTTATAATGTCAAAAATGAGATAAATGTCACCGAACAGAAAATAGAATTTTTCAACGGAAAAATAAGGGACATAGCAGGGCGGAAGGAACGGAATCTTTCAGATATCGAAACGTTACGGGAACGAAAAGATGCGTTGAAGTACGAGCTGGAATCACTGAAAGATCTTATAATCGAGACGGATACAAGAATCGCAGAGATCAAAAACGCCATCGAAAGGCATCAGGAAGAGGTAGATGCCCTGAAAACAACGGAAGGGCGACTCAACGATGAATTGGAACAGAAAAAAGCTCATCATTTCTCCATTGCGGCAGAGCATGCTCGTCTTAAAAATATTCAGAACTCGTTGACCAGGGGAATCGAGGATCTGCAAAGAAAGGTCGAGAGAGAGGCACGGGAATTAAACGAAAATAGGAGGAAGCTCGAATCGGTCAGAAATGCCCTGGTTGATCTGAAGACAAACCTGGAAGCGGATGTGGAAAACCTCGAAGCTTTGAGAGAAAAAAAGCATATTGCCAAGCGGGACATTGAAGAGGCCAGATTAAATCTGGAACTTATTGATGAAAACATTGCCACAATCAAAGAAGAGATTGGAACAAAATCATCACGGCTGAATTCGTTGAAAGAGTTCCAGCAGGGGTATGAGTGGTGTAATGAAGGCACCAAATCCATATTAACGGCACAGAAAGAAGGCGGACTGTCCACTGACGGAATATATGGATTGGTAGCCGATCATATCCAAGTACCGAAAGAATATGAAGTGGCCGTCGAGGCTGTCCTCGGTGAGAAGCTCCAGTACGTCGTTGTCAAAAGCCAGGAAGACGGTATTGAAGCTATCGATTATCTGAAGAAATGCTCATCGGGACGCGGCAATTTCGTTCCTCTCGAAGTGAGAAATAATCTTACCAATTCAGGGGCTCTCGATCACCTGACGGAAATCGTCAGACTTGATACGGTTATACGAACAAAAGAAAACTTCAAAGGTATTGTCGAATTTCTTCTGGGAGACGTCTTATTGATTCCCGATCTCTATAAGGGTGTCAGTCTCTGGCGTCAAAACGGTTTCTGCGGCACGTTCGTTACACCCGAGGGCGATGTGATCAGTCCTCACGGCGTTTTAACCGGCGGGAGCACTATAAACAGCGGTAATAGTCTCCTTCGCAACAGAAGAGAAATTGCTGAACTCGAAGATGAAATGAACCGTCTTAGCACCGGCCTCAAAAAAGAAATCGCCAGGAAAAATGACTTGAGTACCTGTATTTCCCGGTTAAGCGAGCAGGTCGATGAACTGAGGGCAGACATCCATTTGTCGGATCTCAATGCCAACAGCAAGAAAAAGGATATTGAGCGGTTAGAGGGCGAAACAACATGGATAGAGCAGAGAGTCAATGTGCTTACATTCAACAAGGAAAGCCTCGAATCTGAAGCAAAAGAAGCACAGGAATCAATCAAGCAGACAGAACAGGACATTGGGGCATACGAAACACGAGAGAATGAAGCGAATGAAGTCATTTCAGCATTACAGCAACAATGGATCAGGGTCAAAGCTGAACTGGAAAACAAAGAAAAAACCATGACGGAAGAGAAGATACTCTCAACGTCTCTTGCAGAAAAAAATAAAGCAAACAGTGATGCACAGGCAAGATTAAATACCGCAATTATCGATATAACAGATGAAGTTGAATCGAACATTCGCGACGCAGAAATGGCGGATGTCGATGTTGCCGACATCAGGAACAACATAAGCCGGGAAGAGGAACGTCTTGTAGATCTCTATAAAAACCGTGACATAATCGAGCAAGAGCTTGCACACAAGAGAGACTCACATGGCGAAAAACAAGATATCCTGAGACAGAAAGAAGCGGAAGCCCGGGAATCAAAGGATCGTCTCGACGTGCTGTCGAAGGACGTCACCGGACAAGAAATGGAAATTCAGGAGTTGAATGTGCATCTCGATACCCTGAAAAGGGGTGTGTATGAAAAGTTTCATGTCGAACTGAAAACATTCGTACCGAATTTTAATAAACTCGATGAATATGAGGTTACGGACTTACGGACCAGACTTGAAGTAGAAAGAAAAAAAGTGGAAGACTTTGGTGAAGTAAACCTCCTTGCCCTCTCGGAACATGAAGAACTGAAGAAACGCTATGACTTCCTGTACGGGCAGATAGAAGATCTCAACACTTCCCTTGATACCCTGCAAAAAACCATCAGCAGGATGAACAGAATTTCAAGAAAGAGATTTTCAAGCACATTTGAAGAGGTAAATAACTGTTTCCAGAAGGTGTTTCCACGACTTTTCCCCGGCGGTAAAGGGGAACTCAGGCTGACTGATGAGTCGAACATTCTGGAAACAGGCGTTGATATCGATATTCAAATACCGGGGAAGAAACGCCAGAATGTATCCCTGCTTTCAGGAGGGGAAAAGGCGATGTCTGCCGTAGCCCTCATCTTCGCTATCCTCATATATAAACCGTCACCGTTTCTTATTCTCGATGAAGTGGATGCAGCTCTGGACGATAGGAATGTATCGTTGTTCAAGAACCTGTTAAAAGAAATTTCAGAAAATTCCCAGATCATCTTTGTAACTCATAATAAGAGGAGCATGGAGGTCGCCGACAATCTCTTCGGCATTACCATGGAAAAGAAGGGCATAACGTCCTCTGTGGCAGTCAGCCTCAATTGACAATACATTGCTTCTCAGTCATCAGTTTCGTCCGACAGGAATTACTTCCTCACTGGAAAGTAGTCTCACATGACTGATTGTTTCTTGCTGAATACCCCCGCTGAGCAATCCAATACGGACTTTACATCCGCCGGTAAACGATGTAAAAGAACTCAAAAATCATCACGGAATCTATGCAATGGGAAATAACAATAACAACACGGAAGGGTTCTTCTCCAGGCTGAAGCAGGGATTATCAAAGACGCGGAAAGGCTTCGTCAAGAACGTAGATGAAATGATCTTCGGAGAAAAGGTTGTCTCAAGAAACCTTTTTGAAGACCTGGAAGAAGTACTCATTATGGCCGATCTGGGACCGGCATTCACATACGATCTTATCGAGGAAATGAAATACCGGGCAAAGAGAAAGGAACTCGAAAGTCCCGAGGCGCTCAAACAAATCTTAAAGGAGTATATTATTACCATCCTCGAGAAAAGCGAACAGCCTCTCGAAATTCCACGGGACGGAATCTTCACAATCATGGTGCTGGGAGTCAACGGGACAGGAAAAACCACCACAATCGGGAAAATGGCCCATCAGTATATAAGGAACGGTATTCCGACGATGCTCGTTGCGGCAGATACCTTTCGGGCAGCTGCCATCGAACAGCTTGAGATATGGAGCAAGCGGGTGAACGCCCCTCTGATAAAACAGAAGATGGGTGCCGATCCCTCAGCCGTTGTTTTCGATGCCCTCCATGCGGCCACATCAAGAAAGTCAAATGCTATGATTATCGATACTGCCGGCAGACTCCACACAAAGGTCAACCTGATGGAAGAACTCAAAAAAATCAAGCGGATCATGGGGAGAGAGCTGGAAGGTGCACCCCACGAGACACTCCTTGTTGTGGATGCGACCACCGGTCAGAATGCACTATCACAGGCAAAGATGTTTCACGAGGAAATCGGTATTACGGGACTCGTTCTCACAAAGCTTGACGGAACGGCAAAGGGTGGTATTGTCATCAGAATCGCAAAGGAAATGAATATTCCTATTCGATACATCGGGATTGGCGAAGGGCTTGATGACCTGAGAGTTTTCAAAAGCGAAGATTATGTCAACGCTCTCTTTGACTAAAAAAACGGATAGATCGTATGGGTAAGATATTCGCCATAGGTGACATTCACGGGTGCCTCGACAAACTCAAGGTTATGATGGAGCGGATAGACATCGACGGTGAAGAAGATACGTTAGTCTTTATCGGCGATTATATCGACAGAGGTCCAGACCCCAAGGGAGTGGTCGAGTTTGTTCTGAACCTTAAATCAAAATTGAAAAACGTTGTCTGCCTTCTGGGAAATCATGAACAGACCTTTCTCAATTTTTACTTCCACCGGAAAGATGGTGACCTTTTCTACTTTAACGGTGGTGACACAACCATTGAATCATACGGTCTTATTGAAACCGCCGGAGGGAAGAAGATAAACGTACCGGAAAGCCACCTGGATTTTTTCAAGTCTCTTGTACCGTATTACGAAACAGACGAGTATATCTTCGTTCATGCGGGCATACGATCGGGCATTCCCATGGAAAAACAGAATGTTGATGATCTGATATGGATTCGATATGAATTTATCCGTTCTTTTCATGATTTCGGAAAAATCGTTGTCTTCGGACACACCCCGCTTCCCGACCCATTAATTCAGCCAAACAAGATCGGCATCGATACAGGGGCCTGCTATGGCGGGGAGCTCACCTGTGTCGTTCTTCCCGAAACAAGGATAATTCAGGTATGATTGAATGAAAATTCTCGAATGTATTCCCAACTTCAGTGAAGGGAAAAGCAGAGATACGTTAGAACGTATCATCAAGGCACTGCACCGCATAGACGGTGTTAAAATTCTGGACTACAGCATGGACCCGGATCACCACAGGAGTGTTATAACCTTCATCGGCTCACCGAAAGATGTCGAAAGGGCAGCGACGGCCGCGTGTGATAAGGCGGTAGAACTCATCGACATGCAGGAACACACCGGCGTTCATCCCCGGAACGGGGCTGTGGATGTGGTGCCCTTTGTACCGATACGGGATATGGAGATGAGCGACGCCGTGGGGGTGGCCCATCGATTCGGCAGGGCCTTCGCAGAAAGAAACAATATACCTGTTTATTTCTACGCTGAAGCCGCATTAAATCCTGCAAGAAAAAGATTGCCTTTTCTCAGAACGGGCGGCTATGAAAAGTTGAAAGAAAAGATACATGACCCGCTGTGGGTTCCCGATGCGGGTCCGACTATCTTCAATCCGCGAAGCGGCGCGACGGCGGTGGGCGCTCGAATTCCGCTTATAGCCTTCAATATCAATCTTGATACTGACGATATCGAGATAGCGAAAACAATTGCCAGATCAATACGGCAATCGAGCGGCGGCCTAAAATGCGTTCAGGCAATGGGTGTTCCTCTGAAAAGCAGGAACATAGTCCAGGTCTCGATGAATCTGACCAACTATAAAGAAACCTCCATTCGCACGGTCTTCGATACCGTCAAAGAAAAAGCCGCTGCATTCGGGGTCGGTATTCTCGAATCGGAATTGATCGGCTGCCTGCCCCGGGACGCCATGGAAGGTATAACACCTGATTACTGTCTGTTGTGCGACTTTACCGAAGAACGTATCATCGAAACCCACTGCACAACCCTCAATGAAGGCTGATTACCGAACGCTGACAACTGCAGGCACTTATGCCTGTGACAATATTTATCATTCTGTGTGTGACGTAATGACCTGTAACCGTTCGACTTTACCCTTGCGTCTCCGACCAAAGGTTATTTCATTGACACCCATTTTAAATAATGTTAGAGATTTTTTCCTTAAATCGAACATATGCCCCCGTAGCTCAGTAGGATAGAGCAACGGATTCCTAATCCGTGTGCCGCGTGTTCGAATCACGCCGGGGGTACCAGAGAAAGCAAAGGGCTACTGAATCAGACAGCAGCCCTTTTTATTTTTTGCTAACCTGATGCTAAAACAATCTTCTACCGCCTTTATCTCGAATTTTTGTGGATACTTAATGCCTCTTTCTTATCAAATTAAATTTACTATTATGACTTTGCTTTATGTCAATTAATGATTTGAGAGCAACGACGAAGGCAACAATAACATCATCCACAATAACATGGCATTAAGTGTACTCAAGATTCAACAATAGTGCCAGCGACACAACAGGATTTTTATGATGCATGGAAACTAAACAGGAATTTGATGTTTCAAACGAATTAAGCCATTTTTCATAAAATGAATAATTGACTATGAAATTATGTTGTACTATATTATGCGCAAATCCCCTGAGAGAGGATTAACTCACAACAAAATGCAAAAAGAAAAGACAATACTTGGGCCGATGGAAATGAAGTTGTTGGCCTTTGTTCAGCTTAAAAGGCTTGACACTATACGTAAAGGAGAAATTTCTCCATTTTTAGGTATCAGTTCAACTCAGGAACGTAAGTTACTGAGCCGAATGTCAAACTCAGGTTTGATAATTAGACTAAAACGTGGGGTGTACTTGGTTCCACCTCGCATACCTCCCAGTGGCCGATGGACTCCGAGTGAGTATTTGGTTCTTTCAAAACTCATGAAGGTTTATGATGGGAAATATCAGATTAGTGGTCCCAATGCTTTTAATTATTATGGATACGAAGATCAAATACCTAACCGAATATATGTTTACAACAATAAAATTTATGGTGAAAAAAATATCGGAGGAGCTGAGTTCGTTTTTATAAAAACATCTAAAAATAGATTGGGCGCGAATAAAACATATAAGACTACAGAGAATATTGAGATCACAATTGTATCAAGAGCACGAGCCTTAATGGATGCCGTATATGATTGGTCACGCTATAACACGATTCCGCGAGCTTACAAATGGATTATCAAGAGTTTCAAAGAAGAACCAGGCATTATTCAAGAACTATTGAATGTTACTCTCAAGTATGGCAATAAGGCAACCATTCGACGGATCGGTTACCTTATTGAAGAACAGGGATTTGCCTTGAACTCCCTCGAAAAGCTCAAGAAAAAGATGGGATCTTCAAAATCGCTTATTCCATGGGTACCTAATCGAGGCAGAAAAGGAACGATAAACAGAGACTGGGCGTTGATCATCAATGACACTATACCCGGATAATTTAACCTCGCTGCATAACGATACTGACTTCTTTCGAGAAGCGGTTTTATTTACTGCACGGCAAACGGGACTGAATGCGAGTCTGGTAGAAAAGGATTATTTTTGCTCATTACTTCTGTTTTACATATACCAAGATGAAACACCAGTTGTATTTAAAGGAGGCACGAGTCTCAGTAAAGTATATGCAAATTTCTATAGACTCAGTGAAGATCTTGATTTTGTGATTCCGACACCTCCCAGCTCAAAACGCCAGGAAAGAAGAAGGCGCATAGCACCTTTTAAAGAATGTATTGAAAAAATAACAGGCAGGGGATCCATTTTTAATCTGTCTCAGGCATTGACGGGCCATAGTGAGTCAACACAATACATTGCATATATTACATATAATTCGGTAGCTAACATTAGCCTTGAACCTTTGCGCATTAAAGTTGAAATTGGTCTGCGTGAAGAACTCATTGATATGCCGGTAACAAAGGAAGCCCGTACTCTTCTCCTCGATCCATTTCGCAATGAACCGCTGGTTCCAGAGATTAAAGTGAATACTTTAACTTTTATGGAAACATATGCAGAAAAAATCAGGGCAGCATTGACAAGAAGAGCCGCGGCAATTCGTGACTTTTATGATTTATATTATGCAGTAACAAATCTCGATTTAAACCTGAACGATAATACTCTTCAAGAATATGTTACCAAAAAGATACGACTACCTTTTAACGATCCTATTGATATAACCCCGGCCCGCAAGGAAAGTTTGCAAGCTCAGCTGGAGACTCAGTTAAAGCCGATATTGAGGCCAAGAGATTATCAAAGCTTCGATCTAGATAGAGCCTTTGATTTAATTTCCGGATTTGGTGCAAGGATACAAACATCTGGCAGAAACTAGTGCTGTCTGACATATTCGTTTACACAATTACCTCAGATAGACATGATAATCTTTCAATATCATAGAGATAGTCAGGCCTTTTAAATCAAAACAACGGCCATAAATCGAAAGGACATACAGGAACCATCCCATGGTGGTGGAAAGATAAGAAAGGCCGGAATCGTATTTCAAACATTAAGGAACCGGAACATATAAGAGGCACGAGACTTTTCCGCCTCAATTTTTTGCTTTCGATGATGCGGCAAGTTCAACTGTACCATGGCTGACGATGGTTTTGTCGTACATGATCCGCGGCTTTAACATTCTGTTGATGATCGTTGCTCCCTGGTCGATATCAGCGCGTTCAACAATATTGACGACTTTCATCGACTGCTCATTTTCATAAAGTTTCCCCGTCAGATCGACAATGGGAGAAATCGAGTGACATCATACTAATTTCTCATCTTTTCTATCTGATAATGAGCCGCTAATAAGTATACTGTCCCCGAATTATTTGTCCCCGAATTATTTTCATTAAAAAGGCAGGGTCTCACGAGCCCTGCCTCGGTAAAATTGTTGCTCCGTACTCATGGTTGCATCGGTATGTATTGTTTATTTAC
>JAFGQS010000104.1 GCA_016935565.1 Deltaproteobacteria bacterium
ATCGTCGCTGGACGGTCAGATTGCTTGCCGACAAAGCTGTCGAGCTTGGCATTGCCGATTCCGTATCGCACATGACCGTGCAGCGGAAGATCTAAAGGCAAAAGGGCTTATCGCATCGGCGTCGCCCCCGCCTGGCCGAGTCTCAGGAAAGGAGACCCCATGCTGAAGGAATGGTGTCACGGATTCTATGCCACTCATCTTTACCTTCCCTTTTCGGCCCTGTCGAAACGGTGGCGGGATTATTGGCGAAGGCGCCTGGGAAAGGCGGACCCCCTTCATGCAGAGTACGCATCTGCCGCCGATTCACTGGCGTCGATGCGTTGCGCCCAAAGTCATCGGCCTTCTGGAGCATCAGTCGAAAAATGGCAACGTCCGGATCAGCGAGCTGGGTATTCTGGCCCATATGGCGGCGAACTGCCCCGAGGGATCGATCCTTTTCGAGATCGGCACCTTCGACGGCAGAACGACGCTCAATCTGGTGATCAACGCCCCGCAGAGATGCCGCATCTTCACCCTCGATCTGCACCCCGATACGGAACCCAGGTATGTCCCGGCCACGGGAGAGCTCCATTTCGTCGACAAGCCGACACCCGGCATGCGCTAAAGGAAGTACCGCGAAAGCCGACATGAAAGCGCCGGTCGGATCACCCAGCTCCTGGGGGACTCCGCCACCTTTGATTTTTCGCCCTTTCGGCGGCGCTGCGCCCTGGTGTTCGTGGACGGTTCGCACGCCTATGACTACGTATTATCCGATACGGATCGGGCGCTGGACCTCGTGGATGCCGGCGGCATCATCGTCTGGCACGACTATGGGGTTTGGGAAGGGGTGACCCGGGCGCTCGAGGAGATCGAAGCCCAGCGGAGGCCGGGGTTGAAACACATCAAGGGGACAAGCCTGGTGTTCTGGAGGAACGACGAAAAAAGAGGAGCCCCGCGATGATGAACGAACCTGTGGTCTGTGACCAGCCCTGCACTCTCTGTGACGCAACGGAGGCCCGTCTGCTCTCGCTGACCGATCGGGACAACCGCTTTCTGTGCACCGTCGTCTGCATTCGCTGTGGCCTCATACGGAGCGACCCACTGCCGCGGGAGGAGCAACTGCGGGCCTTTTATTCGACCAAGTATCGAAAAGAATACAAGGGAATAAGCGTGCCGAAGGGCAAGCACCTCTATAGCGACGCTCGTACCGCCATGCGCCGTTTCCGATTCCTCGCACCCCTGCTGTAACGAAACTGCTCAAGCTGAAGGCGATCCGCAGCCTTTCCGACGTCAGGGAGATCATCGACGCCGTGATTGCCCAAGAAATGTCCTGCCCGACGCCGGCGAACGACCGGGTATCGAAACTGTGCAAATGATCTGCCGATTGTGCCAATCTCAAGAGAACTTGCCACTCGTCGTCGGTGCGGACGAGAGACGCTACTTCCTTTGCGATTGCTGCGGTATGATCGGCGTGAGCGAGATCCATTTCCCCGGCAGACAGGAGAAACGGAAACGCTACCTCACCCATAAGAACGGCATCGAGCATCAAGGATACGTGACCTTTCTCCGCTTTTCAAAGCGTTATGCCTGGATATAGTCATCCCAGGTATATTGAGGGTCACGATAAAGGTGATCGTCGTTGATGGGGAGTTGAGAGACATCATCCATGACGGCCGGGTCTATCGGCCCGCCTGTGCTGAGCATGCATACAGGCGGATCATGGACTTTGGGCGGTGGCCACGACCTGACAAGCCAGAGTCCCAGGTGTGTGAGGATTTCCCGGATAACCTGTGCATCTTCTGTGAAGCTGATGGTGCGCATGTTTCCTTGCATTTCAAACAGATCAGGGGATCGACTTCGTATATTTTCTGAATCAGCCTTGCCCAGTTTAAGCAAACCGACCCCCACATCGCGGCAATCATAGATGACGGCTTCCGGCGGATCAGAGAGAAATTGAACGATGATCAAAAGAAAAAATTCGATGGATTTCACGAAAGGCTCAAAAAGCATAAGGGACGCTTGCCGCCGCCTTTTTAATTACTGATTGTTATCTCTAATGGTGGTGTTTCAAGAAATGAAGATTGGCAAGTTCTATTCAAATGCCGACCTGATGATTCTTTTATATACAGCAAACGCATATCCTGAACTTTCCGGATCTAAATTAAAGACGACAACCATAGAAAACCCTTGACAAATAATTCCATCTTAGTATTGTAAATGTCAGGTTCACTGAAGTTGCAGCAATTAAGAACCTTATCCCATTAATCATCATGAAAAATGTAATCATGGGCAGATTATAAACAAACCCCGTTTCTCACATGAAGAGATGGGGCTTTGTTTTTGTGAAGGAAAATAATGTAGGAATTATTTACACCATTGCGTGACAAATGAGCACAGTCTGTCATATTCACGAAGTGATGACAATTACTTAACCTGGAGGTTGAAATGACTCGAAAAATATTTTTTGCCATCATCATAATATTGCTTCTTCCCATTATCGCGTCTGCCGAGAATTACAGCGATACCCTGAAAAAGATTCAAAGAGAGATTGCCCGCCCGGTTGGGCAGGGGTATACCGTCAACCTGTCAGAGTTCAGGATTGCCCAGTCCGAGGGCAAGTATTACTGGTTTGTTAAACTCGCAAACAATTCCAGTATGGTTATCCCCCAGGGTAAACTGAAAGTCCAGGCCAGCCAGTATGATACCCAGGGTGATACTCAGGCTGCGGGCATTCCCATTGAAATCAATATGCAGATCGATCCTAACAGAGACATCCAGCTCCAACGCGAATTTACTCCCATGCCGGGATTGACCAGTATCCGGGTGGAAACTTATCAAAAAGATATAAATAAAATACTTTCGTCACAGCAATTTAAAGCCACCGCCCGGCCCGTCATCTCTGGTGTGAACCCTGAAGAAAAACAATTTGACATGAAGGGCGTCTATTTGGTTGAAACAACCGTTATGGTTGATTTGGGCGATTTTCACCTCCTGATCTGGAACCGGGGAAACAGTACTATCAATGCAAAGGACTTTACGATTCAGACACGATGGGAGCACGTTTTCAAACCGGATACCGTTGAAGAAGAAAAAACACTGCCTGATGCCGAGATCCAACCAGGCAAATATTATCCTGTAAAACTGACCTCGAACTATGTTTATCGATTCATTACCGATAAAAAAATTATTGTAAACGTAGTGAACCACAGAGAAAACAAGACCTATACCGCAGAAAAAGCAATTGCTCCGCCTCAGGTTACCTTGGGTAAACCGGAATGGTTTAAGAGTCCCGGCCACAAGTTGGAAAATGGTGGCACTATGCCGTCCAGTGGTGTTGCCGGGTTGTTTGTAACCATTACCAATCACTCACCTTACAGAGTTTCAGGCGTATTAACTATAAATGTCACCCCTGTGGATCTTGACTTTAAAACAATCGCTGGACTCACGAGCACCACCACCATTTCGCCCCCCATCGAGCCTTTTAAATCCGTGATCGAGGGCACTTACTTTGATTATGCATGGCCCAAAAATAGTGTTAATAACAGGGCATTTTTAATGAAAGCCGAAATGGTTATGAATATCCCATATGAACCCGTGGAGGCCAGATCCCCCGACACCGATGGCATCATTATTAAATGGTAGGATTGACTGGCTCGTGGAAATGCTATTTTTTGTGTTCCCGCTCCGCAATACTCCGCGACCGACCTCATGTTAGAATGCTTTATTTGACTTTGACTAACGGAAAGTCCATGCCCTGTGAATCGATAACGGGATACGGGGCTACCCCTCTGTGCCAGTATGAGTGAGACACTTCCCAACTTGTAAATTAGGGTATATAGAGGGCAGATCACGTTGCCTTGACTTATGTTAAAAAATAGAAAAGTATTTCCGAATTGTCAAGGACGGCGAAACGGTCGGTGCGGTGCCGATGTTTTCAGGGAAATCATTTCCCGCCAATGCCCAGGCATTAAAGAAAGCCTGTTGCTTTTTTTTCTAAAGAAAAATTTATCAGTCTCATAACGGGCAATCCGTCGCTGACCATGAATATCCTGGCGATCCTTTCAGTGCGGCTTCGTGAGTTTACCGTGCAAGTCGAAAATCTTTCCCTGAAGGAATTGCCTGGACGTCTGGCGGCATACCTGCTCTATCAGTCACAAATGAAGAACGGCGATGACAATATAACACTGGATATCTCGAAATCCCGTATCTCTAATATTCTGGGAACTCGCCCCGAATCGCTGTCACGAGCCCTGGGGGCAATCAGGGAACAGAAGCTGATCGAAGTTGATGGGCCGAATATAAAGATTCTGGACCGAGATGGATTGGAAGGGATTGCTGCCAGGGGGAGATTGTGAAGGACAGACAACCGTGGGAGCACCGAAGATGCACAAGGAACAGATAATGCTCATGAACACTCCATAGGCAGATCTTTTTCGAAGACATGAGCACGGTGTTCTTGGATTACATTCAAAGCGGCATCTTCCCTTAACGTATAATCCGGGTCTTCAGAAAAACGATAGTCTGGAAGGTAACATTTCTTG
>JAFGQS010000105.1 GCA_016935565.1 Deltaproteobacteria bacterium
CTATTATGAATTATAAATTACCTGTCTATTAGGTATTTATCGATACGATAGATCAGCGTTGCCCTCGATATCCCGAGTAACCTGGCTGCTTTAGTTTTGTTGCCGCCTGTTAATTGAAGAGCTTGAATTATCAATTGCCTGTTCAATCCTTCCAGATCTAAGCCAGAAGGAGGGATTGCTAGACTTACTGCATCTTTACTGGATGATCCGTCACCTTTTTCCATCAAAAAATTCAAATGTCCCTTTTGAATAACATCATCATCTTCCAGGAGTACGATGCGTTCCACAGCATTTTTTAGCTCTCTTATATTACCGGGCCATCGGTAATTAACAAAAATATTTTCCGCATCTTTGGAAATTCTCTGAAAAATTTTACCGAACTGCTGATTGAAAGCGTTCATAAAAAACAATGAAAGGGGGATAATATCTTCTTTTCGTTCCCGTAATGGCGGAAGTGAGATTTTTACAACATTTAATCGGTAATAAAGATCTTTCCGGAAGCTGTTTTCAGCAATTGCCTGTTCCAGATTCTTATTCGTCGCGGCAACAACTCGCACATCTACCTTCTTCTTTTCCGTCCCCCCAACTGGATAGAATTCCTTATCTTCCAAAAATCTCAACAGCTTCACCTGCGATGACGGTAATAATTCACTCACTTCGTCCAGAAATAGCGATCCTCCATGGGCAAGCTCAATTTTGCCTTTCTTTCCTTCTTGGAGCTGTCCCGTAAAGGTTCCTTTTGCATATCCAAAAAGTTCGCTTTCTATTAGATCCTTATTGATCGACCCGCAATTGATGCTGACAAAGGGCTGACCAATCCGTACAACACTCCGATAATGTATCGCCCTGGCAATGAGTTCCTTCCCAACTCCGGTTTCCCCTTCAATCAATACCGTCGTATCGTAGCTTTTAGCTACTTTTTTTGCCAATTCCAGAGCCATTTTGATACCCTTGCTTTTACCCACAATACTATCGATATTGAATTCGCTCAGATATTGCTTTCTGAGTTGGTCAACCTCTTTCTTCAACTTTAGTTTATCAAGGGCCTTTTCAATAATGAGTTCCAGTTCATCAATATCCAAGGGTTTTATCAGATAGTCCTCGGCACCCATCTTCATCGAAACAATAACAGTTTTAATATCCTCGTACGCTGTCATCATTATTACCAATGGATCATCGTCTAACTCTAACTTCTTTATTAAGTGAAGGGTCTCGATTCCATCGATCCCGGGAAGACGAACATCTAGCAAAACGAGATCAAATGAATGCTTCTGAAGAAGACGTACCGCCTCTTCTCCACTTCCGGCGATAATAACATCGTATCTCTCCGAAAGAATATTATTCAAAGCGTTTTGCAAAAGCTTATCGTCATCAACTATTAATACTTTGTATCGATACATCAGCATTAGCACTCATATAAATCGGAAATCTTATTATAAAAGCGGTTCCCTTCCCGACTTGACTCTCCGTTTCAATAATAGCATTATGTTGCTCGAGTATTTTGTGAGTGATTGACAAACCCAATCCGGTACCTTCCGCCTTTGTCGTGAAAAAGGGATCGAATATCTTTGAAAGGTTCTCAGGTGGAATCCCCTCGCCGTTATCTGAAATATATACGGCAAGGTTTTCCACCGCGTCACTACGAGTATTCTCCTTCCAAGTTCTCACTGTCAATACCCCTCCCCTGGGCATCGCATCCATGGCATTGATCAAGAGATTGATGAACACCTGCTGAATTTTTAAAGGATCAAGGGTCATATCCTGAACATTTTCATCGATATCTAGGTTTACACCGATTTTTCTCTTTTTTAATTGGGAATCAAGGAGAGATATTGAATCCATTATAAGATCGGTAATATTGCTTTGCCGTAATGATGGAGTGCCCGGCTTCGCAAAATCATGTATACCCCTTACCAATCTCTTGATTCTGGTGATACCAGCCAGTGTATCATCGATAATTTCCTTTATTTTGTCATCCATGTCCATTTTCTTGGACAACATCTGAACATTGAAATTGATGCTCGCAAGAGGGTTTCTGATTTCATGGGCGATACCCGCCGATAGCTGACCGAGAGATGTAAGTCGATCTACCCGCCTGATAAACTCCTCCGTCTTTTTAACCTCCGTGAGATCCCGAATAATTAAGAGAACACCGATAACCTCTTTGTTGCTCTTTTTTAAAAGTGAGGAACTCACACCCAGTGCGATCTGTTGTCCACCCCCCCTGTTTATTCGAACTTCTCTATTATCTACAGTCGTATAGTTTTTCAAGGCAAGATCAACAATATCAGTAATTTTATCTACAAACTTCTCATGTACATTTTTATGAACGACGTCCTCCCGCTTCATCTCGAAAATCTCTTCAATCCTTCTGTTAATAGAGCTGATTTTCCCTATACGATCGACAGTGATTACTCCGTTCGGAGCACTTTCCAGAATATTTTCAGCAAAATTTCTCTCCGTCAACACCTCTTCATAGAGACGTGCATTTTCAATTAATGTCGCCGTATGACTCGCAAAAATCATCAGCAGTTCAACATCTTCCTGTGCAAATGCCGCCGGTCTGTAGCTGTTGAGGTTCAAAACACCAACGACATGTTTCTCGTGTACAAGAGGAACCGCCAACTCCGACTTAATTCCTCCGATGATCTCCAAGTACCGTGGTTCCTTATCAACTTCTCTCACCAGTAATGGAACACCCATTTTAGCTACCCAACCGCAAATTCCTTCCCCAATTTCCAATCTGAATTTATCAATATCGATTCCTTTATAGCCTTTCTGCGACGCTATTTTTAGATATCCTCTTTTGCTATCGACTAAAAATAAACTGCACGTTGATGCTCTCGTAATCTTTAATGCATTAGTAATAATCACATTGAACAATTTTTTGAGATCGAGGGTGGAACTTGTTTTCTTGCTTATGTTCTGGAGGGCCAGCAGTTGTTCGATTTTTCTCTTGTTTTGTTCCTGTAGGCGCGTGTTTTCTATGACGATGCTAGCCTGGTTTGCAAAAATGGAAAATAGCCTTATGTCTTTCTGGGTAAGATTTAATTTTTCGTCATTTTTATCGGCTTCGAGAAGCCCTATTACATCCTTTTTAATTTTCAGAGGGACCGCCACAGTGGACACTCGGCTTTGTAATGCACTCACTTTCAGATCGAGTCTACTGATCCTCGGATCCTTTTGGTAGTCTTTTATGTATACTGTTTTTCCCTTCTTCGCTACCAACGTTTCCACACAATCATCTTTTTCCAGATCAAAAGGAAAGCGAAAAGCCCGATCCGCTTCGTGCTTCCTGAATCCTATGGCATATTTGCATTCAAGCAAATGTAAATCTTTGTTAATCAAAAAAATGCCAACTCGTGTGTATCCGAATACTCTAGATGCCTCCTCGACGATAGTCGTCAGTATCTTATCAAGTGACGTTGAGCGAGTAAGAAGGCTACTTATCTTATAGATAGAGGAAAGCAATCTATCATTCATTTTCAGCTCAGACTTGAATTGTTGCATCATCTCACCGCGTATTTTCTTTGCCACCATCTTTTATCCTGTGTTTTATCTAAGTAAAATAAATTTTATTTTATTGACCAAATTATTAATTCCATTATTCATGTCACACGTCCGATATATCCCCTGATGCGATTTTTGCAACAAAATTCATTGACACCCTTCGCTGGCATCACTGTTTTGTTTTTTATTCTTACAATACCATATAAGGAACGGTTACCAGTATTCCCGGGATCACATCTGGGGAAAAAGGATAATAGAGAACCGCAGAACAATCTCTCTTTAACCTATCAAAAAAACCATTATAAAATAAATCAGACCCTCAATTCCTCTAATTTGTTTTAACCCAAGTCTCTCGGTATATATCTGACCGTTCAAATCGATAAGTAGCATCATGTTTATAACAAGTATATACGGATGTTCTGCAATCAAAGACGGATCTTATTATAGAGAGAGGAATAAAATTTAGAAGGGAGATTTTCCACGATAAAATCATATAGATACTGATCACCTATACAGAACATGGCAATGGTTTAACCTTTGGGATAAGCTTCTCGATCCTTATGAACTATTTATTGGCATGCAATACCCTAACGCATGTCCCGTCTAAAAAAATAGTCAACTTGATCTGCTTTGCCGTCAACTAAAGCAATAAGACTTTACTCCTATGTACTCTAATACTCTCCTTTTCAACCCGTATTATCCATCTTTTATGCGTTATGCGTTTGCATATATCTCTCTCAGTTCACGCTTCAATATCTTACCCGAAGGATTTTTGGGAATTGATTCTGTGAACTTGATAATCTTAGGACACTTATACGAAGCCATATTTGACCGACAATATTTGATAAAATCCTCCTCGACGATCGCTTTCCCGGTCTTTGGCACAATAACAGCCGTTACGACTTCGCCCCATTTCTCATCAGGTGTACCAATAATCGCCACTTCCAAGACATCCGGATACCCATAAATTACATCTTCTACCTCTTTTGAATAAACGTTCTCACCACCTGTGGAAATCATATCTTTTTTCCTGTCTACGAGATAGATAAAGCCTTCTTCGTCTTTCATACCGAGATCACCCGTGCAGAACCATCCTTTCTTAATGGCTTCTGCTGTTGCCTTTTCGTTTTTGTAATAGCCTTTCATGAAATTTCCTGCCGATACAATTTCTCCCACTACATTCGGCGGCAACTCCTCTCCGTGATCATTGAAAATTCTCACATCGGAAAATACCAGCGGCACACCGACCGAGGCTGACTTCCTAAGCGCATCTTCGGGGGGCAGTATAGAAACACCAACACTTGTTTCAGTCAATCCATATGTATCTCCAAGTTCTGCATTCGGAAACTTATCCAAAACTTTCTGGCGCAGCTCAGAAGGCATCGTCATCCCACCGTTAATGATCAGACGCACACTTGAAACATCATATTTTTCGAAATCCGGGTAGTTAATAAGCATATTCCACAATGTACCGGGACCCCAAGAAAAGGTAATTTTTTCATCTGGGATTGCCTGTAACATCTCCTGCGGATTGACTTGTTTGTGGATAATCAAAGTTTGTCCCAAAATCAAGGCCATACCTGAAAAGGTTAAAGAAGCTAAATGATAGAGTGGTGGAACGATCTGAAGGATATCACTACGCTTAAATCGATAATCTAAAGCAATCTCTATATTACCCAAGAAATTGTTCTTGTGGGTGAGAACTGTTCCCTTAGGTAGTCCTGTAGTTCCAGAGGTGTACATTATTATAAAGTCGTCATAAAGAGTGACATCTACGTTTGGTTCATCAGGACTTCCAGAGGCGATTACTTTCTCGTATATTAATGTGCTGTCATCGCCATCACCATCACATATATAATATTTTATATTTGGAATTTCATGGCGTATCGAATTAACCGTTTCGACAAATTCCGGACCGTAGACAATACACACGGCATCAGAATTATTGAGTTGATAGGAAAGTTCTTTGCCTATCAACCTAAAATTCAACGGCACGCCGACTGCTCCTGTCTTGGCCACTGCATAGTGCACTTCCAAAAACTGACTGCAGTTAAAAAATAGATACGCCACCTTATCACCTTTGCTAATCCCCATTTCCCTGAACGTGTTTGCCAGCTTGTTCACTCTCTCGTTTAGTTCACAATATGTGAAACGACTCTCTCCATAATTCACTACTGCAATTTTGTCCGGATACTTACCCGCCGTTAACCTCAATGTGTCTCCCAAACTGTCGTAATATACCCTCATTTTCTTCCCTCCTTTTTATGAGCGTTATTCGACTATAATCCCATCATTCTTCCCACAATCACCTTCATCACCTCGGTGGTACCAGCAAAGATGGGAATGATCCTCACGTCTCTCGCAAACCGGCAGATAGGATATTCTTCCATGTACCCATAACCACCGTGAAGCTGGACGCAGTGATATGCTACCCGATTGGCCATTTCGGACACCCAAGCCTTGGCCATGGAAACTTTTTTGACGATGTCCTTCCCGGCGATAAAATCTTTTATAAGAGAGTCAACAAATGTTCGTCCCAGTTCAATCTCCGTTGCCATCTCGACAATCTTGAAGGTGTTGTGTTGAAAAGAACTTAACGGTTTCCTAAAAATTTCTCTTTCCTTACAGTATTGAACAGTCATGTCAAGCATAGCCTCCGCCATGGACTGCGCCATAATGGCCGCAACGAGTCGTTCTCCCTGGAGTTTTTGCATCATGTAATAAAAACCCTGCCCTTCTTCTCCCAAAAGATTAGCAGCAGGAACCCTGCATTCTTCAAAGATAAGTTCAGCCGTATCCTGGCTATGCCAGCCCATCTTTTCAAGATTTCTGCCCCTCGTAAAACCCGGAGTCCCGTCTTCCACACAGATAAGACTGATCCCCTTAGAACCAACACCTGGATCGGTCTTAACTGCCACAATAACTAGATCCGAGAGGATGCCAATGGAAATGAAAGTCTTCTGACCGTTAATGATATATTCATCGCCATCCTTCACAGCTGTTGTTCGAAGAGCTGCCAAATCAGACCCGGCACCGGGTTCCGTCATGGCAATTGCCGTGAT
Source organism: Deltaproteobacteria bacterium (assembly GCA_016935565.1). Taxonomy (GTDB): domain Bacteria; phylum Desulfobacterota; class Syntrophia; order Syntrophales; family UBA6807; genus JAFGQS01. The sequence goes on from JAFGQS010000105.1 coordinate 6,573, forward strand.
GATCTCACCGTTAACGCAGCCGGGCAGCCATTTCTTCTTCTGCTCTTCATTTCCAAAGCTGTGGATATATGGAACAATGATATCGCTGTGTAACGGTGTGACAATGCCAGTAAATCCCCTGTAAAAAATTTCCTCATTAATAATTACTGAATATTCATATCCGGCTCCGGCACCCCCATACTCTTCCTCAACCCAAGGGCAAAGAAATCCATTTCTGCCCATTTTATTCCATACATTTCTCGGCACAATTCCGTCTTGTTCCCACTGCTCAAAATATGGAGTTATCTCCTTGTCAAGAAATTTACCAAATGCATCGCGAAAAATAATATGTTCTTCCTGAAATATGTCTCTACTCATTTGTCACACCTTTTTCTATAAATTGTTGTTAAAGAACTTCAGAAATAAACCACTGTTCTCGTCAAGAGCCTAATTCAATTCTTAATAAATAGACATGCATCGAATCATAAGAAGGGTAACTTCAGAAAACACCCCTTCTCATGATTATTTAGTATCTCGGACATCCCTAAATTATTGCAAACGATTGCTTTCATACTATAAACAGATTTTGTCCTTCTATTTGTCCGTTTATTACAATAAGCATACTCCCTGTTGTATTCAAAAAATAAGTCATCTTCCCGTGAAGATGGGCTTTCTCTTTTCTAGAAAAGCTGTGATACCTTCTTCAGCATCATCACTGCATTGAAGACTGATCATGATATGTTCAGCAAGCTCATATCCTCCCATTCCCCAATTAACCGCTTTCTTAATAGCCTTTAGCGATAATGGGGGCATTTGCTTAATCTCATCAGCAAGTTCAAATGCCGTATCCAGCAAATCGTCATAGGGAACTACCTTTGACACGAATCCCCATTGAACAGCTTCCTCTGCACTTATATACCTTCTCGTCATAAGGACTTCTTTTGCTCTATAACGATTGACTTCCACCGGAAGTCTGATTAGTCCGTATGGACAGAGAAGTCCTAGATAAGTAGCAGGCCATCCAAAACTAGCTTTGTCAGATGCAATATTGATATCAAATGCAAGAACCCACTGAGATCCATCGCCAGCTGAAACCCCATTAATTGCCCCAATGATTGGTTTTTCAAACTCATAGTATGCTTTTGTCATAGTAAACAATGTCTTGTTTATAAATTTTTGTAACTCTGGATCTTTTCTCGCCTCCTTTAATTCATTAATATCTGCACCTGCACAAAAGGCTCGTCCAGCACCAGTAACGATAACAACCTTTATGTTTGAATTATCTTCAAGATTTTTGAGAACATCGAGAATTTCGGTTCTCATCTCCCTATTAACTGAATTGAGCTCGTCCGGTCGGTTTAAGGTTATGAGAGCAACACCATCTCTTTCCTCAAGTATTACAGTTTTGTATATCATTCTTCTTTCTCCATTTAAATCTTTATGTATCTATTTTTTCTAGATTTTTTTCTGCAATTGATCGTCAGGCGAATAACATTTTCCGCCATAGTGCGTACGGTCTCTTCCCGGTGTTTTCCAAGCATGTTCATTCCTATACCAATTATGTACGCATCTTCCATCAGACACTTTATCTCTTCCGATCACTCTATGGAGCTTATTATAGTACAATAATCTTCATGTCGTATTTCTTGATGCACCTGACATGCCTAGACCACAAAGTCGGTGAATAAGTATGGAAGTTTGACATTATATTCCGGATCAAGAATTTTTTATGGGTATATGGGTACCGCATCGAATATCGTGACATCTTTCAGTTCTTCGGCGCGGCCAAGAATGGCTTGATAAACGCCGGGCGTGCAATTACCCAATGCAAGCCCGGTTCCTATATAATCACCTGATTTAATCTGTCTTGCCATCTCTTCCTTCGATACGATCTTCTTCTTGAATTCATCTTCCCATTTCATCTTGCATCCTCCTTGTTTCTGGTAATATTAACTGACCTACCTCCGTCTCCTGCGAGTCAATTTTAATAACAACAGCCTCTTTTTAAGCTATTCCGCCGAATATTGCGGCGACACCATAGCCGCCTCCACGCCCCCAAAGTTCATAGGCCATGGTTATTTTTCTATTGATTCCAGCTTTTTATTCACCAAGGCAGAAATCACCCCAGATTTCGACTTATGACCATTCGCTGGACCTCCGACGTTCCTTCAACAATCTGGAGGATTTTGCATCCTTTGTAATAGCGGGAGACGGCATATTCGTTCATGAATCCATACCCGCCGTGGATCTGGTAAGCATCACTGGCAACTTTCTCACACATCTCTGAGGCAAACAGTTTGGCATATGCTGCCTCAAGCACATGGGGCATATTATTGTCTTTCAGCCAGCAGGCCTTCAGATACATATTACGAGCCAGTTCGATGTTCATGGCCATATCGGCAATCTTGAAAGAGACCCCCTGAAAGTTGTAGATAGGCTGCCCGAACTGGACTCTCTCTTTCGCATATTTCAAAGACGCCTCGAAACAGGCTTGGGCGAGGCCGACACTCATAGCGGCAATGCTGATACGTCCCGTCTGCAAGACAGCCAGATGCTGGGCAAAGCCTCTGCCCTCTTTCCCGAGAAAGTAACCTCGAGGAATGCGGCAGTCCTCAAAAATGCACTCGTGCGTAGCGGAGTGCTGCCACGACATCTTGTCGTACCTCTTGCCAAGGGTAAACCCTTGTGTTCCTTTGGGAACTATGTAGGTATTGATCTGATCCCGCTTTCGTTCTTCCGTTGATTTCGTGCGGGCGGTGATAATCACGATAGACGCTGTATCCAGACCAATGTTCGTTATAAACTGTTTGGTGCCGTTGATGACCCATTCATCCCCATTAAGTTGAGCAGTCGTTTTCGTCGCACCAGCATCTGACCCGGCTCCTGGCTCGGTCAATCCAAATGCACCAATCTCCTTTCCCTGTGCCATGGGAATCAACCACTTTTGCTTCTGCTCCTCCGTACCGAACTCATACAATTCCTGCGCAACAACACTGGTCGTCACATCAAGCAGGGCACCGAGCGTGGCATCACCTCGTGACAACTCTTCAATACACAGGTGCATTCCTGTCCAATCACCGCCGCTTCCACCATAATTCTCAGGAAAGGGAATCCCCATCATGCCCAGATCCGCCATCTGGGCCAAGATATCGTAAGGATATTCTCCCGTCTTCTCAAGCTCTTCAGCCCGGGGCATTACCACATCGTCCGCAAACTTACGGGACATATCCCGTATCATTTGTTGCTCTTCAGTAAATGAAAAATCCATATCTTCCTCACCTTCTTTCAGGATATTTTCTTCTCTATCAGACTTTGAAAAGAGCCCTGTAACCGATAGCCGTATTACAGTTCATTGCCAAATATGGCCACACTGCAAACCAAGCTCCCACAGATGCCTCCATGGTTATGAGCAAGGCCGATTCTCGGATTACTTTGTAGCTGTCGTTGCTCGGGCTCAGCCTTCCCTTGGAGCTGCTTGTAGATCTCGTACGCCATCCTGATGCCCGAGGCCCCGATTGGATGGCCGAAACACTTCAGTCCTCCGTCACTTTGACAGGGTACTTGCCCATCGATGTCGTAAAACCCATCCTCTATATCGTAGCGCGACTTCCCGATGGGCGAAATCTGCAAGCTCTCATACGTCACCAGTTCACTGATGGAAAAACAGTCATGCACCTCCATCAGGTTGACCTCTTCTCGTGGCTTTTTGATTCCCGCTTCATTATATGCATTAATTCCTGCAATGCGTGTTGACTCAAAGTGAATGCCATCCCAGCTCTGGTGTCCAATTCCTGTAGCGGGGGTCAGGGAAAGCTGGAGAGCTTTGATATAAATCGGGTCAGGCCGGTACTCTTTTGCCTTGTCAGCGGGAACAACAATCGCAGCCGCAGCACCATCACTCACTCCACAACAGTCAAACAATCCCAGCGGATCAGCAACTATGGGTGCATTGATCAGAACATCCATACTGGGTGCACGGCGAAGATGGGCCCGTGGATTCATGGCACCATTCTGGTGACTCTTGTATGATATCCTTGAGAGAACTCTTTTCCCCTCATCCCGACTCAATCCGTACTTATCAAAATAGGCATTCGCCACCATGCCGAACATGCCCGGAGCCGTCAGATTCGGCGTATAAAACAGATTCTCCGTTCCCAGCATGGTACCGAAATCCGGCAGTCCACCGTAGCCCGTATCCTTCAACTTTTCCGCACCAAGAGCCAGGGCAACATCACAGGCACCCGAGGCGACGGCGTAACAAGCACCTCGCAACGCCTCCGTCCCAGTGGTACAGAAATTCTCCACTCGTGTAACGGGAATGTTGGGCAATTTCAAGGCCCTGGCAAGGGGTATAGCGCCCTTACCAACATTGACCTCATCGAAGCAGCTGCCGAACCACGCAGCTCCAATATCTTTCGTCTCTATCCCTGCATCCTCTATGGCCTCTTTGTAAGCCTCAACAATCAGATCCTGCTCACTCTTGTCCCAGAATTCACCAAAGCTGGTGCATCCCATACCGATTATAGCGACTTTATTCTTAATTCCTGTTGCCATTGCGTCCACCTCCCTTTATGAGTTCGCTTCGTATACCGGAATTGCCTTCCAGAAATAAGCATATATTCCCCGCTGTCTATCAACAAACTTGCGACGGAATGTCATCCTGACAGGCATCCCGACCCTCAGCGATTCCAGTTCCGTATCCGTTATATCGAGGTAGAGTCGTCCTCCTTCTTCAAAATCAATAAATCCATACATGGCAGGTGGATCCCAGCTGAACGCCAGATTGTCACCAGTAAACGAATTGATCCGACCACTCTTATCAAAGAAAGAATAGTCCTCCATCTGATCGATAGCACCGCATTCCGGATTAATGCAGACTCGCTGTTTCGGATACTGTGGAGTGTTACATGCCGTGCATCGAGAACCATTGAGTGCCGCTAGGGTCTGTCCCTCGCGGTTTATCACGGACATGCGCGCCATGGTGATTTCCTCTCCCCTTATTCCTGCCTCTAGGGGGAGCATGTCGCGAAACACCAGATATTTATTATAATTTTTCAGCTCCTTCTTTATCTTGAGGTGCCCCGAGATTCCCAGCCGGTTGCGTGCCTTTTCAATTGCATCCGTGACTTCAAAAAACAGGGCATCCCCGCCGTTGCCATAACCACAGAGTAGAATCGTATCGCCAGGTTTCGCCTCTTCAAGAGCCGCAACAAACATCATCAGTGCAAGTGCAGATCCGGTATCCCCAACATTCGTCAGCAAATTGTCCTGCACCTGTTCCTCATTGAATCCGAGTCGTTTACAGACATTTTGCAAATCCCTGCCGGGATACGAGATGATAACCTTTGCAAAATCTCCACTCGCCAGATTATATTTTTTAAACAGTCCTTCAACGAGAGCAGGAATAATCTTCATATATCCCTCATCCCTGATCCACCGCTCTTCCCATGAATGAGAAAACCGCTCCTCCTGAATCCGGCGGTAGTCGGGAAAATCCCTGGTGAGGGAAAAACTGCCTTTGAATTCTGCTATCAGATTATTCTTGCCCACCATGAGGGCTGCCGCACCGTCACCCAGGTTATGCTCCATGCTGCTGCCCGGCTTGCCTTGGCGGGCATCCGTGGCGCAGACAAGAAAATTCTTCGTATCATCTGAACGTACCGCATCTAAAGCAGCAATCAGTCCCGTCGTTCCTGACTTAAGAGATGCCGTAAAATCAGCCGTTCTGATGTCCTGCCTGAATGCAAGGGCTTCGGCACAGATCGCCGCATTCTGCCGCTCCAGATACGGGAGAGTGGTCGAACACAAATAGAGCCCGTCAACCTCATTCCGTGTACAGCCATTCAGACAATCAGAAGCTGCCGCTACCGCCATGGTCATGCTGTCTTCATCATGATTCGCTACGGCCTTTTCACCTCTTGCAGCTCCCGCCGTCGCAGCATTGAACCATCCCATTGCTGCAAATATTGTCTTGCGGTTCATTCTGTACCGCGGAATATATGCACCATATGATGTAATACCAATCATTTTTGACTTCTCCTTTTGAACGTTTATTACCTGTCTTTAAATTCTGGTTTACGCTTCTCCACAAATGCCTTCATTCCTTCTTTCTGATCCTCCGTAGAAAAGAGGATTTCAAAACAGCGCGCTTCATAAGCCATGGCTGATCTCATATCCATACTCATACCGCCATTCACTGAAAGCTTTGTTGCCCGAAGGGCCACTCCCGGCTGTCGGGCAATTTTTGATGCCATTTTCCGTGCTTCGTCCATGGCTGATTCAACGGGAACGATTTTATTTACGAGACCCAACCGATACGCCTCCTGGGCATCTATGTTATCGCCCGTATACAAAAGCTCCTTCGCTTTGGTTACACCAATCAACCGTGGCAGCCGCTGTGTTCCCCCACCTCCGGGAATCACGCCAATTCGAATTTCCGGCTGACCGAAGACGGCGTTTTCCGCCGCTATTCTGAGATCACAGGCCATGGCAAGCTCACAACCACCCCCTAAAGCAAGACCCCTGATAACAGCAATGATTGGTTTGTCAAAATCCTCAAGCTTGCGAAAAATGTCAGCGTCTTGCAGAAATTTATAAGCATCAGTAGGAGCGGCAAGATTCGCAATTTCCGTAATATCAGCACCGGCCGCAAAGAACTTGTCACTTCCCGTAACAATGACCACTTTTACTTCATCATCTTTTGCGATTTCGGTTAAAAAAACACGACCGAGTTCACTCAACAAGGTGCTGTTAAGAGCATTCATGCTTTTGGGCCTGTTCAGGGTGATCGTTCCTATACCCTCACTTTTTTCATATAGAATCGTTGTATATTCCATCACAGTTTTCTCCTTTAACGCACGTGTGACAATTATTGATGTAGACATAAGCGTAAAACGCATCCAAGTAGCTGTTTCGAATAAGCACGATACCCAGATTTATTTTGGCGCCATCCTGATGGCACCATCCAGTCTGATGACTTCACCGTTCAGCATGGGGTTTTCGATGATATGCCGCACCAGTCCGGCATACTCCGAAGCTTTTCCCAACCGCTGCGGAAACGGCACCATTTTGCCCAGAGCTTCACGTGCATCTTCCGGTAGTATGGCAAGCATTGGTGTGTGGAAAAGTCCGGGGGCAATGGTCATCACTCTTACCCCATAACTGGCACATTCCCTTGCCAATGGAAGGGTCATTCCAACGACGCCAGCCTTGGAAGCACTGTATGCAGGCTGACCGATCTGGCCGTCGAAAGCCGCCGCAGATGCTGTATTAACAATAACTCCTTTCTCGCCATCATCATTCGGGGTATTGTTAACCATTTTTTCAACTGCTAATCTAATGACATTGAACGTGCCAACCAGATTAATCTGCACAACTCTATTAAAAAAGCTTAAGGGCATAGGTCCTTTTTTACTTAAAACTTTGGCAGGATCCCCGACTCCAGCACAGTTGACCGCCACATTAATTCCTCCGAAGGCATCGACCGTTCTGTCGATTGCCCCTTGGACACTCTCGTCGCTGGTAACATCAGTTTTAACGAAAATTGCAGCATCACCCAGTTCCTTCGCCAGTGCCTCTCCTCGATCTACCTGCAGGTCGAAAATGGCTGCACGACCCCCACCGCTTACTAAATCGCGAACTGTTGCTTCTCCTAATCCAGATGCTCCACCCGTAACAACTGCCAAACAATCCTTTACATTCATTGCTCCGTCCTTTCTATGAGATTTATTGTGACTACTTTATAAAAGAGCACGATGGACGCTTCGAGCCCATAGCGCTAACTTTGCACATAAGTGCTTTTGTACACGACCTGTTGCGATCAGTCGTCGTCATTTGAATAATCTATAATCAACACAACTGAACAAACCCAAAGCTCAGACATTTCATGATAGGTAAAACCTCTTTCGCATAGCGTCGCGTAATTCTCCTTTCAGATCGGGATGGGCAATATTAATCAATGCATCAGCCCGCTCTCGGTTTGTCTTATACCTGAGATTTGCTATGCCGTACTCCGTTACGACATAGTCGGCAAATGTCCGAGGAACAGTTATCGGTGTGTTCGCCGGGAGGGTCGGGACAATAGAAGAAACGAGGGTCCCATCTTGCAACGTCCGTGATGACGTCATTAATGTTATGCCTTTACCACCTGGTGAATGATAGGCACCAATCTGAAAATCAAGTTGCCCCCCTGTGCCGCTGATCATCCTTTCTCCCATCCCTTCGGAGGCAATCTGGCCGCTGAAATCTATTAAAAGACCCATGTTTATTGATTTCATATTGTGATGCTGTGCAATAAATCCGGGATTATTGGTATAACAGGCGGGATAAAATTTACAAAGAGGGTTTTCTCGAGTAAAATCGTACATACTCTGATCACCCATGCAGAACGTAGCAACAGTCACTCCCTTGTGAAAGGGCTTTCTCTCGTTAGTTACAATCCCTTTTTCGACCAATTGCGGTAAACCGGAAGGAAACATCTCTGTCAGGACGCCAAGGTCATGTTTCCCATCAAGTCCGCTGATTACCGCTTCAGGAATTGCCCCTATACCCATCTGGAAGGTATCGCCATCATTTATTAACTCAAGAACGTATTCACCAACTTTTTTTTCAATCTCTCCTGGTTCTGCCCGACCTACCGCTGGAATAGGATTTGAATTTTCTACAAATATGTCAAAGTCAGTTACGTGCAACCAGTTATTACCGAAAATCGTTGGCATCTGATCATTGACTTCTCCAATAGTGAGACGCTGCTTGCCTGATGCCTTTCCGTCTTTGATGGCCTGCCAAGAATAAAAATTTGTCAAGCCCAGATTAACAAAGCCCTGTTCGTTTGGTGGTGTCACTTGTGTTATATATACATCTGACACCGCCGCATATTTCTCTCCCGTATCTGAACTCATCACTGTTAGAAAATCTGATACACCCTGTTGTCCCATCTTTCGTCCCAATGGTGAGAAAAAGCATGATTGATATTCTATATGACCTTCCATGTTAGCCATGATCTCTGGATCGTGAATCTTACAGGGACGAATCGGCACTGCATCAATAAACCTAACATTTCTCAATTCCTCCCAACGATCAAGTATGGCATGGTATACGTCAGGGGAACAGTTACCTACCGCCATAGCGGTACCGATTGTGTCTCCTGGTTTAATCTGTTTTGCCATTTCTTCGACTGTAAGCAGTCGTTTCTTATATTCCTCTTTCCAATCCATTTATTCTTCCTCCTTTTCAATCAAACTTTCATTCATCGAAGAACTCACGATGTCCTTAATTGGCAAATCATTATTTGTGGCTGTAACTCTCCATGTTTCTTTCATGCAACAGACTCAGACAAAACCGTATACTTCAGCCAACTCTTCTCTCATGTTCCTTCCAATACATTTCTCGCAGTTCTCTTTTCAGAATTTTTCCGGCACCGCTTTTAGGTATACTCCCCATGAAATCCACGCTCTTCGGACACTTGTAGCTAGCAATGTGTTGTCTGCAGAATTCTATTAATTCGGATTCTGTTACCGGCATTCCTTGTTTCAACACAACACAAGCCTTAACTACCTCTCCCCATCTATCATCAGGGACACCAATGACTGCAGCTTCCAATACTGCCGGATGTTTGTACACGGCATTTTCAACTTCAACCGTATAGATATTCTCCGCACCACTGATGATCATGTCCTTTGACCTGTCAACGACATAGAGGTAATTATTTTCATCCATTTGAGCGATATCTCGTGTCTCGTACCAGCCGTCTTCGTGCAATACTTCTTCCGTTTCGATAGGTTTACCCCAATATCCCATCATAATATTGTCGCCCCTCGCCCATATCTCGCCAGCCTCACCGGGTTTTGCATCATTGCCATCTTTATCAACAACGCGCAGTTGGACTCCTGTTACTTCTCTTCCGCACGACCTCAGGAGTTTGACCGATTCAGGATTATCAGGGTCAACTTTATGATCCTCAGGCTGTAAGACAGTCAAAATCGGTCCCGCTTCGGTCATTCCGTAAAGCTGACAGAAGTCACATTGAAAAAGATCAATCGCCTTCTGTAAAACATCGGGAGCGATGGGTGATGCACCGTAGACTATCAGCCGCAAACTGGAGAGGTCATACTTCGTGGCATCCGGGTGGTTATTCAGCATATTAATCATTGTGGGTACCAGAAGAGCTGTTGTGCACTTAAATTTCTCAATTGCTTGAAAAACCGCCACAGGTTCAAAGGCCTTTATTGATGCGTGCGCACCCCCGGTGAGTGTTATGGTAAAATTCATCGCCCCATCGGCAAGGTGAAACATGGGCGCAGCGGACAACTGTACATGGTCTGCTCCGAAATGAACGTCAGTGGCAAAATTTAATGCATTGGCAAGAATATTCTTATGGCTTAGCATGACACCTTTTGCTAATCCGGTTGTACCACCTGTATAGTAAATACCAAAAACATTGTCGGGTGTTATGTTTTCTTCAAAGGGTTCTGCGTCGAGCAATGAATCATACGGTATTGCTTCATCGAAGGGTGATGTTTCTCCCGTATAGACGAAATGTTCCACGGTTTTTAACGAGCTTTTAATACCTTGAACAACGTTTGTAAATTCTGGATCGAAAATCAGCACTTTGCATCCAGAATCATTAATCTGATAAAGTATCTCCGGATTTGCCAAGCGGAAGTTTAAAGGAACCAGAATGCATCCCGCCGCAGAAAGGCCGTAATAGAGATCATACCATCGATAACTGTTGAACATTATGACCCCAATGCGGGCTTTTTTCCCAACTCCTAACTTCCGAAGCCCACCCGAAAAGCGCCGGGCACGATCATAAATCTGTTCATACGTAAATTTTCTATCTTCGTCGTAAACCATAAACTTTTGAGGCTCTTTCACTACCCAGTGACGTACCTGATCAAGTAAACTTCGCATATCAATTCCCTCCTTACTTGGATTTCTCGTTCACACTTTTTTTAAAAGGATTATGCATCATTTACACACGAATAAATCGGGCTACTGTTCTATCGCACTAATAATCATCATTTCTCTTTTCTACGTCTCGTTTACACGAAACCCTCTTTTTTTAGTTTATCCGCGATATCTTTTTTCAAAGGCTCTTTCATAATCTTGCCTCCTGTCGATACGGGCATTTCATCTATTATTTCAAGTCGTTCCGGCCACTTATACTTGGTAACATCGTGCTCCCCTAGATATACGGTTAAGTCCTTCAGGGTAATCTTTTCTCCCTTCATGGGGACAACGTACGCACAGGCTTTTTCGCCGAGGAGTTTATCAGGCATGGGAACAACCGCTATTTCACGTATCTTCGGATGTTTACCCAGTACATCTTCTACCTCTTTTGGGAATACGTTCTGCCCGCCCCGCAGGATCATGTCTGTACTCCTTCCAACAATTTTGATATTACCCTTTTCGTTTTTGATCCCAAGATCACCGGTATGTTGGTACCCCTGCTCATCATAACTTTCTGTTGTGAGATCGGGATCATTGTAAAACCCGTGATGCATGGCCCATATCCAGATCTCGCCAACCTCGCTAGGAGGCAGCTCATTCCCCTGAGCATCGACAATTATATATTCATCGCCAATGGGTGGATCACAGCTGAAATTCAGACAGATCTCCTTGTCATTTTCTGCGATGGATATCATGCCGGCGCTTGGCACTGACATCGATCCATAAGCACCACTTACGTGGATTCCTTTACCCCATACTTTTTCACCGATTTCAGGGGGCAACGGTGCTCCCGCATAACTGAGTGACTTAAGAGAACTCAGATCATATTGATCGAAAAAAGGACTGCTGATGGCACGAATCATTAGTGCAGGATTGGCAAGCCATTTTGTCACATCTTCTTCCTCTGTCATCTTGCATGCATTCTCCTCGTTAAACTCCGCAAGAAAGATCGATCTGGACCCTGCCATTATGGGAGACCACACTCCCATACACCTTCCCGTGCCTCCATTCAGGGGCCCGAAAACGAGACCGCTGTCGTATGCACTTAGTCCAATTTTCGAATACCAGTCATGAACAGTGGGGAAAAAAGTCCCGATTGCTGCCAAACATGCTTTGGGAGCTCCCGTCGTACCACCGCTCGGCACAATGAGATGAGGATCAAAAGGATCGGTCTTAAAAAACCGAAGGTCAGTATCGTCCCAGATTTCTCTTATTGCCGGATTGAGGAGTTCAGTAAACGACCTTGTTCCTTCCGGGACTGCCTCATCCGGTCTATGAACCACGAAAATGTACTTTAGATTGGAATGATTTTTTTGATAATCCAGATGCCATTTTGCTAATTGACGATCACGGTATGATGGAACGATAATGGTTACATCGGGGTTAAGTACTTCAAGGGTTTCTCTTACATCCTTTTCACCCAATTCCACCTGATTACACGCATAGATCAGTGATAGTTTTGAGGTGAATATTGTCGCATAATAATTCTCTATTACATTGGGCAGCTGGGTTATGACCATATGCTCCTTTCGTAACCCAAGATTTGCCAAATTGAAGATTATGGTGTTACAGTCATCATACACTTCTTTCCAAGTTTTTCGTCTCCGTTTATCCTTTTCAAAACCTAGAAACGTATCAACAACCGCTTCTTTATCACCCCAAAGTTCTGCATTTCTCTTGACATAGTCCCAGTAAACCATGTCACATACTGGTGCTCCCATTTGTTGAGCTCTTTTCAACATGTTCCAATCGAACAAACCCCAATCGTATCCCCCCATTTTGACCCTCCTTTTTTGCGAATGCTATTGGAATGAACCTCCACATACTGTTGACAAATACTTTAACATTATCATTATCTTTACCCCTATCTTCCGTCTCTAGCATGATCAAGATTCATGCCAGCAATTCATATGTAAATAACAGATTGATAATTCTACATTTTTAAACATTTCGAATGCTCCTGGCACATTATGACTAACGCATTTAATTCAGTGGTATACACGGCAGATAGGTTTATAAGTATGGAAAAGTGACTTATTTAAGTTGCTTCGGAAAGGAATACAGACATGTAGCATATGATTCATTGCTGTAGCATATGATTCATCCTCTTCGAAAGCTTACATTTTGATAGCGTAAGATCTTTTGTGTGAATTCATGAAGTCATAGAAAAAAAGGCGTTTTCCCTTTGCAAAAGATTGAGCTTAAAATCTATGAAAAAAGGAGAAAGCACGATTAGAGTTTAAATTAGCGTACCTGAAATAAAAACTTACACTAGAAATAAAGTCTCATTATAGGGCAAATATGAGGGTTTAAGGGATGGTTTGGTGGGGTTGATCGTGCACATTATTAATCATGTATTACTCAGATCATATTAATAATACAATATCAATGCTGACTATTGAAGATGTGAGCTTCGGCCTATCTTAAATGACATGCTACCCGTTTCAACTTGATTCCCTAATTGCAATTCTATATAATCCCCTCCGGGGGCGAAACTCGGAAGATTGTATTTTCAATCATCAATGCAATCTTCTCACGCCAAGGCTTTTCTCAAGTTTACTGCTTATAATTTTTCAACACTAACAAGAATAAGGAGGATACCTATGATTCTGGCATCTCAGGAAATGATTACTGAATGGACGGATAAAGGAGTATGGGGAACAAAGACACTCATCGATTATTTTAAGGATAATGTGCGCAGAGACCCCGACACAGTATGCCTTGTCGATCCCCTGAACAAGGAATCCCTGGTAGGTCTGAAACCTGAACGATTGACTTTTAAGGAACTCGACACTGCCGCTGATGCAACAGCCGAGGCGCTCCTCGCGAGGGGCTTCAAAAGGGACGACATCATTCTGGTTCAACTGCCCAACTGCTGGGAATTGGCCATGCTCTATCTCGCAATCACAAGGGCGGGGGCATTGATATCTCCTATGCCGATGCAGTGGCGTACATCTGAAATAGACTATTTACTGGGTTTGACGAAAGCCCGGGGTTTTATTACCGTTGAAGAATTTCATGGCTTCAAGCATAAGGAGATGGTGGAAAAACTTCAAACAAAATTTTCCCATCTGAAGCAGATCATCACTTTGGAGGAACTCAGGGAGATGACGAAAGGCCCTGTAAAGGGAGTGCTTGACGACATTACAATTGACGCCAATGAAGTCTTTACTCTCTGCTGGTCTTCCGGTACCGAGGCCGAGCCGAAAGGATGTCCGCTGAGTCATAATAACTGGTTGATGCAGGGGAAGTTTCAGTACGAAACGGCACCCATGAAACCAGGCTACAACCTTATCACTGCAGGCCCTTTAGTCAACATGGCCTCCATTGGAACGGTATTTATTCCATGGCTCATGTCGGGCGGAAAATTCGTGCTGCATCATCCCTTTGACGGACCTACATTTATCAAGCAACTCATTGTAGAAGAGATTCAGTATACACTCCTTGTGCCCGCCGTCGTTAACGCCCTTCTGAAGCATCCTCAGGTTGATCATTTTGACCTCAGCAGGATGAAGGCCATCACCATCGGTTCGGCACCTCCCTCTCTCTGGTCCGTGCAGGAACTTAAACGGAGGTGGGGAATCGAGTTTGCGAATATCTGGGGTCAGAATGAATCAACGGCCAATGTAGCAGGTCCCAGCGATATTCCTGATCTTGAGATGCGCCTGGACCATTTTCCCCATTACGGGAAACCCGGATCAAAGTGGACTGACGTGTCACCGCTCCGGAAACACTTTCGGCTCAAAGTTATCAATCCGTTAACGAATGAGGAGGTAAGTGATGAAGGTGCCGTGGGCGAATTATGGTACAGGGGTCCGAACGTTATTCCCGGATACTTCAAGAAGCCTGACATTACAGAGAAAGCGTTTGATGAAGGGGGCTTTTTCAATACGGGAGATCTCTTTCAGATAAAAGACAATGACTGTATAGGCTTTTTCGACAGAACCAAGGATATCATCATTCGCGGTGGCTTCAATATCAGTGCCCAGGAGGTTGAAAATGTTCTGTTGGGATATCCTAATATACTCGATGTCGCGGCGGTTGCCATGCCCGACGAAGTTCTGGGGGAGAAAGTGTGCGTCTATGTGGTTCCGAAAGGAGATGAAAAAATCACCTTGCAAGACATTTCTTCATTTATGACTGAAAAGGGCATTGCGAAGTACAAAATTCCGGAACGTATTGAAATAACGAACGCCATACCCCGTAATCCCGTGGGTAAAATCCTGAAAGTTCAACTCAGGGAAGATATCAGGGAAAAACTGGGGGCTGCATCGTAACCAGACAGATTCGGTGGGTTCATATGGAGACAACCGAAAAGTATGGCGATGAGAGGAACATGCATTATGTAGCAGAAACACCGGGATATTTTGAAACACTTGGAGGGGAGCGTCGAAATCGTAAAAAAGATGGGCCTCAAGGCTGTAGACTTACGGCCACGCAATGCAAAATTGATGTTACCCATCAAGCAGAACAGGAACCACATCGGGACCATTTATGCAGGGTCAATCTTTACTCCAGGGGAGATGGCAGGAGGGGTAATCTTTCTTGTGTCATTCGACTACGAGAAATTTTACCCCATTGTAAAGGAGATTACAATCCGCTACACGCGTCCAGCTACGACAGATATGACAGTTGAAGTTGAAATGACGGACGAGAAGGTTACTCGATTTCTGAAGACATTGGAGTAGACAGGCAAGGCGGATTGGAATATGAGTCCTTCTATTTTCTATCTGAAACTTATTGATTATTTCTTCCCGCTTGAACCGATGCACTACATCACCATCATCTCTATAAGACGTGCACCTATGCGGAGTGCCGTGTCATAGACCGTCAGTTCCCCGATGCCTTTAATGCCACCGATGGTTGACTCCACAGTATCGAAGAGTTCTTCAAAGGAAGCAGCACTCTCCAACCGATCAATTTCCTGAAGCAATCTATGCCGACTCTTTTCTAAAATAGCCCGCGGAATTCGGCGCTGGTGATTGAGCCGTTTTCCACTCGGACCCTGAGCGATCGCAGCTAAAGAGACGGCATCGACAAACGACGGTTGGATGGCGTACCACCATAACTCTTTCTCGGCAGCTTTACGATGCCGCTTAATGTAATCATTTACGATTGCGCTTAGGTTGCTCATTATTAAGGCTAACAATGTCTATAGTTTCTTGATAAAAACCTAAATACGGCAAATCTGTAATATAAGACCACTCAAAGATACCTTTGTTCGGATTATTGCCTTTTTCTTATACTTACGTCTGAAAAGCTTATGAATCGTTCTGATACTATCCGCAATAACAGAGATGTGTCGCAGATGAATTTGGAATCCCCCACCGAAAAGCATAATTACAGAAACACAGTTAATGAAGTTTGTCAATAATTATTGAGATAACGCATTGAAAGGATATACAAATACCGTCGAAAGAATGTTGCCGAGATTTAGATTACAAATATCTTGCCTATGCCTTTACAGAGAAAGTTCAGTATTAATCAAGGTTGGAAATCAGGTTAGAAACGTCTTTTTTAACCATAAAGAAATGGGCTGCGAATATCTTGTAACCCTTTTTATGTGCTTACATAATGCTTACATTTCTTTTAATGCAACAAAAAAGGGTTACAGCTAAATTAACTGAAACCCTTGATTATAATGGTGCCTGGGGAGAGAATCGAACTCTCACGATCTCAAGGATCGAGGGATTTTAAGTCCCTTGCGTCTACCAATTCCGCCACCCAGGCACGCATTCTTGAATGTGCTCAAATTTATAGTATGTTTGAAATATCATGTCAATATTTTAATTGCTTATTTCAACAAGTCACCACTCGTCCAGGGCCTTACCATTATTGACTTTACCCTTTTTAAAATCTTTTAGTACCTTGTCTTACTTCATCTTGCATCGCGCGTCTCTTCACATACAACAATTGAAGGATCAAGAACGATACTACTTGAAGGCCGGTGCAGCTATATGATACATAAGCCCTCGAGGCCTTTAATCATTGATAAGAACCACTCCTGACATGGATAATGCTTAACGACCGCTTTCGCGATAACGAGAGATAAGGAGCCGTATTGTAATGAGAGAAGTTGATATGATTATATCGAAAGGCAGAATTCTTCTATTAGACGATAACGACTCAATCATCAAAGACGGATCGATTGCCATCGATGGTGATTCCATCGCCGCAGTGGGAGAATCAGTGGATATTGAATCACAATACACGGGACGCAGGAAAATAGACGCGTCAGGCTGTCTGGTCATGCCCGGACTCATCAACTGTCATACCCATGCCGCTATGACCTGTTTCAGGGGAATAGCAGATGACATGGAACTCATGGACTGGCTCAATAATTACATTTTCCCCGCAGAAGCAAAAAATGTCGATCCGGATCTTGCCTACTGGGGGAGTCTTCTCGCCTGTGCAGAAATGATCAAATCGGTGACAACCACATTCTGTGATATGTATATCTTCGAAGATGAGACGGCAAGGGCTGCAAAAGAAGCTGGAATACGATGCCTCCTCGGAGAGGTTCTATTCGACTTTCCGTCACCAAATGTTAAAACACCGTCGGAAGGCCTGGAATATACCCGTATGCTCATTGAAAAGTGGGCCGATGATCCGCTAGTCAATATCCTTGTCGAGCCGCATGCACTCTATACCTGCTCCCCTACCCTTCTTAAAGACGCCAAGGCATTGGCCGATCAATACAATGTTCCCGTTGCAACGCATCTTCTTGAAAACAGGGGCGAACAGGAACAATTGCAGAAACTATTCGGTGTTAAAGCGACTCACTTTCTGAAAGATATCGGCTATCTTGATGAACGTTTCTTTGCATTTCATTGTGTCTGCATGGACGATGAAGACATAAAGATTTTTGCCGATCACGGATGTAAGGTCGTTCACAATCCGGAAAGCAATATGAAGCTTGCATCAGGTGTTGCACCCATCTCCAGTATGATTAAACGGGGTGTCGTGGTAGGACTCGGAACGGACGGATGCGCAAGCAACAATAATCTCGACATGTTACAGGAAATGGATACGGCGGCGAAACTTGAGAAAGTCGAGCGTCTCGATCCGACGGTCATGTCTGCGCGAACGGTAATACGAATGGCAACCTGTAACGGAGCAAAAGTCCTCGGCATGGAGAACCATGTCGGCTCACTGAAGGCCAGCATGAAAGCGGATATCATTATACTCGATCTGAATAAACCTCATCTGACGCCCCTGTACAATGAGTATTCCCATCTCGCGTATGCCGTTAACGGCTCCGATGTGGATACCGCCATTATTAACGGTACGGTTGTCATGGAAAATAGAAAACTCACGACTATTGACGAAAATGAGGCAATGGCACAGGTACGGAAAATAGCTGAACGCATAAAAAAGAGTCTGGAAGAATGAATCATGACTGAAGAACTCGACATCCTTATCACCGGGGGTACGGTACTGACCATGTCGGACACGTTTGATGTCATCGAGAATCCCGCCATTGGAATCAAAGACGGTACAATCCGCTTTATCAAAACGGTTGACAACTTACTCACGCATCAATATACCGCCCGAGAAATTCTTGACGCATCGCACTCGGTTATTATGCCGGGATTGATTAATACACACACCCATCTACCCATGGTCTGTTTCAGGGGACTTGCTGACGATCTTCCACTCATGGAATGGCTGAACAATTACATCTTCCCTGCAGAAGCAAAATATGTCAACAGAGACATGGTTTACTACGGTTCCATGCTTGCCATTGCCGAGATGGTTCTATCGGGAACTACAACCTTCTGCGATGGTTATTTTTACGAAAGCAGTGTTGCCCTTGCCGCCATCGATACGGGGATGAGGGCTATGCCCTGCCAGGGTTTTATCGATTTCCCCACATCGGATAATTCCGACCCCTCAAAAAATGCACGGATTGGCGAAGCGTTTATTGAAAAATGGGCCGGTGTTTCACCGTTGATTTCTCCGGCATTTTTTTGCCATTCGCCGTACACCTGTTCTCCGGATACGCTCTCAGGCATCAAAAAAATAGCAAGGACTGCCGGAATATTATACTTTATCCATCTGGCAGAAACTCGTGACGAAATAACGACCATACAGGACAAATACGGTAACACGCCGGTCCGCCACCTCTATGATCTCGGTGTCCTTGACGATAAAACGGTCGGCGTTCACTGTAACTGGGTCGATGATGAAGAGATACAGATCCTCGCCGATTGCGGTACGAAGGTATCTCATAATCCTGAAAGCTCAATGAAGCTTGCGGCCGGGGTCGCACCGATCCCCCGGATGATGGAACGGGGAATCACCGTGGGACTAGGAACGGACGGCTGTGCGAGTAACAACGATCTCGACCTGCTGGCTGAAATGGATACAACGGCAAAGATTCACAAGGTCACGTCCATGGACCCGACGGTCATGGATGCACAAACGGTTGTGAAAATGGCAACCCGCGACGGCGCTAAAGTCCTGGGACTTGAAGACAGAATCGGCTCAATCGAGGTCGGCAAATGTGCGGACATCATCATCCTCGACATGAATAAACCCCACCTGACACCTCTCTACAATCATTATTCGCACCTCGTTTATGCCGCATCCGGTTATGATGTAACAACAGTCATTATCGACGGGAAAATCGTCATGCGGAATCGAGATCTTGTCACCATCGATGTTGAAGATGTCATGGAGCAGGTACGAAAGATTGGTGAGAACATCCGGAAAGATCGATCTCCCTGAGCAAGACAAAGCTTCATTCCTGAACAGGCGGCAGAATGCCCGACCTGCTGCCTGATACGGCTTCCGCCTGAATGGCAAAATCATCGAAGTAAACCGATGTAGATGTATTACCGAACGTATGAAGAGCAATCTCAGGCTGATCGAAGGTGCCGCTCTCCGGAGTTGTTAGTGCACCGGTTCGTACGATTGCATCGGGCTCAACGGTAGAAATCTCAGCAGAAATACCTGTATTGAAACCAGTCCATTGCACAAGCGTCATATAGTCATTATCCGCAGACAATTCACTAATATTATCCACGGGCCAGTGAACAGCCTGTCCGCTATCCGTAATACGGGGATTGCTTCCCCGTGTATTATCCAGCTGATTATCATTAAACGGTCCGCCTACGGGATGTTCGTCGACATCACCATAATAGACCCGTATGAAATTTGTCTTTGTCCATGGATCTGATGGTGCCACCGCTACTCTGGCACGGGTAATACCATAAATTTTTAGTTCATCATTAAGAAGGATTGACATTCCGTCTTCAAGTTCCACATTTGACAGTGTCAGGGTTCCGGCCGCGCTATTAACAGCCCAGTTATCAGCCGTAAGAATAGGGGTTCCATTGACCCGCGCGGTTCCAACTTGTGTCGCCCCACGCATAATGGTGATCATATCACCGTAGAGAAAGGTCGAGGGCCCTCCTCCTTTAAATTCCAGCGGATAAGCCTCGGTAAGGCGAACCTGGAGATTCGACCATTCCGTTAGACGAAGCTTTTCCGACTCACCGGGATCCGGAGCAAAAACGATATAATCGTTCGCCGTCAGTATCTTATACGCCAGCCACGCGTAAACGCCATCTTTTTTCTGCCAGAGAACAATGGCGGGTTTTGAATAACGGAAGCGCGGGTTAGGAAAGGCCTTAGGATCAGTTTCCAAATTTCCATCAAATAAAGCTGAAATAGGAACAATATTATTTTCGATTCCATCTACATCTATGCCGTTAAAGACATTAAGCCATGTATCGTCATTATATGAATACCGCTGTTTTGCCCGTATATACGAAATGCCGTAATTTTCACTTCCCGTCTCTCTGAAGCTCATACCCGCCATATAATACGGTTGATTGTCGACCCTGATCTTAACCTGCAGATCGTAACCAAGGAGACAGCCGGACCCCTCCCAGATATCGTTCAGGTTTGCAATCGTGTTGTCCCAATCGAAATAAATCCGGCTCCACACACCGCCTGAAGGCCCAACAGGTTCGGTGGAAGTCACATGGAGTGCCCCACCTGAAATCTCATGACTACCGACCTCTCCGGATGCGCCTGAAAATGAACCCGGCAATTCACTCCCCTCAAAGCGTTCGAGAACTTCTACTTTCTCCGTCGGCATCGTTTCGGGAATCGGGATATGATAGGTAACCTCTCGTTTTGTCTCCAGGAGGCTGTCCGGTTCCACAATACCGGTCGATGTCATTTTAATGAATTTGTCCAATACGATATCGGTACTTGCACCGATATCAATACTGAAAATACCTCCCGGATTGTTCGCCGAAGCAATGCCTTCAAGAAGAGACCCGTTCCTTCTTTTATATGTCCAGTAGCTCCATTTTGTGTGAGACTCATAGATCCTGAAACTGCCATTGAGTGCAGGAAAAGCATTTGCGGAACCTGTTGAGGTCTCAAGATTGATAGTGTTTGAATCATTACTCACTGTTTGTGGTCCGTCAGGATGACTTACGGACAAAACCGTCGTCCCACTATCAATAGACGGCCAATTACCGCTCGCATTCGTAAAGGCAACCTCGTCATTACTTCTTGCAGCGTTACTGTACTGATAAACCACATTTTCAATCTTCAACCATCCCGTGGTCAGTATCATACCCGATGGAAAACCGCCGGATACCTTGGTGTTCAGGATTGGTGTCGCTCCACCGGGATTTGCTGTGGTTTTATAATAATAAGGATAAATACCGATGTGAAATTTTCCGTCATCACCTGAGAGAGTATAATCCTTGTTGTGTATGGACTCCAGCTTAGCATCCTTTGCACTTTCACTTATGTTTCCAATTTCCCCCATGGCGTATCGATAACCCGACTCGGCAAGGTAATAAGCCTTCATGGTATTGTTTCCCATAATCTGACTCATTAAGGTCGTTGAAAAGAATGAAAACATGGCAGCACCGAGAACTGATAAAACGATCATGGTTATGATCAACCCGAGCAGAACGGTACCGTTCTGTCCTGCATTACTTTTATAATAATCGCTTCCGATCATTACTGAGATCCTTTAGTCTTTATTGTTCCTCGGAGTTATCCGTGTCGCAAACGTAACACTCAGGCCACCTTCAGAGCGTTCAATGTGCAGCTCGATTCGTATTGTCGACAGGTCGCGAATATCATCCGTCCCGATGACCCATGGCTCCTGCCCTTTATAATAGGTTAGTTGAAATAGTCCTACACGATCTACAAGCATGTCGCCACCGGATGGGTTTTCACCTGAGACAATGTTGATAGTGTCATCGGGATCACTGAAATATAATGTGGTTGTCGTATCGTCCAGTTTCCGATACGTAACTCGTGACTGTTCCGCCGATGTCACATCGGCAAGTTCCATCAGTTCCCTGTTTATACGGGTAAGGGCCATCTGTGCTTTCTGGGTGATTGAAACATTATCGGTAGCGAAGAGATACCCCTTAACTCCCGTCACAATTGCCATACCTGAAACGGTTGCTACAACGGCTACAATAAGAAGAACAGCAATAATCTCAATAAGGGTAAAACCTTTCTGTTTTGCCATGTTTTTTTCCTGTTCCGAACAACGACCTATTTGGTAAATAGTGATGTCAATCTCTCATCGCTTGATGATACGGTCACCTTGAGAATTGCATAACCACCGGACCCTCCATCATGAAATTCCTCGTAGTCTCCGTCTCCGTCACCATCGTTGAATATGATGTAATCGTTATATTCAACCGTGTATGAACCGTAATCACCTCCCACCACTTCAGTCCCCGCATTACCGATACGGCCTTTCAGCGTACCTAAGGGAGTTGGATTTCCATACCGCAGGACGTCGTAATCTGCGGTTATCCTCTCCATAACCTCTTTGACGACAAATTGATCCTGAACCCTGAGGAGCGGTTCCACACTGCCCGTCAGGTTCGTTCCCATAATCTGGAGAAACATTGAACCGAGAATAGCCGCTACGATAATCGTAACGATCATTTCTATCAATGTAAAACCCGCCTGACGACAGACCACCGTTTGATGTGCTTTCATGGTATAAAACCCGTATTATTTCTTATGCGAATGTCTACAGTGTTTCCGCTTTGTAAAAGTGAAATAGTCCTCCATCCACCGACTTCATTCTGTAATGTTTGGGCTTTTGCATCAACATAAGGTTTTCCCCACGTGTCAAAAGAAACCGTCATATCCTCATTGATCTTTATCCCGTCAGAAAAGTACACGGGACCGGAATTATTCGGATCGTTCCCCGGCAAACCCATATTCGTCTTTGTATCACTGGCTGGATCATACTTGAATAGCTGGTAATAGCTTGTTTTCACCCCGACAAAGAGATCGATCCCCCAGATTAAATTGGTATTCATGGCTCGCACCTGGGCATACCGGAGACGGCTTTTTGTCACTTCCATTTCTGATGTCAGCTCATACTCCGAGGGTGAATAGACACTGGACATAACAATCGCGGCTCCGACAACACAAATCAGCAGCAGAACCACAATAATTTCAATTAAAGTAAAGCCACGCTTATTCGTCCGGAAATCCGCCATGTCTTCAATCTTTCTCTTTTACTTGTCTTCTATACTGTATTGTGAATATCTTCGATCAGTACGAAATTGTTTGCCATGACAATCAGACCATATCTGAATGAGCCATATCAAAACAGGTTCGGTAATTCTGATATTTTTTCATTGAAATATCAAGGAAAATACTCATGAGGAACAGAACATTAGGAAAAATCGGCAAGGCTCTCCAATATTGGAAATTATAGATTGTCAAAAATCCGAGAAATGTTATCGCTCACCTTGCATTACTGGATTCATACTGCACAATTGATAAAATGGATCGCTATGATGGAATGATTAGATGTCTCGATCTTATGAGGGAAAATCAAAGATTAACTGATTTAATTCAGAATAATATAAAGAATATTGATGCATTAGTTTATATGCCGAACACAAAACATCTACATTCAGTTTTGAAGGGCAATGACGGTCACACTGCGAATGGTACTAATATGTAAATTGTATAATGACCCACCTGCCCGGTGTATCCCCTGTCGGTGGCGTTCTTGAAACAACGGCCTTTCTTTTAAAGCTGTAAGAACTGATCAGCGTATTGTCGTTACTTACTATAAAACCCTGTAAATTTGATTTGATATCATTAACGGTATAATTAACTTTATCAGATTTCCATCTTCCCCAGGCCAGGTTCTCTCTCGCATTCAATTCGACAACAGCTGTTTTCAGCGAACTTTCAGCCGCATCTTCCGGCATATGAAAAAATTTGGGGATTGCTACAGCTATGAGGATACCAAGAATAATAAAAACTACAACGATTTCAAGGAGGGTAAAGCCTTTTTGATCGCTTAGAATACCATCAACCACCTTCCCATCTCCATATGTTCATATAAGTTTTCATGGTACACGTCAACGAATTGAAGCACATATATGATTCGCAATTAAATCTCATTTGATGGGTTCACCTATCCATGAGGGCGCCCCTCTGTGAATACTTACGGCAATGCGGCTCCAGCCTTGGTAAAGAACGTCATACTTGAACTGTCCCAGATACCCGGTGAATTTTCTGTTGCCGCCGTTCTGTTTACAAGCGCGTATATCGTAAAATTAGTTGAGGTGAGCTTATTGCCGGTTGCGGCCATACCATCCACCGTAAAATCACCAAATGACCCATCAGCGCTTATAATTTTAGTCATGTCATTCAGATCGGCAACAGAGTCGTAATTTGGATCTGTTGTCCCTGACTTATATTTTGCCCAGGCCAGATTATCCCTTGCAGTCAACTCGGCAACCGCACGTTTCAGTGCTGCCTTTGCGGCATCATCTTGTAATTCAAAGTATTTCGGTACAGCGACCGCCGCTAGAATACCAAGAATAATTAAAACTGCGATAATTTCGATCAGCGTGAAACCCTTTTGATTTCCTAACGGATTCTTTTTTTTCATTATCTTCCTCCCTGGTAAATCCGCACGCAGACATTACTGCACTTGCATGATACGACTGTTTTGAAAGAATATTACTGCACTAGTTATGCCAGCCTTTCTGTTTTAAAATACATTTGTAATTATACTGAAATTACAAGAACTTATATTTATAAAGGCAACAGATCGATTTTCTTGGCTTTCTTCTTTTCTCCATTATTTGTAGGAATATGTTTTAAATTCTACAAATAATGGAGTGATATGGCTATTTTATCAATTATTCCTACAATATATTGACATGGGCCCACAATCATTTTCCCTCTTTCAAAGTGCTTATATCTATTTCATACTTCTTAATCCGATGCCAGAGGCTCCTTTCCTTAATGCCCAGCTGTTCTGCTGCCCGTGCCTGAACTCCTTGGGTGCTCAACAATGCTTCAATAATCATTTTTATCTCAAGATCCCGTAATCGTTCATCAATTGATATCTTTTCATCGGTATGGGATTCTTTTTCACTTTTCCTGTCTCTCCTATAATCGATCCGATCCATGCCTGAGTCTGTTAATATATTTGCCGGAATATCGGGGGGTTCAATGATTCCATCTTCTGCCATCAATGCTGTTCTTTCGACTGTATTTTTCAGTTCTCTTACATTTCCAGGCCATGAATAATTCATCAGAATCTGCAAGGCATCAGATGAGAGTCGAGCAGGCCTGGGGGCAAATTCCAGAAAATGGCTGATAAGTAACGGAATATCCTCTCTTCGTTCAGCCAGAGATGGCAATACGATCATAAATGCATTAATTCGATAAAACAAATCTTCTCTGAACTTTCCTTCCTTAACCATCCCTTGAAGATCCTTGTTGGTTGCCGCAATGAAACGGACATCTACCTTGATCGGACGTGTACCGCCAACGCGTTCGAACTCTTTCTCCTGTAAAACACGGAGCAACTTTGCCTGAGTCTCAAGGGGCATGTCGCCAATCTCATCTAACAGGATTGTTCCGTTATGCGCCAATTCGAATTTCCCGATCTTCCGTGCTGTAGCTCCCGTAAAAGCACCCTTTTCATGTCCAAAAAGCTCACTTTCCAGAAGGCCTTCAGGAATTGCAACGCAACTGAGCTTCACGAAAGGTTCGTTTTTCCGGCGACTGTGTTCATAAATACTCGTGGCAATGAGCTCTTTACCGGTGCCGCTATCACCCATAATGAGAACTGTCGCATCTGTGGAAGCAACTTTCAAAATTTGGCTGAATAATCCTCGCATAACGTTACTCTGACCAATTATCTCCGGAAAAAGTTCCTTTGCTTCTACCTTGCCAAGCAGGTTTGTAACCTCCCGAAACACCATATTGAAATGATCAATTTCATTAACATTCAATGATTTTTTGTCAGACAAGGTACCAGAAAAAATCGGTAGCTTTTCTGCTTCTTTTATAAATGTTTTTACCGGTTTTAAGAGAAGCCACGTAATGAGGAGACCACATATAAAAGTAAATCCGATAATGGCAACAAGCCAGAGGGTAATGTCCCATGACGGTTTGAGACCCTTCAGATAGTATTTACTGTAATGAAAGGCAACAATGCCCGACAAGATAGAGAGTCCCGTGAATATTACCGGTATGAGAACAAAGAGGCTTAAATGCCGAGACTTACTGAACGGCACGTTACTCATCATATCAGTCACCGCAGTTGCCTGATGAGATTTTTCACTAATGTTACTACTACCCATTTGTTTCTAAAATCCTTTCCTGACGATCTTCGTTAAATCCCACATGGGAAGGAATATTGACAATGCAAAAAAACCTACAACTGCAGCCAGTCCGATAATTAATATCGGACCAATGGTTGCAGACAATCGTTTAACGGCATATTCAACCTCATCATCATAATGAATCGATATTTCACGGAGCATCTCTTCAAGCCTTCCTGATTCTTCACCAATAGCAATCATATCCACCACCATGGGAGGAAAATACCGCGCCGATTTGAGAGGGCCTGAGATACCCCGACCTTCCTCAATAAGATCTCTCACCCTGACAAACTCCCTTGTTATTGCCTGATTGCCGATTGTACCACCCAGTATAGCGATGGAATCTAAAACATGAACGCCGCTTGATTGTAATATACTAAATACACTGGCGAAACGCGACATAATCGCCTTTTGAAATAAAGGTCCCATGATGGGAACATTGAGAATCAATGAATCCCATAGATATCTGCCGAGTTCAGTTTTTTTATAATAGAGTCTCAGCGCAATAAATGCGATGACAATGATGGCAATTATCCATTGCCAGTAATTCTGTAACAGATGATACAGGAGCAAGCTCACACGGGTGGGAAGAGGAAGCTCAAGGCCGGAACGAGAAAATATACTGACAAATTTTGGTATAACAAAAGTAAGGAGAACAAAAAACGCTATCATAAGGGCGACCAGAACTATGATGGGATACTGGAGAGCAGCTTTTATATCGGATTTAACCTTGTGTTCATGTTCCAGGATATAGACCAGTCTCCCAAGTACATCGGGAAGTGTGCCGCTCTGCTCACCCGCTCTGATCATATTTGTATATAAAGGAGAAAATATTCTCGGATGTTTTGTAAATGCATCATAGAGAGTCAGACCTTCCCGTATATTCAATTTCATAGAGACAATGGCATTTTTCAGCTTCTTGTTTTCCGTCTGATTTTCAAGTGTTCCCAGTAACTGGAGTATCGGAATACCTGCAATAAGCATTGTTCTGAACTGTTTCGTAAAAATAATTAACTGTTCTATCTTTACCGGCGTCAACATGGTTTCGATATTTCTTAACCATCCTGTAAATAATTCGGTACCTTCCTCTGCAACTTTCGATGGAATATATCCCTGGCCAACCAATATGTTTTCGACCATTTCAATTGAATCGGCCCTGATTTCTCCGGACACACTTGCACCACTTGAGTCAATCGCCCTATAAATGAAGTTCTTCACCATTTCTATTATCCTCGACTAGACCATGACTGTTGATGCTGCTTCTTCCAGAGTCGTTATTCCCTGGACTACTTTGTGTGCCGCATCATCTCTGAGTGTTCTCAGTATTCCCGCCTGTTTTGCTGCTCGTGTTATCTCCTGGGCTGTACTTCCTTTAATAATCATCTCATGAATCATATCATCATTGATGAGTATTTCGAAAATGCCTGTTCGCCCTCGGTAACCGGTATGCATACACTGGGGACAACCCTTGCTCTTACGGAAATTGGGATTATCGATTTTATCAAGGCCCCAAGCCCTCAGGGCAGCTTCGGGAGGTTCATATGGCTCTGTACAATACGGACAGTTTGTCCGGACTAAACGCTGGGCAAACGACACCAGCAAGACCGACGCCACGAGGAACGGTTCTATTTTCATATCCAAGAGTCTCGCTACCGCTCCGGCGGCATCATTCGTATGGACAGTACTCAACACCCTGTGCCCGGTCAGAGCTGCCTGTGTAGCAATACTCGCCGTCTCCGCGTCTCTGATCTCACCCACCATGATGACATCCGGATCCTGGCGTAATATCGATCGTAATCCACCGGCAAATGTCATGCCTGCCTTTCGGTTCAGTTGAATCTGACGAATCTTAGGAACCCTGTATTCAACGGGGTCTTCCAGGGTAATAATGTTAATGTCAGGTCGATTGATTTCTTTCAGTATCGAATAGAGACTGGTACTTTTACCACTACCCGTCGGACCGGTACTGAGAATCAACCCATAGGGTCTGGTAATAATAGACTGTATCTTTTCGCTATCACCATCGGACATACCGAGCCTATCAAGTGAATATACACCGGAACTCATATCCAGAAGACGTAACACAAGGTTTTCACCATAAATGGTTGGAAGAGATGAAACCCTGATATTAATTTCCCTGTTTTCAACTTTTACGGTAAATCGTCCGTCTTGAGGAATCCGTGATATGGCGATATCCATATTTGAAAGGATTTTGATTCTCGAAATAATCGGCAGTATTGTAGACTTTGGCGGAGATGGAACTTCGTGCAGTCTGCCGTCTATCCTGAACCGAATTTGAACTGCATGAGATTCCGGACTGATATGAATATCACTCGCACCCTCTCTGACTGCCTGCGTAATAATAGAATTAACCAGACGAACAATCGGCGGTTCCGCAGCTTGATCCTGAAGCGAACTCACCTGAATGTCCTCCATGCCTAAATAACTCGCCGCTTCAGTCTCTACGTTGATCTCAATATCATCTAACTTTTCAATTTCCTCCATAAAACCGGCCTGCATGCCGTATGTTAATCTGACAAGCTGGTTCATCTCCCGTTCAGAACAAACAACCGGTTCTACTTCCATGTTGGTAATAAATTCAACCGTGTCAAGGGCATTAATGTCCATCGGATCACACATGGCAACTGTCAGGAGATTTGTTTTTTTCTTTAAAGGGATCACTTTGTTTTTCTGGCAGATATCAAGAGGTATCAAACCGACTAAATCAGGATCTGTGGGATAGTTATCGGGTCTGTATTTATCAATATTTAACTGTTTGCTGAGAACATCGATAAGCTGTACTTCTTGCACCATGCCTTGCTGGATCAAATACTGTCCCAGCCTCATCCCGGCTCTCTTATGGGCAACTAACGCCTGACTCAGCTGATCCTCTTTTAATAACCCTCCTTCAATAAGGATCTCTCCCAATTTCTTTCTTGGTCTCAATAGTGTTCTCCTCTTTTAGATGTTCTGAGGTTCGTAAAAAAGACGGTATCATTCAACCAGTCCGATCGAATCTTCGCGTCTTTGAAAACCGGGGTTAGTGATGTAAATGCACGCCTGGCCGACGCTTCCTTCATAAAACAAGCTCTCAGAAGTATCGAAAAACGCAGGCCGTCTTTACTGTTCCAGTTTGGAACGAGCCGGACGGAGGGTGTTTCCCCGGCACATTGTTGCAGAAACTTATGTGCCTCACCAAGAGTGCCTTTTTCGCTAACCTGTACCCAATATTTACAGGGTCGTAGATCAGCTTTGATCGGAATAGCAGGAAATCTGATTATATACCCTTTTTCCACATGATTGAGATCTTCAATATGGGGGTTAGCTTTTTTCACACGTCGCAAATAGTCGGGCTGATAATAACCATATATACTCGCTATCATCTTTGACACGATCCATCCTTCTTCCACTCGCAATTGTCCCAATAAGACAGGACGCTCAATAGCCTGAGGTGTCACATCCGATGCTGGAGCAGGGGCTGCATCTGCCTCCCGGACACCCGTTGACTGAATAACATGTACTTTAATTGAGCTGCCTTCTCCTGTCTTGTTTTCCTGTTCATCAATGATCTGTTTATCAACCAATTCGGCGGATTGGCTCTTTTGAGGTTCGCTGACATGAGTGTTTTCCATATTCTTCTTTGGCTGCATGCTCTGACTGATAACCGTTGTCCCTTCATAATGAGGGGGGTCTTTCTCCTCGATAATAGGAGAATCTAATACGTGCAACGCTCCCGAATGAATCATGTGTTTTATAGTATCGTATCCAAGGCCCAGTATCAGTAATATTGCAATTAAAAAAAAGGAATACACTGTGATTTTTTTCCATGGCACAATTATCTTTGTTTCTGACATTGTTCTTCGAGCACAGGCATGAACCAACGACCAATGTACTTTTGTCCGATTCTGAATGATAACGGTCAGCATAATCTGATGGCAGAGTATGACGATTTTCCGTGGATATCCTCCGGTGGTGCCGTATATTGCCCGCATGGCAGGGTACGTAAAACGTAAGGGGGTTACGCCTGATTTACTCGCCTTCATTATCCGGTATCGAATCATTGAGCGCATGTCATTAAAATTTAACGGCCCTAATTCATACAGGAAATTAATGCGATCGGCAAAGTTACTCCGCTCCCGTAACATATTTTGAAACTCTCTTTGAGCAAAAATCACAATTTGCAGTAATTTATATTCATTCGTTTCGTAATTGAGAAATTCCCTCAATATCTCCAGGCATATATCGGGGATTTTCTGCCCTTC
Source organism: Deltaproteobacteria bacterium (assembly GCA_016935565.1). Taxonomy (GTDB): domain Bacteria; phylum Desulfobacterota; class Syntrophia; order Syntrophales; family UBA6807; genus JAFGQS01. The sequence goes on from JAFGQS010000105.1 coordinate 37,417, forward strand.
ATCAATGATCAGTACTACGGTATTGTCTTTAACAACTCCCTGTTCAAAAATGTAGTTTTTTATAACTTCTTTCAACTGCCACTCGGTTGCGGAACTATCGGTAATCTTGTCTATACCGAACATCTTGAAGAGTTCAGTTAAAAATTCGGTGGGAGTGCTAAAAGCAGGATCAAGAAGAAGAAACGTTTTAATATTGTTGAACTCATCAAATTTGTTTATCAACTGGCGGCAGAGTGTTGTCTTACCCGTCCCTACATCTCCGATTACAACGTTCAATCCGCGTCGCAGACGTATTGCCAGCTCAAGATTTTGAAGACATTGTACATGCTGCAGAGATTCGTAGAAAAACTCAGGTTCGGGAGAGTTTGAAAAGGGTTCCTTGGTAAGATTTAATATCTTAAAATATTCCATTTTTACTACCAGAAGATAGATGGAAGGCAATGTAATTCAGTACGGCTCATAACCCGTTTTTTATCCTGACTCTTAATCCTCGACTCCTGATTCTTGATGTTTCTTATCTTCTCTCTTTTGTTCAGGAACAACCGCTTCTTCCTCTGCTGCAGCTGTTTTCAGAATATGGGGAGTAATAAATATAAGTACTTCTTCCATATCTTCAGCTTTATAGTCCCCCTTGAAGAGCCATCCCAGGACGGGAACATCTTTGAATCCCGGGATACCGCTGTTTTTGTCTTGACTCTTCTTTTTCGTAAGACCGGAAATGACAATGGTTTCACCGTCCCTTACGATCAGTGTCGTATCCGTCTGCTTCCTGAAAATTGCAGGATTTCCTTGAACGGTTCGAGATTCGTTAATTTCATCCTTTTTGACGTTGATTTTCATTTTTAAATGTATCCCGTCGATGACATGAGGTGTAATTTCCAGTCTCAACACAACATCTTCAAACTTGACTTCCCGATTGCCATCCTTGTCGATGGATACGTAAGGCACCTTTTCTCCGTTTTCAGTAAAAGCGGCCTGGTTGTCAAGAGTCGTTATGGATGGACTGGAAAGGATGTTCAACTTTCCGTCGTTTTGAAGAGCTGTCAACTGCATATCGAGGATACTACCACCGATTTTCCCGAACATCAGTCCGAGTGATCCGGCCCCGCCGGCGGCACTTATCGACGCCGCTGACGCCGGAAAATTGACACCGTAACCATGTCCGCTTACACCGCTTGATCCGTATGTTGGTGAATACCCCCCCGCTGACGCAGGGTTTGTTCCCACCGTTCCCCCCGTTCCACCGGGAGTAATAAAAAATTGATTACTATTGACCGTATTGCTGTACATGCCTCCCCATTGAATACCCAGACTTCGTGCCGTGTCCTTTGTCGTTTCAATAATATTAGCCTGAATGAGAATCTGGGGGATTGGTTTGTCAATTTTTTCCAGCATGGGAATTATTTTTCTGAGATCTTCCCTCGTTGCTTGAATAATAAGAGAATTCGTGTGATCGCTTACCTTCATCGATCCATAAGGATTGCCTTTATCGTCTTTGGTGAGAAATCCCGACAGGTTTTCGCCGAGTTTCTTGGGATCGGCAAAATCAATGGGCACGACCATGGGCACGAGTGGAGCTTTCTCTTTCTTTTTATCCTGGATAAGTTTCAACTGCATCTCCTTCTCCAGATCTTCAACCGTCGCAATCCGTATGATATTACCCTCCCATACATACGTCAATGCCTGGGAACTCAGGATACTGCGAAATGCTTTATCCCACGGTACATTTTTAAAATCGACGCTTACACGACCTTGAACCTCTGATTTGACCAGTATATTCTCATTTGCTGCTCGCGCCAGGGCCTGTAGGACCATTTTAACATCAACATTGCGCATCTTAAAGTTGACGTTGTCCGTGGGAAGGGATCGTTCCTCCATTGGTATACCGTCTAATTTATACCCGGGCTCTGGTGGTATCTTTATTTTACGTATCTTTGCTGCCGGCGAATTTCCTTTTGATTCCTGTGCCATGATTTTCCATTTTTCGAAGAATGGGTCTTTTTTTGTCTTTTTTGTCCCGGCACATCCGAAAAAAAGCACACCCACCACAACAAGGGCTACCAAATGGATTATTTTATTTTGCATATTCATAACTTTCAAAACCATCCCCCATGTAAAAAGTTACTCTGCTAAGAACGGAACGGTAATCTTCCCTCCACGCCTTGTATCAACAACAGTCACACTGGATGGCGTTATGTGTTTCACTCTATATCCATTCATTTCCAATTCGTCACCAATTTGATAGTCCATCCCATTTATGACAGCAATCTTTTTTTTACCAACCTCAAGATAACCGCTATAGATGAGTCTGATTTCCTTTATTCTCCCGATTGACACGTTCGCGTTTTTGGAATGTAAAGCGTTTGATGCAGAAAAGGGATCATTCTTCCATTCTTTCTCCGCACTCACCGCCACATATGTTTCTGCCTTTATAGTCTCATTTTCCTGTAAAACATCGGAAATTTCTTTGACGAGCTTATTCATGTCAACCGTTTTTGCAACAGGAGTAAAACTGTGGACAACAGGAATGCTTTTTGATTTTTTCGCCGGCGACACAATAAAAAAATCATAAGCACCATACAGAACTGTGAGAAATGCGATGAAAACGATTATTTTTTCTCTTCGTGACATATGAGACCTGCTCCTCAGGATACTGCAAACCAGAGCTTCAGTTTACATTCTTTATCAGTCATTTTCTGCTGAATGTCTATTTCCTCTATATGATCAATATAGGGAACTTTCCCCAGTTCGATCAGAAAATTGCGCACATCGAAAAAACTTCCCCTCACCGTCGCATAAATTAAGAGAAAATCCTTTCTTGTTGCAAGCGTTGTAAGATCCGGATTTACCATTACAGCTTGCATTCCGGCTTTTCGCGCTATTCCTTTGATGAGGGGCGGAATGAGATCGATATTGTTTGGAGGAAGTGATTTCCTGATCGGAAGGGATAATTTATCCGGTACCGAAGCTTCACTCTTTTGCACCAGCTTCATATAGAGAGGCAAAAGCACCTTTTGTTTCTCTGCGTTCTTATACATACCGGCAATCTCTTTATCTAACGTGCCCAATGACTGGTAATAAGGATACACGATTACAAGAAGAAAGATCACAACGATAAATATGCTCACGCTGAGATAAATTAACGTTCTAACCGGCAGTATGTTATACCATTTTTTTTCCATACCGTATATCCTAAGCAAACGTAACTATGAGATAAAAGCGAAGGACATCGCCGCTTCCCGAGGATTCTATGGTGCTTTTGTTAAGTTTTGTCTGACTGAACATGGGCGAACTTTGTAATTTAAGAATGTACCCCACCAAATAATCTTCAAGTGAATTGAGATCGCCTGAAACAATACCTTCAAGTATCAACCTGCCACCTCCTCTTTTGCTCTCGTCGCTTAAAGCAGCAGAATCCATTCGGACAGTTACATGAAGAAGGCGAATGTTTGATGGCGTAAGTGCAGACAGCTCACCGATTGCGGCGAGAGCCATGTATCTCCTGCTGTATTCTTTTACATATTTCCTGTCTTGTTCTACCTTATTTACAAAAAGAGGGATGACATTTTCATCGACTTGAACGGTTTGCTTCCATTTTTGTTCAAGTTGAGCAAGCGCGGCCTTTTTGTTGTTGGCCATGTTTGCCAGCAAAAAGAGACCGCCGACACAGAGAGACATGATAATGAGCAAGCTTACAATTATTGCGTGATTACTCTTCGTAATATTCAACTCTTTTTTCTTATCCTTATAGGTGAAGAGGAGATTGGGAGTTCGTGACGTGGCCGAGAGCGCAACGCCGAGGGCAGGTCCAAAAGCCACCCTTTCAGAGAGAGAAAGCCCGGACGTTATTTTGTCGACAAAAGGATTTTCCGGTTTCAGGGGATCCAGCACATCCCGTTGAATTCCAAGATCCTCTCCGATATAATCAATCACGGGGATATATATATTTGTTGCGGTGGAAGCATATATGGAACGTATTTTTTCGTTTCCAAGAGTAACAGTATAATATCGAAAGGTTCTGTCAATCTGCCTCACCAGTCGATCCATGGCCGGTTTAATCAATGTCTTTATGGCCTCTTCATCGAGGCCAAACCGTGTTCTTATTTCTCCGTCAATTTGCGAATCTGAACTGAGACCTGACATTAACTCTCTTGCCTCTTCGATTTTCATGAAAAGGTTATCCCTCATGTTATCAGGATGAAGAATCAGATCGTCGTGCGATTTTTCCGATACCGAAGCGGATATGCTTTCATTATATCCTTCCATAAGCTCCTGGATCATACTGTTCATCCCGGTCTTTATGCCCCGGGTCATGACGAGGCTACCCTTTGAGAATATATCAATACGTGACCATCCCCTCCCGATATAGAGGGTGGCCACTGTTTGATCAGAGGACAGCATCCATTTTGTTCTGAACAGATTCTGAATTCCAAACGGTACAATTGTCAGCCCATCCAATGGGTATCCAATGCCGGCAAAGAGATCCTCTATTTCCCGAACCTCTTTTCTGGGGGCCGCGTAGACCATAGCAGCAATCTTCGTTACCCCGCTTTCAACAACGTCACCTTCCACCTCAAAATCAAAGACAAAGTCTTTTTCATCAAAGGAAATGTTCTTCCTTGCAGTCCAGTAAATAGCATTCTCTATCTGTTTTTTCGGAAGTTTTGGAATTCGAACGGACGCTACTTCAACCCGGGCGGAAGACATATTAGCCCATAAATTAAATTTTTTTGCGGAACCACGAAACTCGGCAAGTTCGGACATCAAAAAGTTCGCAAATTCCTGTGTACCTTTCGGAGCGTCAGTTCTAAAAGGCACACTTCGGCACGCAAGAAGTTTCCATTGATTGTCGATCGTTTCAGCTACTTTAACAAATCGCAGTTCCCGGTAACCGATATCGACACCAATAGAAATCGCTTTACCGTTCTGAAATATCTTTGAAGATAGAAATTTCTCCGTTTTTATCAAAGGAGACAAATCCGATGCTCCAATAAATTCGTCTGATGTTTTCTTATTGCGTATAACATCAAGTAATTTCTCTGTTGAAGATACTTCTTTCTCTAACGACAAATCAATATCCCCTTCTGATTATCCCGACATATGTATTTCATTGTATTACACTTTATATCGATACCGTGAAGATCGGGATGATCGACAGTCTATACTGCCTGCTTGTATCGCCGCCTATGCAACAAACGCTACTAACACTATCCGATAATTGTCGTTTCTTCAAGAGAATTTTAAATAATTCACTCATTTGCACGCAATCGTTCTCGGCACCATATCATATGCAATTATAGTACCGCCAACACAAACACAGTATTGAGTTATTGATACAACAGGGAGAAAACGGCGGCACACATCGGCATAACAACTTATTTATATTGATTATTATTTTAACTGCTTCTCCAGGTCCATCTTTTTCAGTTCCGGTAACATATTCCGATCATTCCTGATCCAACTGATACCTTCCATGATCATCGCTGCAGTAGTGTCAAAATGTTGACGAGGTCATAGAACATTCATGTATTATGGTAGTGCGTTCTCAAATATATTTAGAGAGTATCTCTCAGAATCCATATACCTTTTATGTTCTTGAAAGATGTGTTTTTTCAGTGTATCATTACGCGAATCATACAGCATTATAATGGGACATACGCTTTTTCAGATATTGATCTACATCGATCAGAATGGCACGAAACGATACATAGTATTGTTAACATATCCGCATCGAAGTCAAAACACTTGAACCAACAAACAAAAATGTAGCAAGGGACATATCACATGAAGAACAAAAATAAAAATCGTGTCTACCTGACGGATCATTTGGTATTGATTGGATTTGGTCTTGGTTTATTTTACTGGGTTTATGAAGCTTTTTTTAATATATTCCTGGCAAAATCAGGTCTTAATCCATTTCAGTTGCTTGTTACCCCTGATTCGAATCCGAGTTGGACGCGGTTGATTGTTTTATGCCTTTTTATTATGTTCGGGGCTCATGCACAATTTAATCTCAATGAGCGCAGAGAGTCGGCAAGGCAAAGCGAACGGGAAGCAGCAACACGCGAGCGGTTTCGACGGTTACTGTCACCTGACCTGGCCGAGCTGGTCGTTTCGGGCCAATTGGAGGTAAAAAAGGGGGGCGAGAATCGTGAAGCTACGGTAATGTTTGCTGATGTCCGCAATTTCACCAAAATGAGCGAAAACACAGACGCATCGGAAGTTTTGAAGCTGTTAAATGACTATTTCGAACTGATCGTTGATGTTGTATTCCGACATAAAGGAACTGTCGATAAATTCATAGGAGATGAAATAATGGTAATATGGGGAGCACCGATAGCACATGATAACGACCCGGTTCGTGCAGTCCGTGCCTCCCTTGAAATTCAATCGGAGCTCGCAAAATTCAATGCTCACCGCGCAGCTGAAGGCTTGCGAGAAATTCAGTTTGGAATTTCAATCAATACGGGAAATCTCGTTGCCGGTTACATCGGATCAACACAGGCAATGAGTTATTCTGTAATCGGTGACATTGTCAATGTGGCACATGGAATTTGTCCGGCAGCAGAGCCCGGTCAGATCATCATTTCAGAAAGTACTTACGAATATGTGCACAATCATTTCGACGCAGTCAAACTTGAACCGATTCAGGTCAAAGGTAAAGATGAAGCAATCTCGGTATACGAAATCCTCGGAGAAAAGCTTTCGGCAATACAAACCTGACATTCCTCATCTGTAACTATTCGGAATTTTGGCAAATTCAGAATTTCCTATTCCTTGCATATTAAAAAGGTGGCTGATGAACGGGATATGACCATCCCGTCATCATTGGTAACAATACAATCTCCAACAACAAGAGAACGACCCTTTTTAAATATTGTAGCTTCTGCCGTAAGCGTTCCCCCTTTTGCCGGCGCGATGAAATTATTTTTCAATTCGACCGTAGCAATTTCCTCACGAGAACCAAGCAAGGTCATAATGGCATGTGCTATGGTTTCATCTGCCATAGCTACTATAAGTCCTCCCTGCATAACCCCGTTACATTGCATGTACTCGCACCGTATGGGCATACAAAATCGCGCATATCCTTCTTTTATCTCTTCCAGTTTCATATCAAGGAAATTCAGAAACGGGTTTGACGAGCTGTCGCCTGATTGAAGCTGTTTCAAGTAGCCATTATAATCAAACATTACTCTTTCCTCTTAATAATATCCAGTGAGCTGAATTTCTTTTCATGGTAGACGTTTCAAGGCGACTATAGAAAAGGTATGAGGCCGTGTCAACGATAAAACGAACCGTGCACATGCGAAATCAATAAGGAAAGTATCATTCCCCACAAAACAGAAATTATTCAGCGACAAAACCTTGATTTTTATATCACGAGAACGTATAGAAGGTATCCCGATCACACAGGGAGTACTGTTCCAAACTTAGTACTTCGATTCATAAATTCGGTTACGTATTTAAGCGGCCAGTCGTTTCAAAGTTGACTGCGCCAAATTGATTTTATTAAG
>JAFGQS010000106.1 GCA_016935565.1 Deltaproteobacteria bacterium
AATTAATTGGAACCAATCGGGAGATGATCCTTAAATTTTTATATTCATATATGAGCTGGCAGTCAATATAAGAGTGGAGTATTAAGAATGCATCATGTCGAAGCGGAATTGATTGGTTACATTTATGCTGCCATCGATCCAACATTCTATTTAGCCCTTCGGCAGCCTTTGAAACATCTTGGTAAACTGAATCATTTCTTTGACGTTGCTGATCCTGATCTTGCGCATCATGAAGGCAACTTCGGGATTCATTCTCCCTAATTCTATATCCCGATATGTTCTGTCCGACGTCTTTACGGTACATTTTGGTTTGCCCGTCAGGCCCGCCTCGATGGTGCAGATACCTTTTTCGATTCTCACCGTGTATTGTCCGCCTTCAGTACCTGATATATCGAGATGAACAATCGTCCCCCAGGTACCGGCTTTTTCAGCACGAAACCGAGACGGCAGAGATTTAATAATTTCGTCTGCCCTTTCCGGAACCGGACCAATAAACTCTCCTTTTGTCTCTTTTTCTGCTGAATCTTTTATAGCCTCCCGTGCCCTTGTACCTTTATCTGCATGGTGTTCGTAACTCACCTGATCGATCATCAACCGCGCAATGATTTCCCGCATGATTTCAGAGGTACCGCCAACTATCGTACCGACCCGTGCATCACGGTACATTCGCGATATAAGATATTCTTCCATATAACCGTAACCACCGAAGACCTGGAGGCATTTATCTGCTGTCGTTTTGGCGAGTTCGGTTGTCAGGAGCTTGGCCATGGAACATTCCATAATAATATTATCTCCCTGTTTAAATCGCCATGCCGCATTATAAGTCAGCTGCTGAGCTGCCTCGATTTCTGTTCTCAGATCCACCATCGTATGTCTGATGGCCTGAAACTTCGATATGGGTCGTCCGAAAGCCTTTCGTTCGGAAATGTACCCCAGTGCATAGTCAAGACCTAGCCTGGCACCCGCTATTGCTATAATCGCACTGACCAGACGTTCGAGTTGAAAACACTCCATAATATAATAGAATCCTTCATTTTCCGTGCCGATGAGATTTCCTACAGGAACTTTCATGTCGTCAAAATGAAGCTCCGCCGTGTCGGAACTGTGCCATCCCATTTTTTCGAGTTTTCTGGTCTCCAGACCCGGTGTATCCCTTTCCACGAGGATGAGGCTGATTCCACCGACACCCGCATCAGGATCGGTTTTTACCGCAACAACAATAAAATCTCCGTAATAACCATTGGTTATAAATGTTTTTGCCCCGTTTATGATATAGGAGTCACCATCCCGAACGGCCCTCGTACGAATGGATGCAACGTCCGATCCTGTATCAGGTTCCGTGATGGCAATAGCTCCGATCTTTTCGCCTGCAATGGCAGGAATCAGGTATTGTTTTTTGAGATCGTCAGTTGCAAACCTGTATATATATTCCGCTGCCATGTATTCATGGACACTTACCGCAGCTGCAAATCCGGCCATCGTGCTGCGTGTCAACTCTTCAAGGAAGACAACGGAATAAAAAAAGTCCGCACCTGTTCCGCCATATTCTTCAGGGTAGCTGATCCCTAAAAAACCCAGATCTCCCATTCTCTTCCATATTGATTTTGGGATTCGGCGCTCCCTCTCCCACTCGTCAGCGAAGGGAGTTACTTCCTTTTCAATAAAATGCCGCGCCGTATCCCTGAAAGCTTCATGCTCGGTGGTAAAATATGGTGATTTCATAACTCCTTTCTCTTGTTTCACTTTTCTCTATTTGTTTGTTACGTCATGCGTACATAGAATCCAGCAGTTCTCTGTATTTTTCCCGGATCACTTTTCTTTTCAACTTCAACGTATGGGTCATTTCCCTTCCTTCCACTGAAAACGGCTCGGGAATAATGCGAATTTCTCTCACATGCATAAATTGTGGGAGCTGCTTATTGACCTGATCCACCTCTTTCTGAATCTCCTGGGTAATCCGGGGATGTTCGACAAGCTGCTGCCAAGGAATATCATCAATACCGAACTTCCGTGCCGCTTCATGAATGTCATGCTGATTCACGACGAGCAGCGCCGTCAGATAATTTTGCCTATCACCATGTACATAGGCCATCTCAATAGAGCGACTGTTTGCAAGCAGTTGTTCGATAGGTGCAGGTGCAATATTTCTGCCACCCGATGTGATGATCAGTTGTTTCTTTCTATCGATAATCGATATCCAGCCATCTTTGTCGATATATCCGATATCACCCGTCCGGTAAAATCCATCGGGGGTGAATGTTTTGTCCGTTTCTTCAGGGTTCTTCCAGTATTCTTTGAAGACATTGGGCCCTTTTACTTCGAGTTCATCGTCGGGACCGAGACGCACCCGTACACGCGGGAGGGGTTTTCCCACACTCCCGAATCGAAATTCACAGGGACTGTTAAATGTCGACGGCGTTGTTGCCTCTGTCGCACCCCACCCTTCCAGAACAAGAATGCCCATGGCATAAAAAAACTCGGCAAGCTCTTTGCTGAGTGGTGCACCGCCCGAAGCAAAAAACTCAAGTTCACCGCCAAAGGCATCTCTGATCTTTCGAAAAACGAGGAAATCAGCGAGTGCATGCTTTACCTGAAGAGTTGGCGGCAGGGACCGGTTATTGATTATATAACAACTCGCCGCATAGCCCACATCAAGTGCCCAGAAAAACAGTTTCCTTTTGATAAACATGGCCGATTCAACTCCCTGAATGATTCTTCTATGAACATTTTCAAAGAATCGGGGAACTGAGACAACGATATTCGGTTTCACTTCCCTGAAATTGTCCATAATCTTATCAAGGCCCTCAACATAGGCAATGCACTTTCCCATGTACAGGATTAAATAGTGTCCCGCAAAGCGTTCGAAGGCATGTGCGAGGGGGAGAAAGCTCAAGTTTCGCTTTAATTTCTCCGTTTCGCCTATATGCTCCAGAAGAATCTCACACGTGTTAATGTAGTTATTATGTGTCAGGACAACACCCTTCGGTTTGCCTGTTGTCCCGCTCGTATAAATAATACACATGATATCTTCGCCTTCAATCGTGTCGGCAATGTCCCGAATCTTCGCAACTGATGCCGTTGTCTTTTCTCCTGTTTCCATGATTTGCGAAAAGGGTGCAATCCAGGGATCACTGCTTGAATAATTTTCGGCGAACACAAAGACCTTCCTCACGGTTGGAATCGCATCTCGAATCTGTGTGATTTTTGTGAGCAGCTCTTCATTCTCCACAAATACATACGATGCGTCAAGATCACGAATTATAAACTCGATCTCATCGGAAAGAGCTGACACATAAATAGCCGATGCTATGGCACCCGCCAGAATGGAACCGAGGTCCGCATAAGCCCACTCGGGTCTATTGTTCGATACTATGACAATACGATCACCCTGATTCAGTCCCGTTTTCATGAGACCCGATGCAACACGGATACAAATTTCTTCAAGGGAGTTGTACGTTAATGTCCGATAGATTCCCCTGTCTTTGAACATCAAAGCCGGCGAATCTGCATGCCGGGCAAAATTGTTCAAGAGAACACTGTTAAAATTTTTCGATGTCATGGATAATGACCACTTTCAGTTGTCTCAATCGGATGATTAATTTCATGCGTATGCATGCAATCGGTCTATGGATAATCGTTCTCTACTCCTGGTAGAACTGTTCATTGTTATGAGCTTTATCTCTGATGATCTGAGCTGGTTTGAATCTTGCACCGTGCTTCCTTACCAGAGCCTCCAGTAAAGACAGGACCTGTTTGGGATCTAAGCGATCCATGTATCGGAACGGGCCGCCGAGAAATGGCGGAAACCCCAGACCGAAAATGGCTCCGATATCTCCATCCGAGGGTGATCGCAAAATTTCTTCCTGAAGACAATAGGCCGCCTCATTCACCATGATGAGAGATAACCGATCCTGAATCTCTTTGGTATCGAACATCTTTCGTTCTTTTCCACCAAAAAAGTCATAGATATCGTTGTTAACCTCTTTTCCCTTCTTTTTCTTCCGTTTTCCGGTCGGAGGACCATACCGATAAAAACCTTTATTATTTTTTCGACCCTTATAATCGGCTTTTCCAAGTTGTTCAAATATGTTCAGTACGTTCGATGTTACGCCTCTTCGTACCATAAGCGGAGCAAGAATTTCGGAAACATGGGCACCAACGTCAATTCCAACTTCATCGAGGAGCGTAATCGGGCCCACTGGGAATCCGAATTCCCTCATGGCCCTGTCTATCTGTTTAATGTCTGCTCCCTCTTCAAGAAGGGCAAGGGCTTCATTCATGAGAGGGGCAAGAATACGGGTCGTATAGAAACCGGGACCGTCATGGACAACGATGACCGTCTTTCCCTGCCTGATGCCCACATCGATGGCCGTCGCGGTGACCCAACCGGCCGTTTTTTCCGTGACAATGATTTCAAGGAGCGGCATCTGTGGCACGGGCGAGAAATAGTGCATCCCGATTACCTGCTCGGGGCGTTGCGATGCTTCAGCAATACTCGTAATAGGAAGGGATGACGTGTTCGATGCGAAGATTGCATCATCTTTCATGACGGCTTCCGTTTCTGCAAGTATCTTTTTCTTCAGGTCAAGATCCTCAAAGACGGCTTCGATAACGAGATCTGCCTTTTCAAGGCCTTTATTCGTAATCGTTCCGCTAATACGGCTGAATAACTGATCCCGCTGGAAGGCCGAATACCCTCCCTTTATCACCTTTCGGGTTAAATCATTCCAGATCGATTTTTCTCCCTGACCGAGGGCGTCATAGCTGATGTCCTTCAGCAACACCTCCATACCCTTCACGGCGCTGACGTTTGCTATGCCTGCTCCCATGAGACCGGCACCGAGAACCCCGATTTTCTGAACCGGTTTCACGAAATCCTTCAGGGGATTTTTTTTCAGTGCCGTCATATTGAAAAAGATTCTGATCAGTTCATGAGCCTGGTCGGACATAACCAGTTCGCCGAATTTTTCCTCTTCCGCCTTCAGACCCGCTTCCATACCTTTTTCCATCCCGGCCTCGACACAATCAATGATCTTGAACGGTGCGGGGTAATGTCCCCAGGTCTTCTTCTCGACCATCTCCCGGGCCTTCTTATAAATCAATCTGCGGCCGAACGGTGTCATATCGAGGATTCTCGATACAGCCGATTGTCTTTTCTTACGCCGGCGAGGATGTTCTGCAAGATCCAGGGCTGCCTTTTTGGCTGCCTCGAGCAACCCGTAAGGATGAATCAGGTCGTCAACGAGACCCATTCTTTTTGCCTGGCGGGGATATATGTTTTTACCCGTGAGCATCATATCAAGGGCGGCCTGTAATCCAACGAGTCGCGGGAGACGTTGCGTTCCTTCTCCTCCGGGAAGAAGCCCCAACCGGACTTCGGGAAGTGCCAGAACCGTCTTCGGATCATCCGTGGCAATCCGACACGAACAGGCAAGAGCCACTTCGAGGCCGCCCCCCAAAGTCGCCCCGTGGAGAGCAGCCACGACGGGCTTTTTAAACTCGGCCATACGGTTTAAGAGAATATGTCCCCGGCGGCTCAAGGTTTCCGCCTTCTCCCGGTCCGGCATGTACACGAGTTCTTCGAGATCGGCACCGGCTATGAAATTGTCTTCCTTTTTACTGATGAGAACAACAGCTTTTATTTCCTCGTCATTTTCGATCTGTTCAAACAGATCTTCAAATATGTCGAGAAGATCCAGCGATATTTTATTTATTTTCTCATCAGGCTGATCCAACCAGACAACAGCAACACCATCCTGCTTTTCGATCTTGGCGTAGGTCATACGTTGTTCTCCTTGTGTTAATTCAGTCGTTTCAGTATAATGGCGCTTCCCACCGCACCGGCGGCACAGGATGCTATGAGGGCATACGTTCCATCCTCTCGGACAAGTCGATTGGTTGCGGTAATAACCAATCTCCCCCCAGTCGCGGCAAAGGGATGTCCTACTGAAAGTGATCCACCGAGGATATTGAATTTTTCCATCGGGATGGTTCCGACCTTTTTCGATCGGCCCAGTTTTTCCATAGCGAATTGATCGGATTCAAGGCATTGCAGGTTAGCCAGGATCTGACCTGCAAATGCCTCGTGAAATTCAAAAACATCAATGTCGCTGAGTCCTAATCCGGTTATATCAAGGACCTTCGGCGTCGCATAAGCGGGACCCAGCAGGAGTTCTTCAACCGGGTCCTGTGCCGTTAATGCATATGCATGGACCGATACTTTCGGTTTAAATCCAAGGGAATTTGCCGCTTCTTCGGACATGAGCATAACGGCAGACGCCCCATCGGTAAGAAATGAAGAATTACCCGCCGTAACGGTACCGTACTTTTTTTCGAAGGCCGGTTTGAGACCGGCCATCTTCTTAATAGAGGCGTCACCCCTGATGCCGTTATCTTCCATGATCGGTATAAAATTCGTGGGTACCATGGCAGGTTCGACTTCTTCGGCAAGCAAACCCTTTGCAGTAGCCTGCGCCGCAGCGACATGCGAACGAACCGCATAGCTGTCTTGTTCTTTTCTGTCAATTTTCAGACGTGCGGCAAGTCTGTCACAGTCTTCACCCATGATTCTTCCCGTCGAATATTCAGCAATGGAAGGAATTTCCGGTAATAAATCCTTCGGCGATATTCCCTGGAGAATCCTTGCATAATCACGAACGCCTTTGTATTTCTGCGTTTCCATCAATTTCTTTCTGAATCGTTTTCTGTAACAGATAGGAATATCGGACAGGCTTTCCGTCCCCCCGGCAATAACCACATTCGCCTGGCCCGATCGTATCAGGTCTGCACCCGTTGTGATCGCCACATTGGAAGAAACACAGGCAACGGTAATGGTAAAGGCGGGAACGGATGGTGAAATACCCGCACCGAGGGCGGAATCACGGGCAACATTCGTCGTTGCCAGGTTTGAAACAACATTTCCCATAATAACGTGATCTATTTTTGTCGATTCGATGAGTGTTCTCTTCATAAGCGCTGTAATGACCATTCTTCCAAGATCATAAGCGGTCAGATCCGCATAATCGGTTCCAGATCTCATAAAGGGAATTCGACACCCATCAACAATGACAACTCTCCGACCATTTGATTCTTGTAATTCCATAGGCTCTTCTCTCTTAACGGTCTATCTCTGTTTTTATGATATAAAAGATTTCACTGTGAACGCTTTGTAACTTATTTGAATATACTGCCTCGAAAAAACACGAAAGGTATAATAACGTTTTCATTACACGTTAGAACGACTTGACTGCAGATAATATCGATTTATAGCAACGCCTTCCTGAACGGAAGACATACAACTAAACTGGAATGAATACGGATGATACGGGTAAAGCCCCATTGCAAATCCTGTTGACCTTACACGTATGTATATTGACCGAGAAGCGTATCAAGGTCAAGAATAATTTATGTGACATCTAAAAAACATATACGGAAATGGCAATTCGAAATTCGAATATCGGGAACCTGAAAACTAGAACCTGATTCCTTTCGCCGTAAGCTTTTGGCCTTTGACCTTTAGCCTTTTCTGAATACTTGACATTGACGCTCCTATCGATTAAAAGCAAGAAACAAAACATTTTTATCGTATTTATCCTTCCATCTAAGAGAAAGGAAATCGTATGAAAATATTTCCCTTGAATCAATTGAAAGATCGAGAGTTGCTTCCCGGCGGTAAAGTCAAATTTGCCCATTCGGACAGCATGACGCTTGCGTATTGGACATTTAAAGCAGGAATTGATCTACCGGAACATACCCATCCCCATGAACAAGTCTTGAACGTGATGGAAGGAACAATAGAGTTCACAATAGATGGTGAAACACAAACCGTCGATGCCGTCTCGGCAATTATCATTCCTCCCAACATGACACATTCGGGAAAGACCCTGACAGATTGTAGATTGATCGATGTTTTTTATCCGAAACGGGAGGACTTTGCCGCATTAGATGCTGAATAGATACCTCACAGTATCGTGATGTCTAAACCACATGGCTTGAACACAGAACCGGCATTGAAAAACTATGATAATTGAAAAGACAGGAAAAATCTGCGAAGGGCTTTACTCGATCGGATATCACTTCATCCCTGCATTCCTTCTCATGAGCACCCCGCCCGTTCTCTTTGACGCAGGACTTACGATAGCGGGTCCCCGGTATCTTGAAGACCTCGAAGAATATCTTGGTGACATCAATAAACTTGGGTACATCTTCCTCACACACTCTCACTATGATCATTGCGGCGCTGTCCCTTTCCTTAAAAGAAATATACCGGGGCTCAAGATTGCAGCGGGAAAACAGGCGGCAGAAATCCTCAAAAAGCCCAATGCGGTAAAACTCATGAAAAGTCTTAATGAAGACTACGAACAGAAGTTCAGGAAACAAATCGGCACTGCAGATATTTCTTTCAGCACCATCGACATTGATATCCTCTTCGAAGATGACGATGAGTACGACCTGGGCGACGGTTGGAATATTCAGGTCATCGCGACACCGGGGCACACGAAAGATTCCGTTTCCTATTATATCCCGAAAGTAAAGGCTCTCATACCAGGGGAAGCTACCGGCGTCTATGACGGAAACTTTGAAATTCAATCCGAGTTCACATCGAGTTACAGGGATTATATACGTTCAATCGAAAAACTGCTGACGTTAGACGTCGATATCATGTTGCTGCCCCATATTCACATCTTGACGGGAGAAGATGCCGGACAGCATATTCAAAAATCATTGGAAAGCGCACAGGCATTCATGAAGAGAATAGACACTTTACTCAGCCGGTTCAACGGCGACCGTGATGCCGTGATCAACGATATCTGTGCGGAGGATTACGAGGGAAAACAGACTGTTCTTCAGGATAAACGGTCATATCTCCTCAATCTCGGGGCCAAAGTAAAGGCAGTCGCCGAGGAGAGATAATTCTTCTTGCGTTAAATACAATAATTTCCTATAAGGGTTCTACTTTTGAGCAAAATAACCTTCGTGAAAGGAGTTTGAAAGAATGAATATTTTGATTTTCGGACCGAACGGAAGCGGCAAAGGTACACAGGGAGCAATAGTTCAGAAAAAATTCGGTGTTCCCCACATCGAAACGGGTGTGATCTTCAGAGAAAATATTTCCAAAGGAACGGAATTGGGACAGAAGGCAAAAGGATTTATAGACAAAGGTGAACTGGTACCCGACGAAATCACGATCCCCATGATCCTGAACAGACTTCAGGAACCGGACTGCAAAGATGGCTGGCTGTTAGACGGATTCCCACGGAATCTTGCACAGGCTGAAGCCATGTACAAGGCGCTTCAGGATGCGAATATGCGTCTCGACTATGTTATCGAAATCGAGCTTGACAGACAGACTTCAAAGAATAGAATCATGGGCAGAAGACTCTGTGTCAACGACAACAATCATCCAAACAACATCTTCATTGATGCAATCAAGCCGGATGAAAAAGACGGTGAATTCGTATGCAGAGTCTGCGGTGGTGCATTGAGCGCACGGGCCGATGATCAGGACGAAGGTGCCATCGACAAGAGACACAATATTTATTACGACACCGAAACGGGAACGATGGCGGGTGTCAACTATTTTAAAGAAAGAGTCAAAGTCATCGGAGTTGACGGCGTTCCCGGTGTCAAGGAAGTATCGGAAGATCTTCTGAAAAAATTAGGATAGAGAACAATATCAGACAATAATCCAAAAAGCCTTCCCTTTCGTCAGGAAGGCTTTTTTATCAACAGTCTGCCGACACATCGGATGCAATAACGGTACAGGGTAACCTCTGTGAACCCTGTTTCGCAAAACGTCCAATGAAATCGGCTCTTACAGTACAATGATGAAAAACATACGCAACTTTAGCATTATTGCTCATATCGACCATGGAAAATCAACGCTTGCCGACCGGATGATTCAGTACACGGGGGTAATCGACGAGCGGAGTTTTAAAAATCAGATCCTGGATGACATGGATATTGAGCGTGAACGGGGGATTACCATAAAAAGCCAGGCTATTACCCTCCCCTATCGTGCAAAAGACGGCAATGTTTATATTCTCAACCTGATAGATACACCCGGCCATGTGGATTTTTCGTACGAGGTCTCCCGCTCACTTGCATCGTGTGAAGGCGTTCTGCTCCTGATTGATGCCGCACAGGGTGTTCAGGCACAGACCGTGGCCAACCTCTATATGGCCATGGAACACGATCTGGAAATCATCCCCATTATCAACAAGATTGACCTTCCCTCTGCGGATGTGGAACAGGTTATGGAACAGATCGACTCGCAGCTGGGACTGGACCCATACGGCAGCCTTGCCTGTTCTGCAAAACAGGGAACGGGAATTGAAGAGATCCTGGAAGCGATTGTTCAAAAGATCCCTCCCCCGAAGGGAGATTCCGAATCACCACTTGCATCACTCATCTTTGATGCAAAGTATGACCCTTTTCGGGGAACGATCATATACTGCCGCATCTTTGACGGTATCGTAAAAAGCGGCGACATAATACGATTCATGCATAATGAAACAACCTACAAGGTTGAAGAAGTGGGTCGTTTTTTACTGACCCGGCAAAAAAAAGAACAGCTTTCTGCAGGTGATGTGGGCTATATCATCGCCGGCGTGAAGACAGTTTCCGATGTAAATATCGGTGACACAATCACACTCGACAGGAATCCCTGTCATACACCGTTACCCGGCTTCAAAGAGGCGAAACCTGTTGTTTTTGCGTCAGTCTATCCCATCGCCTCCGATGATTATGAAGATCTGGCTGTTGCCCTGGAAAAATACAAGCTCAACGATGCGTCTTTTTCCTATCAGAAAGATTCGTCCGTGGCACTGGGCCAGGGTTTCCGATGTGGCTTTCTTGGCCTGCTCCATCTCGACATCGTCCAGGAACGTCTCGAAAGGGAATATAATCTCTCAATCATCCTTTCAGTTCCCAGCGTACGGTACCGATTTACTTTGAACAGCGGAAATGTGGTTGACATCGACAACCCGTCTTACTACCCTGATCCCATGACGATAGCCGTATCGGAGGAGCCCTATATCCGCGCCACGATGATGTTTCCCGAAAGATACCTCGGGGCAGTCATGAAACTCTGCAGGGAAAAGAGGGGTGACAACTCGGCACTCAACTACCCGAGCCCTGGTCGTGCGGAACTGATTTTTGAAATGCCGCTGGCGGAGGTCATCTATGATTTTTACGACCAGTTAAAAACCATTACACAGGGATACGGCTCTTTCGATTACGATATGATCGATTACAGAGAAAGCGACCTTGTCCTCCTCGATATACTGGTTAACGGTGACAAGGTGGACGCACTGGCACAAATGGTTCATCGGGACCGGGCCCGCACACGTGGCCTTCATGCATGCGAAAGGTTAAAAGAGGAAATCCCCAGACAGATGTTTAAAATTGCCATTCAGGGAGCGATCGGCAACCAGATTATATCGAGAACAACCATATCCCCCTTCCGGAAAGACGTGACGGCAAAGTGTTACGGCGGTGACATAACACGGAAACGAAAGCTCCTGGAAAAACAGAAAAAGGGGAAAAAGCGTATGAAAATGATCGGATCAGTGGCCATTCCACAGAGTGCCTTCGTGGCCATACTGAAATCTGATCAAACGTAAAAAACAGGCAAAATGATAAGGGTTAAGAGCCATAGGCCCAAGAATTTTTTCTCTTTTTCCCTTAAGCCCTTCGCCCTTAGCCCGTGGCCTCGAAGTTATGCAACCTGGTATCTACATACACATACCCTTCTGTATCAGCAAGTGTCATTATTGTAATTTCTACTCTGTGACGTCCCGTGAGTATGTTCCCGACTTTCTTGAATCGCTGTTTAAAGAAATGGCGATGTATCGTGACCAGTTCGAGACGTTTGATACCCTCTATATCGGCGGAGGCACACCATCAGTCCTTCCCGCAGAGCACCTTGAGGAACTCATACAAAGAATTGGAAACACATTCGATCTTTTACCGGATAGCGAAATAACTCTTGAAGCAAATCCCGGAGATCTTGACGCAACGTATCTGACAGCACTTCGTAAAACGGGAATCAATCGCCTCAATATCGGCGTTCAGTCTTTCGACGATGCCGTTCTCTCGCTCCTCGGACGGCGACACACGGGCACAGAGGCGCTGGCCGCCATGGAAGCATCCCGTACTGCCGGCTTTGATAATATAGGCATCGATTTGATCTATTGCGTCCCGGGGCAGGACATGCATGGCTGGATGAAAACACTGGATCAGGCATTGAACTTCAACCCTGAACATCTCTCCTGCTACCAGTTAACTCTTGAACCTGAAACACCGCTCGGTATGATCTATCGGAAAGGCACGGCGGGTCTGCCCGATGAAGAACGTGAGTATGACTTTTTTATAAAAACGTCGGAAAAGCTGGAAGACGCGGGATATATACACTACGAGGTATCGAATTTCGCTAGAAACGGCACATTCGCATCACGGCACAATCAAAAATACTGGGATCACACACCCTATCTCGGACTGGGGCCTTCAGCTCATTCATTTAAGAAGAATAAACGCTGGTGGAACCACAGCTCTCTCCCCGCCTACATTCATGATATTGAACAGGGAAAGACCCCGGTTGAAGAGGCAGAGGTGCTGACGGACGATCAATTACGTCTTGAGGCCCTTTCCCTCGGTCTTCGCACGAAAAAGGGAATCAATTGTATCGATTTTAACATGAAGTATCATGTCGACCTTTTGACCGAAAAGAAAGAAATTATTGCCAAACTGAAGGATGGAGGTCTTGTTGACATCCAAAACGGATCATTATCTCCTACACGATACGGCCTCGCCGTCGCTGACAGTTTGTCTCTTATATGAGAGTGGAAAGCGAATTTTTTCTTTGACATTCGGAGATTCTTGAATTAAGGATTAGATGGCCATAAAGCCGGGGTGAATCGCGGCTGAAAGCTCAGGCAACTGCTCATAACAAACGGTTCCTTTTCAGGAATACTATTCAGTTTATTTCTGATGCACCGATAGAACCGCTGTTATGAAAATATAGTTATGAATCGTATTTAAACCTGTTGAGAAAACCACCGTTCCCGGATAAAATACAAAAAAATGAGGTGAACGACACATGGAAGAGGAAAAAATGGAACTGGGTCACGAACCGGTACCGGGATATAAAAAAGTGTTTTTCATTGCACTCACGATCGCCGTCACCTACTTTGCGATCATTATGTTCAGCTCGATATAATACATGACTATATAAAAACAAAGGATAGGGATTTTCTATGGAGAGGGAGAAAGAACATTTGTTTGATAAACCCAGGAACGTAAAAAGACTCCTGACGATTTTTTACGGATTCCTCGCGTTTCTTCTTATCGGCGACTTTTTTATTCACAAACATACTGAATTCGCATGGGAAGAATGGCCTGAATTTTACGCAATATACGGATTTGTGGCCTGTGTTGCTCTCGTCCTGGCGGCAAAATACCTGCTGCGTCCGATAGTCAAGAGACGGGAGGATTACTATGATTAATACTGTACCTCCTGGATTCATATTCATCATCGGCGCCCTCTTCATTCCGATCATAAAAAACAGAAACCTGAAATGCGGATATCTCCTGCTGCTTCCCTTTATCAGCTTTATCAATTTGATTCATATACCCGTGGGTACCCACTTTACCGTCGGGTTCCTCGACTATACTCTGGTATTTGCAAAAGTCGACAGGCTCAGTCTCCTCTTCGGATATGTTTTCCACCTGATAACCGTCATTGCCATCATATATGCCCTGCATGTCAAAGATGACCTTCAGCATGTGGCTGGCTATGTTTATGGCGGGGCCGCTCTCGGCGTAACCTTCGCCGGTGATCTCATCTCTCTTTTCGTTTTCTGGGAAATGTTGACTATCGGCTCTGTTTTCCTGATCTGGGCGAGAAGGACACAGAAGTCCCTCGACGCCGGATTCCGGTATGCCCTGGTGCATATCGTCGGCGGTCTGATACTCCTTGCAGGAATCCTGATGCACATCCACAGTACAGGGTCCGTCGAATTTACGTATATCGGACTGAAAAACGGCAACCTCGGTACATATCTCATCTTCTTCGGATTCGGCATCAACTGTGCCTGGCCCATTCTCCATCCGTGGCTTACCGATGCGTATCCCGAAGCAACGATTACCGGTGTCATCTTCCTGAGTGCCTTTACGACGAAGACCGCCGTATATGTCCTGGCACGTGCCTTCCCGGGGACATCGATGCTGATCTGGATCGGCGCACTCATGACCATGTTCCCCATTTTCTACGCTGTTATTGAAAACGACCTGAGACGTGTACTCGCTTACAGTCTGATCAACCAGGTAGGGTTCATGGTATGCGGAATCGGTATCGGAACACACCTGGCGATTAACGGCGCAGTCTCCCATGCATTTAACGATATCATCTTCAAGGCACTCCTGTTCATGTCTGTGGGCGCCGTTATGTATCGAACAGGTAAGGTGAACGCAACCGATCTGGGCGGATTGTATAAATCAATGCCCCTGACCTGTATATTCTGTATCGTCGGCGCAGCCTCCATATCCGCATTTCCGCTTTTCAGCGGCTTTGTGAGCAAATCGATGGTCATGAGCGCTGCGTCTATGGGAGGAATGAGCATTATCTGGTTTATGCTGCTCTTTGCCTCCGCCGGCGTATTCCACCATGCAGGAATTAAAATTCCCTTCTTTGCCTTCTTCTCTCACGATTCGGGAATAAGAACGAAAGAAGCACCGCTTAATATGCTGATTGCAATGGGTATTGCCGCATTCCTGTGCATATTCATTGGAACATTTCCAGAGTACTCCGTGTACCGTTTACTGCCGTTCACCGATGTTGTGTATCATCCCTATACCCCGACACACATCATGGCACAGACACAGCTCCTCTTCTTCTCGGCTCTGGCCTTTACGCTTCTGCTGCTGTCAGGAATTTATCCGTCTGAACTTAGAGCCATTAATCTCGACGCGGATCTCATTTACCGAAAAGGATCAAGACTGCTTGTCTATGTGGTGACGGAGACTGCCGGTGCGATCGCACGGGCCGCGGATTTTGTTTTTATCAAACTTCTGCCCGTCAAGCTGGCAGCTTTCAGCAAACAGCCGGTGAGCGGATTTATGAGTAAAATGAGACCCGCCAACCCGGGAGCTGCGAAATCTTCGACCGGTGCAACGCTTGAGACGGAGACGTTACTCCCCGCGGGTGTCCCCGTTCTCATTGCCGTGGCGTTTCTGATGATCCTCGCGTTTGTGTTTCTAAAGGTAATATAGGATTCTTTTGAACTGCGACGTGATTATATGAATGTGTTGTAATGCTCCTGCGTGACGGCGGGAGCGCAGTAGTTCTCCAGCTCCGTCAGGAAGCGCTCTCCGTCGGTATAGAGTATGGCGTTGATACCTCTGCTTCGGGCCCTGTCGCAATTTTCCTGAAAATCATCTACAAAAAGTATGCGGTGAGCCTCGGCGTCCACACGCCTGATAATTTCGTCAAAGAGTGTCTCGTCCCTCTTGCTCTTACCCAGATGGTAGCTGCAAAAGACGTAATCGAACTGCTTGAAGAAATCGTACCGGGCATCAAGCTCATCGAGCCAGTCGGTCTGGTCACTCAAAATGCCCACTCTCACCCCGGATAATCTAAGGCTTTTAATCACCTCAAACATCCACTTTCTCAAGGTAAACCGGGAGAATATCTGATCGCGTAGCGCCTCATCACTTCCCGTGATGCCCGTTTCTTCCCGCAATGTCTGCCAAAAGGTTTTCTCATCCGACTGACCCAGAACGTACTCGGTCCTGTGAACGACATCGAAACCAGCTTTGATAATCGATTCGGGGTCACGGTCATTCATCTCGGCTATCGCGGCAAGACCGTTCACAAACCCCTCGTCGGCAATAACACCGCCAAAATCAAACAGAACAACATCGACACTGCATTCGCTCATACCGGCTTAATCCCCTGATTTTCAGACATATCAAGACATTTTTTAAATTAATCCCCCCTTTGAAGGGAGACATATGGGAGATTACAATTATCTGTATTCCATTTAATCCTTTTTTTAAAGTGGACACATGGGGGCATACAATTATCCATATTTCATTTAATCCCCCCCTTTTTTTAAAGGGGGACTAAGGGGGATTTTTAAAACGTTGATAGGACTCTACCTCCCCCATCCTACTTTAAAGGCTTGAGTTAATGCCATTGACTCTAAACGAAAGAGACATTTGATTCAACCTCTTCGAAAACCCCATAAAAAAAGCCCGGGAATGAATTCCCGGGCTTTTTATTCTTATTGGTGGCGGTGCAGGGAATTGAACCCCGGACACTACGGATATGAGCCGTATGCTCTAACCATCTGAGCTACACCGCCGACTCGTCA
>JAFGQS010000107.1 GCA_016935565.1 Deltaproteobacteria bacterium
CCAGCGAGGCGGTTGCGTTACCAGCCATGTACGATACGGCACCAAGGTCTATTCGCCGATCGCGAAAAAGAGAGACATCAACATACTGTTATCATTCGAAATAATGGAGACCCTCCGGTATCTCGACTATCTGAAGCCCGGCGGACGCGTCATCCTCAATGTGGCTGAAATATATCCGCCGGCGGTCAATCTGGGCGAAGCCCGGTATCCTTCTGATGTCATTGCCATGGTAAAAAACCATGTCAACAACGTCAAAATTGTCAATGCCAGCGAATTGGCAGACAAGGCGGGCAATTCCCGGACGGCAAACATTGTCCTGCTGGGCGCTCTCTCATCACTCGTGACGGAAATCAACGCTGACTGCTGGGAACGGGTTCTCCGCAGTTCATTTCCGAAAAAGGTAGTGAAGGCTAATCTGGCCGCCTTCGAGCTTGGAAGAAACCCATGAACATTCTGCAAAGAATCGGTGTTTGTGCCCTCTGCTGCATGGCCCTCTCAGTGGCATCCGTTTCGGTTGTCTACGGCGAGGGGCCGGAAGAGGTGAAGAAACAATACGATTTTGCGGAATATCTTTTCAACGAAGGAGATTATTTCAGGGCCATATCGGAATACAAACGTTTTATATTCATCTATCCCGGAAACCGGTTGATAGAAAAAAGCCGCTTCAGGATCTGCGAGAGCTATTACAGGGCAGGGCGGTTGCAGGAGGCTATAGACAGTCTCACCGGGTTTATAGCCGATTACCCGGCAAGCCCCTTCAGAGAGGATGCCTTCTACTTGAAGGGACTCTCGGAGAAAGAACTTAAGCGCCACGATGAAGCGCTTTCGTCTCTTGCGATCTCTTCCGCTTCCTTTTCCAAAGATCTGCGTGACCGTTCTTTTTTTCAGATCGCCCTCATCTATGTGGATCGGGAAGACTGGGAGTCAGCCCGGGCATCCTTTTCTAAAATATCCAAAGATTCAACGCTTTATCCATCGGCCTCGTCATTTTCTTCGGGACTTGATAGTATCGACAGGCTTCCCCGGAAATCTCCCGGTATTGCCGGAACACTCGCCGCCGTTCTTCCCGGAGCGGGGCATGTGTACACGGAGCGGCCCCGGGACGCCCTAGTGGCATTTCTGCTTAACGGCGCCTTCATATGGGCGGCGGTGGAACTTTTTGAAGACGAGAATTACGCCGCGGGTGGACTGGTCACATTCTTCGAACTCGGCTGGTACACCGGGAACATCTACAGCGCCGTGGGAAGCGCCCATAAGTACAACAGGCGTATAAAAATGCAATTTATTCATAATCTTAAGGAGCGCACCTCTCTTTCATACCGGTATGACCGGGACGATTCCCGTCATTATGTTGCGCTCAACGTGAGTTTTTGATGCATATGATAAAAAAAACAGCACTATTTATAATCCTATTAATGCTATCCAGTGCCTGCGCCGTTGGAACGGCGCATTCTGCGTCGAACGGCGGCGGCTCCTTCGCTCCCTGGGATTTTAATCGGGGGAAGAGCACTTCTCCGTATTCCGTCTCCCTTAAAGAGTCTTCACCGACCGCCTACTTTCTGAAAAAATCGATTCGATTCTTTATAGATTATATCTCTCCCGTCGACGGCGACCGCTGTCCCATGTATCCGACCTGCTCGTCCTACGGGCTGCAGGCGACGGAACGCCACGGCTTCATCATCGGTTTTATCATGACCGCGGACCGCCTCATCCATGAAAGCGATGAGATGACCTATGCTCCGCTGGTAGAGGTGTGCGGTTCCGTGAGATACATCGATACGCTGGACAACAATGATTTCTGGTGGTATTCAAAAGGACCGCCTTGACATTCTGAGCGCAGGTATTTGATTAACTATTAAACATGCCACACGAGGTATTCTGATATAATGTCTGAAGATTATTACATATTATTGGGTGTCGATAAAAAGGCGTCTGTCGATGAAATCAAGAAAGCCTATCGGAAGCTCGCGCTGAAATACCATCCCGACAAAAACCCCGGCGACAAGAAGGCGGAGGAACAGTTCAAGAAGATAAGCGAAGCCTACGCCGTATTAAGCGACCCGGAAAAGCGGCAGCAGTACGATACCTTCGGATCAGACGCCTTCGGGCGGCAGTTCAGCCAGGAAGATATTTTCAGGGGATTCGACCTCAATGAAATTCTCCGGGAAATGGGATTCGGGGGGAGCGGAGGTTTTACTTCTTTTTTCGGTGGCGGCGGAAAACGGGGGTATTCTAAACAGGGAGCCGACCCGTTTTCCCATTTCGGCGGCGGAGGGGGTCCATACAGGCGGCAGCAGCCCCAGAAAGGCGCTGACCTCGAGTACGAGCTCGGAACGACCCTTGAAGAGGCATACGCGGGCACCCAAAAGTCTATCGGCCTGAGATCATCGGGAATGAAGGATGAAATAAAGGTCAAGATACCTCAAGGAGTAAACTCCGGACAGAAACTAAGAATCCCGGGCAAGGGACAGCCGGGACCCAACAGCGGACCCGCGGGCGATCTTTACATCACAATAAAGATTCTTCCCCACAACGTATTCACCCGGGAAGGCGATGATATCTACGTCAAAAAATCGATTACATTTTCCGAGGCGGCACTCGGCACATCCATCGACGTTCCAACGCTGACCGGAGAAACGAAAAGAATAAAGGTTCCCGCCGGAACCCAGGCAAACATGAAGATAAGGATGAAGGGATTCGGCATGCCTCATTTCCGAGGCAAAGGAAAAGGCGATGAATACGTCACTATCAACATCTCAGTTCCGAAAAGCCTCACGGATAAGCAGAAGAAGATCATCGAAAGTCTCGTCAGAGAGGGAATTTAGTGGCGGTTGTCAAGCCCGCACGCATGATTTCCAACAGATACGGACATCTCGGAACATTGTTGCCATATAGTAACGTCTGATAAGATATGTTATCGACAAAGTAAAAATGAAAAAGCCCGTTGTTAGCAGCAACGAGCTTTTCAAAGTTGCCATCAAGTTAGGGGTTGACGGCAACCAAATAGTTACAACTAAAATAAAACAAATAAACAGCATTTGTCAACCCCTATCTTGCATGAGCGGGAAGGGGTTTTTTTGTGCTGTCTGCGGTAGAACAATCATACCTGAGTAACTCCCATCCTTTATGCGACCCTTCTATACTTGTAAATAAAGGGTCGCAAAGTTCCGTAATAGATGTAGCTGTCAAAAAATGCTCCTGTAATTCCTCATGGTGTCAAAACTGTTTCAAAAAAAGATACATGCCCGGAAAAATTGAAAGAATAAAAGAAATGAACTGGAAGCGGGTTAGGTTTCTGACATTAACGATAGATCCGAAAAAGTTCCCGGATGGAGGTCAAGAAGCATACGAACACATAAAAGAAAAAAAGGGAATAGCGAAGATATTTAAGAATATCGAAAGAGTCGAAGGGATCGAAATCATAGATTGGGTATGGTTTCTAGAGTGGCATGAAAACGGGTTTCCGCATTGGCACGTTATAGTTGAGGTGGAGAAAGAAGGAAAAGAAGGAATGTTGGGTCAGGAAGTGATCCATAAATATTGGGAGTACGGTGCCATATATGAAAAATATGTAGAGTCAATAGAGCATTGGAACAATGTGACGGGATACATGAGCAAAAGGGGATATTTCGAAAAGAAAGAACAAACAGAGCTGCCGGAATGGGCGTTGAAATATGAAAAGCAGATAAGAAGAACAGGCGGAAAAGTGAGAAAAAGAAGAAAAGACACGGGGGTTAAAACCGTGGAAGAAGAAAGCGTTATGTATGAATCGAGGGACAAGAAGAAAAGAAAAGAATACAGCGTAATATTGAGTAAATGCGGGGCAAGCACGCTGATAGAAATATTAGACGATAATTTATACATGGGAGCAATCGAATGTGATGTTCCCTATGAAGAAATAATGGAAATGCTTCCGAAAAACGGAACCTATATTCCGAAGGTCGGTTATGTCTGTCGGGTGACGTTGGATGTCTTAAAAGTAATGGGTGAAATCGTCGAGGAGCTATACACCTTGGCGGACATATACGGACAGTATTTGTTGGCAATGGATGAAGAAACGGAATGGAACAACAATAAATACGGAGGGAATAAAAATTACAAGTTGGGTGAAGTGGAAAGAGAAACAATGAAAGAAATGAAAGAAGAAAGGTTTGCAATTAAGTACGAACAATAAAAACGGAGGTGAAAAATGGAATTAATCATCAGGGGAAAAATGGAAAAGCAGTACGAACAATTCACACAGAAGGGAAAAAGATACTTGGTATCAGAGTTTCACGGATCGGGAAAAGCAGGACAGACAATAATACAGCGGGTGAAAGATTTCGAGTGTCGCAAAGAGAAAGAAGGAAAGGAAATGGAAATGCCCGTGTTCGTGTCTGCCTTTGTTAGCGGAGGGGCCGCAAGGTTCAACTATGTCAGGGTCCCGGCAAACGGAAACGGAGGTTCAAGGGGTGGTAGCGATATTTAAGATCGCATTGGTGGCGTTACTCGTCGGGATCGGCGGGGATGCGTACGCTCTAACGGATCAGGAGGGGCAATATCTCTTTGATTCGATCTTCTGGTTGGTGATGTCAACGTTCTGTCTTGGTCTCACGGCGGGATTGGCGATAAAGCTGATAAACAGGAGTTAAATAATTGGGAGAAAAGAAAATGGCAAGACCGCGAGCGAAAGAACCCAAGAAACAGTTCACGTTAATGATGAAGCAGTCGGATGTTGATGCTCTTGATGAGATAGCAAGTGAAATGGGAAGATCAAGAAGTGAAGTCATGCGTAGATACGTCAAAATGGGGATGCGGATAATAAACAAGAAAAGAATAGCTAAAAAGTAGGGAGAAACGGGGAATGAGAAAGCTGAAAAAAGATATTATTCAGAACATGAAGAAAACGAGAATGATTGAAAAAATGGTAACGGCGACAAGCATATTCGATGAACAAGTAGAGAGAGGGTTAGAGCGGGAAGATACAAACATATACGATTTCATGGTGATGATGATGTATCTGGGGCTCTGCGCATACGGAGTTAATGAAAATAAAGAAGAACTGAAAGAGTTGATGGGAGAAATCAAAGGAACATTAGAAGAAGAAGTAAGAATGGTCATGCGGTGCGTACCCGAATACAGGGTAAACGCATAAACGGGAAAGAGAGGTGCAACATGAATGTTCAAGAACTTCAGGAACTACATCGCCGGAATGGTCGGATCAGCCGGTGCGGTGCTGTTCGGGGCTAGCCATGCGCTTGCAACCCCGTTCTTCACGGCTCCCACGGTAGATGCGACACTCGTCGGAACGATGGTAACCAGTATCCTTGCTTCTCTGGCTCTCATTTGGGGTGCCCGGAAAGCGATCAAGGTCATCAATCGTTCTTAATTATCAACCATCAGCCGGAGGGGGGCAGAAATGTCCCCCTTCTTTTTAAAAAGGGACAATGATGGAAGTAACTCTGACAAGCGATCAATATAACGCAATTATAACAGCGATAAGTAACGTCCAGTCGTCGGTTGATGGTCTGGTGCTCTTATCCAATATGGATTGGTTCTTATACATCATGGTCGGGATCATTGTGTCGTGGGCGTTCATAGCGGGGATCAGGATAGTAAACAGCTGATGAGAGAGAATCGAACTCTAATAAAATGGGTGGCCATGGTCACCATGATCATCGGAAATGCCGGATATATCTATGACGTGGAAATGCTCAGGGCGATAGGTCGGGTGGCAATGCCGTTGTTCGCCTTCGGGATCGTGAGGGGCTACGAGTCGACACAATCAAAAGACAGATATGCAATGCGTTTGCTTATCATGGGTCTGGTGGCACAGCCTATATATATGGCGATATTCACAGAGGGCTGCGCTCCTTTAAATCCAGTACTTGGGCTTCTTACTGGAATGTTGTTGATAGAGTCGAGGCGATACCTGGGGGATTGGGTGTTGCTGTCGATCCCTGTAATGTGGATCGCCTACATGGACATTTACCCGGTACTGCTCATAGTGATCTGTTATTACTGCCGGGACATCGTGACGCAATCGGTGGCAATGGCATTACTGACGGGCTTCAGAGGGCTTACAGTCAATCCCTTGTGTTTCCTGTCATGGTTCGCGGTTCCCATACTTTATATCAATGTGAGGGTGAAAGACATGATCAATAAATACGCATATTATGCGGTCTATCCGCTGCATCTGGCGGTATTGCAGGGGGCAAAATGGGCTTTATAAGGAAAACAGCGATAGTCTTACTTGTAATAATGGCGTTAGCTGTCAATGCACAGGCGGCACAGGTGGCGGCATTGGCAAAGGGAAGCATGTCGTATCTAGGCACAGGGGGCGTTTCTGCTCCGGCAGAGATAGCGGCAACCGTAACAATCGGCGGCGTGGGGTCAATGGTCAAGAAGTGGGTACCGCTGTTAGTTCCACAGACAAGATGCGCTAAAATAGTCTCAACGTTAGCGGTGGTGGGTGCATCGTCTGCCATAGGTTATTTAACGTCACATTATCAGCCGTGGTTACAGGCTAATAACTGGTCGGAAGATGAAAACGGAAATCTGGTACAGACAGACACGTTAAATCAGCCGGATGATGAGAGTTATGCGGCAATTCCCACGGCAATGTTTAACTACTATAAAAATAATCCAAATGAATGCCCTAATGGAAGTTATACGCATACGGCTTTTACGAGTTGGCTAGAAGCTAAGGCTAATGCACAGGCATTATATTATACGATACAAGAGCCACCGGATCAAACGACGATGAATGATCAAGATATAAATGCAGATTGGGGGCAATGGGTTGTATTCTGGACGAACAATAATGGAACAAAAGATAGATGGTTTAATTTTCCATATCCAAAAACAGGCGGGGCGACACAGACAGAAACGGAAACGGTAACCCCGACAATTCCGGCATATATAGAAAATAAAGCGAATGCGGCGATAACAGCGGGTGATCCGAATGTTGAAGAGGCGTTAATGGCTTCGTTGTCCGTGTTGTCGGATAGTCTAGATGATGTCGGACATTCTCTTAATGATTTGGCAGAGGCACAGACAGCAAAAAATGAGTTGGATGCGAGTATAACGCAAGCGCAGATAGATTCATTGACGGGTGAATATGCGGATCAGCAATCATGGGCGGAGGCACAGGGCGCCGGCGAAGTAACGGTAAACGGGCTGAAAGAATCAGATGTCAGAAACGCTGTTATAGATGCTCTGACAGCTAAGGGATTATCAAAAACGGACGTACAAGCGGCGTTTGAAGCGGCTATACAGGCGAAAGCTGATGTATTCGGGGGAACTGCCGGGGGGCTCACCTACGCTCAATATGTGGCTGCCGTGGTCGAGGCTTTATCGGCTCAGGGGATAACGGGTGCGGGGATCGAAACGGCGGTGCAAGATGCAATAGAAGCGGTCCAGACACAAACGGAAACGGACATAGGCAACCTTACCCTGGCTGATACTCCGGCACCGACAGAGCCGGGGGACCTGCCGGAAAAGACCTTAATTACCACGATCCTTCAAACGTTCATGGGTCAACTTGAAACATTGCCCGTGTTCTCCATGCTATCGGAACTCGAGTTAGAAGCGTCGGGATCGTCGGTAATATCCGTCTCAATCCCCGGATTTCTTGGGGGTGATTCATCGGTTATCAATATCGATTTCTCACAATGGCAGGATACATTTACTTTCATGGGAAACCTGTTACTCGCAATAGTCGGGATCAGGTGGACACTATATTTATTCGAGGGGTGATGAAATGAAAGATACCTGTAAAGAATCAAAGACGATCTACGCAAGATTTAAGGCAAAAGCAGAACGTATCGCTAAGGAAAATGGGATAGAACTGCCTGAAACCTATTATCGTTATGGCTTTTGTGAATGTTGGAAGTGCAGGAAAGACATCATCGATTTAGGGGGGTGAGGGTGA
Organism: Deltaproteobacteria bacterium; assembly: GCA_016935565.1. GTDB lineage: Bacteria > Desulfobacterota > Syntrophia > Syntrophales > UBA6807 > JAFGQS01. Next base: position 7,913 of record JAFGQS010000107.1, read on the forward strand.
AAAATCAAAGAGAAAAAATAAAGGAATACAAGAAAAGTCGGAACTGGGTCAATGCGGAGTGCATGGGGAACAAAACAGGCATAACAAAGAGAAGTTTCAAATATGAAGAAGCAATGGCAAGGATAGAGCGCATAATCTTCATGATGAGATTGGCGGAGGCGTAAAATGGTAGGCTTCTTATCAAGAATCGTTACATGGTTCGGTGCGGCGGGCTTCTCCCTGTTCGGTGCGTGGAAAATCTTCTTTGCCGGGACCTTTATCGCCTTCCTGATGGTAGGCGCTTATAATCTGGTCGCTGAAATTATACAGGAGCTATTAAACTTCGTCATTACACAGGTCGGAACAGTAGAAGAACCAGAAGGATTTACCATAGCGGCGTTTACCGGCTTCGTCGGGTGGTTCCTCTCGGTGATGAAGATACCTGAATGTATGTCATTCATCGTCACGATGATCACCTTAAAGTGGACATTACGAAAGATACCGCTGTTGCGTTGGTAAAATACATAAATGTAGGCAAGAAAGACGATACTCGACGGGGGTCGCGGTGAATCCTGACGGAGATAACAGAAAAATTGAAACGAAAATGTAGGATAGGAAATGCGGAAAATATGCATAGTGTTGGTGTGTCTGTTGTTGGCAGGGTGCGGGATATTCGACAAGTACAGGGTAGGGGAAATCAAAAGAAAGATAATCGAATATGAACAACAAGAAGAATCGGTAAAAGAGAAAAACATCATATGGGGCGAAAACGAATACATCAAGAAGGGCGTAAAGGAAAAGATAGAAATAAAGGGATTGCCTCTGAAAGAGTTCATCAAGATCAGTTTCGAGGAAGTCTTAGAAGTTCCCTATGTGGTCGACAGCGAGGTTGAGAACATTGAAAGAGGTCTGGACGTGACAATAAATGAAAGAATGACAAAAAGACAATATCTCGATGTCATAATAAAATCTCTGGCCATGATCGGGGTCAGGGCAGAAAGCAAAAACGGTGTTTACTTTGTTTACGTAGAAAATCCCACGAAAGAACGGGAATCAATAAAACTCGATAAGGAAAAAGGCGTTATCATCGTACCTGTTAAAAATGCGATACCTTCTCAGATTGCATCAGTGCTGGAAAAAATAACAAGAGGGAAAGATGATATCTCAGTTATGCCTTTCGATAGAAGCGGGATCATCCTTGTAAGCTGCCCTCTCGAAAATATCGCTGACATAAAATCAATCATCAAAAGCATAGATGTCCCTGTAAAACAGGTCTATCTCGAAATTACCATTGCAGAGGTAACCTTAACAGACAGTCTTAATAACGGGCTTTTATTCTTCTTGGAATCGGCTGTAAAGGGCTTAACAGGTCGATTCGATATCAATCCTGTTCAATCGGACATGAACACCATCGGGATCGCGTCTAACTCTGAAAAGTTCAAGATGATCTTCGGAATGTTATCATCAAACGGCTTGGTTAAAGTCGTGTCAAGTCCCTATCTTATGTGCAATAGCAATGAAAATGCCTCTTTAAGTGTTGGTACGGAAGTACCCATACTTACTAAGACATCCAATACCATTGAAGATCAGATAATCAATGAAGTCTCATACAGGAAAACAGGGGTCATTATAGACATAACTCCTGTTGTGATCGGAAATCAGATATTGATTAATCTAAGATCGGAAGTTTCCCGGGCAATTACCAATAACGTATCTAATATATCCTCACCGTCTGTCATGAATCGGACTATTCAGACAAAAATCGTTGTTGACAACAACCAGACAATCATTATCGGAGGCATTATAGAAGATACCATCAATAAAAGCGTGTCGGGTCTGCCCGGGATCTCCGGGATAGTGTCAGAAATCGTCAATAATAATATCCGATCGGTCCAGAAAACAGAAATGGTGATGATAATTCGGCCTGTGATCGTGAGCAATCAAAAACGATTCACGGAAAACCATGAAAAGACATACGGTGCCATAAATGAGTATTAGACTGTACACGGGAATCCCCGGATCAGGAAAAACCTATCGTGTTGTCTATGAACTTCTCTCTAAGGAAATTCAGGACAAATACTTCATCATTCACAATATAGAAGGGCTGAAACATGATAAATTTATTAACAAGAGTCATATTAAGTCATTTGGTCAGAATGGCTCTCTATCTTATTCTACCGATGAACTATTTACGTACGAAGTTCAAAAAGAACTATCGGAACAGGTAAAGCAGAAATACAACAAATCCCTGCTCATGGTCGTGGATGAGTGTGACAAACTCGGCTTTGATATGGGAAGTGCTTCTATCAAAGAATGGCTCTCGATGCACCGTCACATAGGTCAGGACATTTACTTAATCACTCAGAATAGGGCAAACATCCACAGGTCATTATACAATCTCGTCGAGGTGGAAATATTAGGCAAAAGAGGCTTTATCTTTAATCAATTCATCTATGCGTGGCTTGCAAACGGTGAAAAATTCCATACAGACAGATTGCCCAAGAAAAAAGAGATATTCGAAGCCTATAAATCATTTCAGCTACCCGAAACGGCTAAAAAGAAGTCAAATCTCTGGCGTTTCATGGCAGTTATGGGGATCGCTGGTTTTATCGGTATGGGTTATTTCATCTTTTTCATGATGCCCGGGGAATTTAAAGAAGCCGGACAGAAAAAAGATCAAAAATTGTCCGGTACCGCAATAATCAAAAGTGATAATGCTGAAAGTTTTGTACCTGATGAATATTTTTGGGGTGGAATAGTCAACGGAAAACCCGTCTACATTGATAAATATGGAAATTTGTTTAAGAATTTTGTTGTAAATTCAGGACAAATTTACTTTGTCAAGTCAGACATAAGAGAGGTAACCATTTTAAATGAGGATACAGGGGTAGCCAAATATAAAAACACCTATATCAAGGACTCAGGAAGAGTTGAAAAGCGTGGTGGGCTCTCGCAGAGAGAGACCACAAGCGGGATCGCGGGGGCTTCAAAATACAAGGAATGTTGGGTAGAGGTGAAATAACGTGGAAAAGCTGTTAAAATCTCTTGTGTGGCGAAAAGGATATAAGGAAGGGTCGTTCTTACGGTACATCAAATTCGAGACAACAATGTCAGAAAGGGCTATTTTACTGCAAAAAGGTATGGTATTTAGAAAAGGAGACATGTATTATCTGACGAAAAAGGGCGCTCAGAGGCTCTTTTCATACCAGAAACGCAAGAATAAGAGAAAAGAAAATGCAAGAACAAAAGAAACAATACTCGGTCCAACTGAGCAAGGAGACGGTGGAAAAACTTGACGCTATCAAAGAAAAGTATGGTATGAGCAGGGGGGCTCTGATGAGATATTTCATTCTTAAGGGGCTTAAGGAAAACGAGAATGCTTTGCGGGGTTATCCACATTCGTAAAGCCACGTCTTTTAAAGCATCGGTGGCTTGGAGATTGTGGGTAACCGTATTCCTTATTATTGCTTTCTGTACCTAATCAGAGGTTAATGGGTAAATCAATGGATAAAAATTTAATATTAACTGGTAACGAAAATAAATCATTATATAGAAATGATATTGTTGAGCATTTCGATAAAGATAAAAGAATAGTACTAAAACTAGGAGATACCTATAAGTTTATAAAAGAAATTCCGGATGAATCTATTCAATTGATAGTTACGTCGCCACCTTATAATCTTGGTAAAGAGTACGAATCAAAAACAAGTATAGAAAAATATTTAACACATCAAGAAAAAGTAATAAAAGAGTTAATACGGGTATTAAATAACGATGGAAGTATCTGTTGGGAAGTTGGAAATTATGTGACTGAATTCGAAATTTATCCGTTAGATATATTCTATTATCAAATATTTAAGAAATACGATTTGAAGTTGCGTAACCGTATAATATGGAAATTTAATCATGGTTTGCATGCAAGCAAAAGATTCTCTGGAAGATATGAGACATTACTATGGTTCACAAAATCAGATAATTACACTTTCAACTTAGATAGTGTAAGGGTTCCATCAAAGTATCCTGGTAAAACTCATTTTAAGGGACCCAATAGAGGTAAGCCATCGGGTAATCCTCTGGGGAAAAATCCATCAGACATGTGGGAGTTTTTGTCAAATGAATGGGATGAATGTATATGGGAAATACCAAATGTTAAGGCAAATCATCCAGAAAAGACAATACATCCATGTCAATATCCTATAGAATTAGTTGAAAGATGTGTTTTGGCTTTAACGAATGAAAATGAATGGGTTCTCGATCCTTATTGTGGTGTTGGATCGGCATTATTAGCAGCTATTAAGAGAAACAGAAAAGCTGTGGGAGTAGATAAAGAAGGGGAATATATACAAATAGCAAAAGATAGAATTAATGATTATTTTGTTGGCAATTTGAAGTATCGTCAATTAGGAAAGCCGGTACATAAGCCTTCGGGAAAAGTATCAAAAGTACCAAAAGAGTGGATAAATAACGGAATATATAAAGGTGGCGATAATGAGAATAATTGATACTTATTCACATTTGAATGGCGAAGAATATTTGATTGCAAGGAAACCGGATATACTGAAAGAAATATATGATGTAATTGAAAAAGTAGATGCATCAGAATGTATAACAAAGAAAAGTAATGAAAAAACGATGAAGGGCAAAAGGCTGTATAGTCCGAGAGCGTTAAATAATAAATATAAAGTATTATTCAATAGTTCAGGTTGGGATGAATCGAGATATGATTATTATATAACGACAAATAGGGATAATTTAAATATTATCGTTAATTTAACGACAAGGGAGCAGAAAAAGTATTTAAAAAGCGTGGAAAATGGTGAACCTTTAAAATCCTATAAGCAAACAGATTTTGTAAAAGAAAATGTAGCAGTGGAGGTACAGTTCGGAAAATATGCTTTTGTTGCTTATGATCTATTTATAAAACATATGCTATTTTATAGTGGTGGAATGATAGATGTGGGTGTTGAAATACTCCCGGTGATGTCTATGTTGAAAGACCCAAAGGGGGGGCGAATGATGTCTACCGGGATAGCATATTTCGAGGGTGAGGTATATAATGTGCTAAGGCATGGTAGGACAAGTCCACCAGTACCATTATTTATAATTGGAATCGCACCATAAAAAGGGAGAGAAATGAAGAAAAAAAGAATAAGATGGTCTGAAAAGGTAGATCAATTAATAAAAGACTTTGATAAAGGATTATCTTATAAGGATATTGCAGAGAAACATAATGTGCAAGTATCTACAATTAGGTCAAAATTATATGAATTGAGAAAAAGAGGACAGGTAAAAAGAAGAAAATAAAAAATATACTTGACAAGTAATATAAATTACTTTAACGTACATAACGTCTGATAAGATATGTTATGTAAACTTATATTTATGACAACAATTCTTCACTTTTGTCTTACTGCACTTGTTCACATTTTTTTAATTTCTTCTACATTCATGAGCCGTACGCCTTTTGAAGCAAGTATCGTTGCCGCCCTCAAAACGTCGTCAACACGTATGATGATGATCGCGTTTCCTTCCGCCGATATAACAGTCGCGTAAACATACTCGACATTGATATGTTCGCCTGCGAGTATCTCGAGCACCTCGGCCATGCCCCCCGGCCTGTCTTCAACTGCGACACCAATGACGTCCGAAATAATATAGTGATAGCCGCCATCCTCCAGAGCCCGTGAACAGGCTTCCGTATCGGCAACGATAAGCCGCGCCGTACCAAAATCCCTGGTTTCCGCCAGCGAAAGCGCCCGGAGATTGATACCGTGATCGGCAAGGCGCCTGGCCAAGACGGCAAGGCTTCCCGGCTTATTATCGAGAAAAATCGATATCTGCTGAAGTACATGCCCTTCTCTGCTCATTTGTCGGCTCCTGAATGAAACGTCTTATTACCTGATCACGGACACATCAGCGTTGCAAGCGCAATCGAATGAAGCTTCTCCCGGTCGGATGCGGTGCGTGAATCGATGAGAATCGGATTTTTAGCCCCCATGGCAACGTGGATGAGCATTTTATTTCCATAAAACTGAAGGCCTTTGCAGAAGATATTGCCCGCTTCAAGATTGGGAACGATGAGAATATCGGCACTTCCGGCTACCGGTGACTCGATCCCCTTCGCCCGCGCTGCCTCAACGTCGACGGCGTTATCGAGAGCAAAGGGACCGTCAACGACGCACCCCTCGACGGCGCCATCGTGACACATCTTCACGAGCGCGACGGCATCGATGGTGGACTGGAAATCCGGATGCACCTTCTCGGAACCTGACAGCAAGGCAACCTTGGGTCGGGATATTCCAAGACGGTGAGCAACAACGACGGCATTCCTGATGATTTCGAGTTTCTGCCGGATTCCTGGTGCAATCGCAATGCCGCCGTCGCTTACCAGGACAAGCCGTGAGGCGCCGCCACGGTCATCCTCATAGACCTCCACGTCGCTGAGAAGACCCTTTTTCAATCCTCCGGCAGGTCCCAGCGCCGCCTGGAGGAATTTGGAAGTAGGTACGTTGCCCTTCATCAGTATGTCGGCGCCCCCGGAACTGACGATATCGGAGGCGATAACCGACGCTTCCATGGTATCTTTCGCATTGATAATATCGAACGATTCTAGAGGAATACGGAATTTATCAGATATGACGGTAATCCACTCCCTGTTGCCGACAAGAACGGGATCGGAGATACCACGCAACGCTGCTTCTGACGCAGCAACAAGGGTTACACGATCGTCAGCGGCAGCGACGGCGACACGCTTCCGACCGCGGGATTCTGCCGTTTTCAGCAGTGCATCCATCGAGTTGATGCGCATAGGAGACACCTCATATCCCTGGAATTACGAATGAATGTTGGCTCAACCGCCCTTTTAACGTTTTACAACAAGGACAAGCCCCCTCGCCTTGCGTATGACCTTTTCCGATACGGAACCGATGAGCATTTCCTCAAGATTGCTCATTCCATGTGAACCGATGACAATGGCCGACACATTCTCCTCCTTTTCAACCCTTAAGATAGCGCTTGATGGAACTCCATTAACAATCCGTATATTAACGTTAAAACCATAATCTAATAAATCTTTCTCGATCGTCGAGATCTGCCGTTTCGCCTCCTGTTCGAGATCACTTCCGATCTCCTTCAGATTTTTCTTGTGGGAATACCATGCCATGGCATCGAAGAATCGGCTGTCGATAACATGGAGAATGACGACATCTTTCGCACCGGCTTCCTTCAGCTGTTTTACCACCGCCAGCGCCTTGAGCGATACGTCTGAAAAGTCAATGGGATAGAGTATTTTTTCGAACATGGTTCCCCCTTTTCTTTTTTGACTGCCATCTATCGGCTAAACAAGTTCTACATCACCCCAGGCACCGAGCTTGTCGTTTACAATAATCACGATCCCGAGAACTCCTTCAATAGTCGAGCCCCTGTCGAGGGCATGCCTGATGTCACCCTCCCCTTTTACCATATTTCCGAGCGACGTGGCGGCAGCATCGGCAAGAGCCCCGGATTTCGATATGACACAGACGGCATCCGCCTGTCCAAAGCTCAGAGAATGACCGACGGTGCCTGAGGACGTACAGACACAAAGTGGTGTTTTTTCACTCTGTATTTTAAGGGATACTTTATAACTCAGAGGAGAATCTCCGGCAAATATCCCTACCCGCGTCTCGTTGCGAGGACTGTGGATGAAAATATCTCCGCCATTCTCAACGATAACGGTATCTGACATGCCGACAAGGTCCATGCCGACATACTGGGCAATTGCACCGGCGACAGCCGCCATCGGGCCGACACCGGCGACACGGGATGCGTCCTCCATTTCTCTGATGATGGGCGGAGCGACCGGATCAACGTCGATCGGGGTGAGGGATTCAAAAAAAACAGGGCGATAGGTGATGTATTCTTCTATCTGACGCCGATAGGCGTAGACTGATTTCAGCACCAGATCTTTTAAATCACGGTCCGCGGTGATCAAAAGATCGGTTTGTTCGACGGCAACGTGGAACGTGGCATAATTCCCCCGATGTATCTTCGCCCGGTATGTCCGGTCATGACAGACCGTGGATGGATGGCTCCGCAGTGCGGTATTCGACATTTCCGTTGCAGATTTGAATGTTTTCAATAGTGCGTACCCGCTCCTGTCGTCATCTGAACTTTGTCGTGCCGGCACCAAAAAGTATATCTACTTCGCTCCTGATGTCCTCGGATATATCAATGGCGCAGCCGTTTCCCAGCGATATGACTGTTTCTGTCCCGTTGCCGGAAAAAAGGTGAATGTAACCTTTATTCTTTCCTCTGTATTTCGCCAGGAGCTTTTTCAGTAATTCAACATCGCCTTCTTTCGCCGTCTCTGCGTTTATCATAAAATGAACGGATGTGAATGGATTTTTCAGGGCTTCGGTAAGCGGAACGATCTCAGTGGCAATAATTTTAGGGCTTTCTTCTCCGGCATCCACTTTCCCCTTGACAAGCAGCGGTTCATCGCTGTTGATAAGAGAGAACGCGTCTCGATAAAGGTCCGAGAATACGATGACCGCAAGGCTTCCCTTCATATCTTCAAGGGTTACATAGGCCATAGTGTCTTTCCTCTTGGTGGTCACGTTCCGGACATTGCTGACGATGCCGGCCGCGGATACGGGAGTTCCTTCCCCCTTCGCCGCGATCGTTTCCGAATCGCAGTCGGTTACCATTCGCACTCGATCACCGAACTGCAACAGGGGATGGCCGGTAATATAAAAGCCGAGGGTCTCTTTTTCGTTGGCCAGGATTTGATCCTGTCCCCATTCGGGGACCTCGGGCAGCTCTATGCCGGGCTCATCGGAGATCTCTTCCGTATCGAAAAGTGAAAACTGGCCGCTGGCCCGGTCTCTGCTCCGCTTCTGTGCCACGTCCACCAGCCGCTCGAATCCTTCCATGAGGCGGCGCCTGTTTTTCTCAAGGGAATCGAAGGCACCGCATTTAATCAGACTCTCCAAAACCTTCTTGTTGGCCCTTCTGAGATCGACGCGACTGCAGAAATTGTAGAATGACGAGAATTTTTCACCTTCTTCCCTGGCTTCGATGATCGAATCAACAGCGCCGACGCCGACATTTTTTACCGCCGCCAGGCCGAATCTGATACCGTCGCCGCTCACGCTGAAGTCCCTGAAAGAATCGTTGATATCCGGAGGGAGGACCTCGATGCCCATTTCCTTGCAGGATGATATATATTTGATGATATTGTCTCTGTTGTTCTTTTCACTCGTCAGCAAAGCGGCCATAAATTCAACAGGGTAATGGGCCTTCAGATAGGCGGTCTGATAGGATATCATCGAATAGGCGGTGCTGTGGGATTTATTGAATCCGTATTCGGCAAATGTTTCCATCTGTTTCCAGATGACTTCCGCCTTTTTCTCATTAATCTTCTTCTTTTTCGCTCCTTCGAGGAACTTCGGCTTTTCCTTCTCCATCTCGGCGGGCTTTTTCTTGCTCATGACCCGGCGGAGATTGTCTGCCTCTGCCATGGTGTAACCGCCGATCGCTCCGGCGATCTGCATGACCTGTTCCTGATAGACGATGACACCGTATGTCTCCTCCAGAATGTTTTCCAGGTGGCTGTCTTCGTAGGCTATCTTCTGCCTTCCCTGTTTTCGGGCTATGAAATCGGGAACCATGTTCATGGGACCGGGACGATAGAGGGCGATCAAAGCGATGATATCTTCGATACAATCGGGCTTCATCGTTACCAGAATTTCCTTCATGCCCGAACTTTCAAGCTGGAAGACCCCGTCTGACTGCCCCTTTACCAGAAGTTCATATGTCCGTTTATCATCAAGGGGAACCGCCTCGATATCAATGTCGATTCCCCTCCCCTCCCTGATAAACCTCAACGTGTTATTAATGACGGTCAGTGTCCTCAGGCCGAGAAAATCGAACTTGGTAAGACCTACCGCCTGAAGATCGTTCATGGGAAACTGCGTCACCACGTCATCATTGGGGCTTTTACAGATCGGGACCCTCTCAACGAGGGGTTTGTCGGAAATAACCACGCCGGCGGCATGGGTCGACGAATGACGCGTCAGACCTTCGAGGGCACGGGACATGGAAAGAAGCTTTTTGATCTTTTCGTCTTTTTTTTCTTCTTCCCTGAGACGGGATTCCTGTTTAATCGCGTCATCAAGCTTGATATTAAGGGTGTTGGGAATCAGTTTGGCGATCCTGTCGACCTCACCGTATGAGATATTCAGGGCCCTGCCCACATCGCGAACAACGGCCTTCGCCTGCATCTTCCCGAAAGTGATAATCTGGGCGACCCGGTCTTTGCCATACTTTTCAGTTACGTATCGAATAATGTCGTCCCGCCCTTCCATGCAGAAATCGATGTCGATGTCAGGCATGCTCTTTCTGTCTGGATTCAGAAACCGCTCAAAAAAGAGTTTATACCTGATGGGATCGATATTCGTTATGCCGAGTGCGTAGGCAACCAGACTTCCCGCTGCCGATCCGCGGCCGGGCCCCACTGGAATATTGTTCTTTTTCGCATAGGTGACGAAATCCGCCACTATCAGAAAATATCCCGGGAATCCCATAGATTCGATGATTTTAAGCTCGGATTCGAGCCGTTCCTCATAGACACGTCGGAGATCGCCGTTTCCTTCCTTCTGTATCGACGGCATCAACCGTCCCAGTCCCTCCCGGGCCATTCGGGCCAGGTGTTCGTCCGGGCTGGTGCCGTTATGAATTTCAAAGCGAGGGAGATAAATATGATCGAAATCGAGGACCAGGTTGCATCGCGAGGCGATCTGGACGGTATTTTCTATCGCTACGGGACAATAATGGAAGGCCGCCTTCATTTCCTCCGGCGATTTCAGGTAAAAATGATCCGTCTGGAGCTTCATGCGTTCTTCATCATCCATGGTTTTCCCCGTCTGGATGCAGAGGAGGATCTCATGGGCTTCCGCATCGGCTCGATTGAGATAATGACAGTCGTTCGTCGCTACCGGAGGAATTGAAAGCTCTTTGCCGAGGGCGAGGAGATCCTTGTTGACCGCCGCCTGCTCGGGGATACCGTTTTCCATCAACTCAAGATAGAAATTTTCATCGCCGAAGATACAGCGGTATTCTTCCGCCGCCCGCCGCGCCGCATCACGATTACCCCGCATGAGATGACCGGGTATTTCGCCGTGGAGACAGGCGCTCATGGCGATGAGCCCGTCGCCGTGCTGTGACAGCAGTTCCTTGTCAACCCGCGGTCGGTAGTAAAACCCCTCGAGATACCCGGCGGACGTCAACTTCATGAGATTCTGGTACCCCTCGGTATTCCGGGCAAGAACGACGAGGTGGCTGTTATTTTCCGGCCTGCTGTCTGGACTCCTGTCGAATCGGCTTCCGGGAGCCACGTACAGTTCACAGCCGATAATGGGTTTAATGCCTTTCCGGTAGGCCTTCTGGTAAAATTCAACCGTTCCGAACATGTTGCCATGATCGGTCATGGCAATTGCGGGCATTGCAAATTCCTTCGACTTGTCGAAAAGATCGTCAAGGCGGATCGCTCCATCAAGAAGGCTGTACTGGGTGTGTACGTGAAGATGGACAAAATCAGCGTGCTTCATGATAATTCACATGCAATTCATGTTAGTTATGGAATTCAGTGAGATATCCGTTCAATATCACGGCGACAGTGAATGGTCGTCGTCTATTCGCTGACACCGTGCGACGGGATACCACATCATTGATGCCTTCAATCGTAAAGGTTCGAGAAAAATGAGGATTACAATGAGATTTACGCCGTCCGAATCAACACGTCCGCCATGCCGGCATCAGTCGACCCAGTAATTGGGAGCCTCCTTGGTAATGATGACATCGTGGACATGGCTTTCTCTCAGCCCTGCGGAGGTAATACGGATAAACGACGCCTTCTTTCTCAGCTCGTCGATCGTCCGGCATCCAACGTATCCCATGCCGGCTCTCAGGCCACCGATCAACTGGAACAGGCTTGAAGAGAGCGGCCCCCTGAAGGGAACCCGCCCCTCGATACCTTCAGGGACAAGTTTCGGTGTTCCTTCCATCTCCTCTCCCTGGTAGTATCGGTCCCGACTGCCCGCTTTCATTGCCTCGAGCGACCCCATTCCCCGGTATACCTTGTAGCTTCGTCCCTGGAAAAAGATCGTCTCCCCCGGGCTCTCTTCCGTCCCCGCGAAGAGCCCTCCGATCATAACGGAGTGTGACCCCGCGCCAAGGGCCTTGACGACATCGCCGGAATATTTGATACCCCCATCGGTAATAATGGGAACATCATATTTGATAGATGCCTTGCAGCATTCCCTTATGGCGGTCATCTGGGGAACACCCACGCCGGCGATGATTCGTGTCGTACAGATCGATCCGGGGCCGACTCCCACCTTGACCGCATCGACACCCGCCTTTATCAACGCTTCAGCCCCGTCGTAGGTGGCGACATTTCCGGCAATGAGTTCGCATTGGGGGAAATTCAGTTTCGTATCTCTTATGGCGTCTAAAACGCCTTTCGAGTGCCCGTGGGACGTGTCGATGGCGATAACATCGGCCCCCGACGCCAACAGGGCCGCCACGCGCTCTTCCCTGTCGAGAATTCCCACCGCTGCGCCCACTCTCAACCTTCCCAGGGAGTCTTTACAGGCACTGGGGAATTTCTTGATTTTTTCTATATCCTTGATGGTTATCAAACCCTTGAGGTTTGAGTTGCCGTCCACCACAAGAAGCTTTTCAATTCGATGCTTATGGAGGAGTATTTTCGATTCCTCCAAGGTAATATCGGTTGACACCGTTACAAGATTTTCTTTGGTCATCACGTTTGAAATGGGCTGATCGAGGTCCGTTTCGAAACGGAGGTCGCGGTTGGTCAGAATTCCGACGAGCTTTTTCTTTTTCCCCCGGACGATTGGAACGCCAGATATGCGGTATCTACTCATCAGTTCCAGGGCATCCCTCACTTTCTGCTCCGACTCCATGGTAATCGGGTCGACGATCATGCCGCTTTCCGATTTCTTCACCTTATCTACTTCAAGAGACTGGCGCTGAATGCTCATGTTTCTGTGAATTATTCCGATGCCACCTTCCTGGGCCATGCAGATTGCCGTCCTGGATTCGGTGACCGTGTCCATAGCGGCGCTGATGACCGGAATCTGCAGTGTGATGTTTTTTGTAAGGATCGTCGATGTGTCTACCTCATGAGGCAAAACCTGAGATTCTGCCGGGACAAGCAGAAGGTCATCGAACGTAAGGCCTTCCCGTATCGTTTCATCAAGCATGTACTCCCCCCGTCCTTCCAATTACCTGTGGGTTGATGGTTTGCTGTTTATGTAATATTTCTCGTTATTTATGAAAATATAGTATGAATCGGTATCCTCATCATGCCGTATAAAATCGGCAAGCTGATAATAGCTCGCCCTGGAAAAGCGGGCCGTAAAGCAGTTATCCTTCACGGAACAGTACATGACATTGTCTGCTCCGATCCTCACGGTCGCCGGGTCCAGTTGATCGAGATCCTCATTATTCAGCAGCAGGTAAATCACCTCTTCTTCCGACTCCTTTGAGTTGAAAGTATACACCGCCTTCACAACATAGGGAGAATCTTCCACCTCTATGTAACATCGGTCGTTCCCCAGCTCTATGATGTATCGTCCCGACTCATCTCTTCTCAGATTTTCATAAAACAGGTTGACGATATCTTTCCTGAACATCTCGGCATCGTGGAAATACCACACACCGTTCTTATCCACCCGTATATTGCCGAAAGGAATCTCGTTTGTGTCGTTCGCCGTCATTATCATCCGTCCGCGGTCATCGCCTGCTGTCGAGCAGTATTGTCACCGGTCCGTTATTCAGGAGTTCGATTTTCATCAGCGCCTGAAAGATGCCTGTCTCCACCTTCCCTATCTTTGTTCGCGCGTTCGCCACGAAGTGTTCATAGAGCCTCTCCGCCAGTTCAGGCTCACCGGCGTCCACGAACGACGGCCGTCGCCCTTTCCTGCAGTCGGCAAGCAGGGTAAACTGGGAAACCACGAGAAGTTCTCCCGCAATGTCGATGAGGGACAGGTTCATCTTCCCCGCATCATCTTCGAATATCCTTAGATTTATGATCTTATCGACAAGGTGATCGGCATCTGCCTGTTCGTCCCCTTTTTCAACACCGAGAAGAACGAGAAACCCCTTCCCGACGGCACCGACCGTTTCTCCATCCACAATAACCGTTGCGTAATCAACCCGTTGAATAACAGCTTTCATCATTTATCACTCGATTATGAAACTGGTGTGATGCTATCAATAATTATTTCTTGCTTCAAGCTTTTTGTGGAATCTGTCGGAAAGCAAGAGGCGATCAGCATGCCTTCCCTGCGCTGATCGCCATTCACTCATACTGTTGCAGGCAGTCGATGATTCACCGGCCCGGTATCATGAGGTTGTTGAAAAACGACTACCTGTCCCGCCTGTGCCGGGATTCCCCTCTTCCCTGCAGTGTTCCCTAGAAGAAGTTCTGCAGCTTCATTGCAGCGGAGATATCGCCGTCGATCTTCAGTTTTCCCGACATGAAGAGTTTCATGGCGTTCGCATCTTTCTGAAGCATCGCCACAAAATCGCCTGCGTTCATGGTAATGGTGCAGGCGGGGTTGTCATGCATGCCCTCTCCCGAATCGGGAGATGTCCCGGTCAGGTCGAACCACCATTCACCGCCTCCGTCACCGTTCAGAACAAACTGGAAAACCGTATTGATTTTCTGGGTTATCCCTTCGGTCGCATTGATTCTCTCCCTGATTTTTTCAATCATATCCTTCGCGGTTACGCCCATCAAACAACCTCCTCGAAAAATGGTAATATGGCACTAAGCCCCGCAGGTTGTCAGCACACGGCCCGTCCCCGGGGCGGCAATCCGTGACTACTGTTTCAGTCGACGAATTTCATCGATATTCTCATTCAACTCTCCCCCCAGCGTTGTAAGCCTCCCGTACAGGTGTTCGAGTTGTTCCTTCCATATCATTTCCAGACCGTTCGCGAAAGACCGAAGTAACCGATTCGCTCTCTTTTCTACGATTTTTACATATCGACTATGGAATCGGTATCCGATAAATACATTTATCAACGCGAAGCTTCCCAAGGCAGCGAGGCCGCGGGGGGTGAATGCCGAAACCACCGCCGTTGCGATAAAATTCAAGGCTGTGGCCATACCGGGGTTATTGTAGAGGTCTCGCCATGCCGCTTCGCCGGCCAGTGAGAGTACCAGGAGACAGGCGATGAGCAGATAAACGGCATACTGCGCCCCCCGATAGAGGGCATACCGATGGCGATTCCCCTCTGAGAAAGAGGCCATGCCGGACGTTATGATCGTTTCCTCCACCTGTTCCATCGAATGGTGGTCAAACTCGCTTCTCAGGCGTTCGACCAATGGAGCAATAATACCTTCCCGGAGTAGTCTGCCTTCGACATTGATTGCTATCCTTTCGGTCTGATTCCGGACCAGGGAGACAACGTCGTCAAGGTCGGAAAGAATAGTCCCTACTTCCCCCGGTTCGCCTGTCCCTGGCGGCGCTCCGCCTCTTCCAAAGTGAAACATAAGCGCCGAAGGGCCGACGAGAACATCCCTGTCCGTTGTCATTGAGATCAGCTTCATCCTGAGAGGAGTAGATTCAGACCACAGGGTTATCGCTTCATGGAAGGACTGTCCCCACTTTTCCATTTCCCGCTTGAAGTCCTCTGCGATCCGGCCAATCTGTTCCTTGAACATGGCAAGGTTGAGCATCTCTTTTTCGAACAGTCCGAATAGATCATCGGTCTCCTTATCGATATTAGCCGCCTTGATGACCCTGACTTCTTTCAGTTCACGCTGTCGAAACAGTTCCGCCCGCAGAGACAGGAGCTGATTCCACGGCGCATGATCGGCATTCTCAATGAACTCAAGGGCCGATACATGGTACATCACCGGCTCTTCGACACCGGCGTCTCTCAGATAGTGCCTGAGGGACATAGATATCGAGTGAAGCCTTTCATATCCCGATCCCTCTTTCCCCTCATCGAAGAGGAGATCCACCTTGTTCACGACAAAATAGAAATTCCGCCGTGCCATGGGAACATCTTTCAAGAGGGTGAAGAAGGATGCGTCGGCATATTTCTCCGGCGATGTAACCCATATGACAATGTCGAGATACCCGAGGAATGTCAGCACCTGATCCCGATGTTCCCCGACGATGCTGTCAAAATCGGGAAGATCGCATATAAGGATCTGACTAATCGAATCCTCGTCGTGGGTTACCTCTTTCCAGGGGATGCGATCCAGGGGAAAATTGGAAGGGAGGGACGTATCTCTGAATCGGTAGATCAACACGGCATCCGTATGGGGTCGTCTGTGGCTTGTTGAAGCAATAGGGGAACCTGCCAGGGCGTTCATGAGGCTCGACTTTCCCACTCCCGTCCCGCCGATCATGCCGATAAGCAGGGAGCTTTGCGATACCGATTCGAGTTTTTCCAGGAGATCGCCGGACCTTACGAAGAGAAACTCCCGTTCCTTCGGCCTCAGCGCGTAAAAGACCCCTTCTCTGACGAAGGCCCTGGCCCTGATCAGGTTTTGACGGAGTTGTTCCACCGCATCGGTCATACCATGATCTCTCCCAGTTCATGTTGAAAAGCCCTGATGGCGTCAACTGCTTCCGATGAAGCCGTCAGGAGTAACGCCCTCTCTGCATAGCGGTCCTTCTGGTCCGTCAGTATTGAAAGAAGTCCCCTCCGATACCGCTCGTCCAGTTCACTGGCGATTTTCTTAATTTCCCGGGACGCGAAAAGTTCCGCCGACCCCTTCGTAACAAAAGGGGCAAAAATTGAATCCAGCGCCGCCTCGAGAATGCTGATGCCTCCTCCCAGTACAATCTCAAATGAAACGATAAGAATCCCCCATAGAATTGCCGTTGTATAGATCCCCCATTCCTTTGTCCGTGAAATGCCCCGGGCCATCTCGGCAAACGTTTCATCCAGCCAGCGGGCCAGTTTCTCCTGCTCTTCCTCTATTCTTGCTCTGATCTCGTCTCCGGTCATGACAATATCGGCACTCCGTATTTCCCTGTACAGCGGTGCCGTCTTATCCTCCGGTGACAGATTTTCCAGTACCTGCCGATTGAACCGTTCCATCACCAGGAGAATCGGTGTTATGTCAATCTTTCTTCTTATTTTAAGCAATTCCGCCGAATGATCATGCGCTGCCTTAGCTTTCATTATGCCGAAAAGCCTCAGTGGAGCCGTGACGAACCTGATGACATACCCCCGTGGTTTCCTGAAGATATCGTACTTGGTAAATATCTTCCTTATTTCCCGCTGTAGATGGCCTCGCGACGTTCTCGCATAGTGTTGTTCGAGCCCGGTCATAATTTCGCTGCCGCCTGCCTCATAGAGACGTTCCAGGGCTCCGAGCCAGTCTTCCGCCGCGGTCCGTTCACGAAGCACCTGACCCAGAAAACAGTCGACCTTTTTAGACAAAGCAGCAGCGGCATGACGTTCGCTTTCGAGCCGGAGAGACGAAACATTGAGGGGATTACAGAGATCGGCAAAAGCAGCTTCAAATGCCGCGAATTGAGAATTCCCGGCGATCCGGTCCCGTGTAACCTTTTTCATATAGGGAATCAGATAAAGGCGGTCCGCTGCGATATTCACCCTCTGTTCATGAAAAAACCGGATGACATCGTCGTTCGTCAGCTCCGGCGATGCTTTGTTTATGAGCAGAAAATACGGTTTCCCCTCTCGGTATACCCGCTGAAAAAAGTGTGACGGCACGGCGTCTGCGTACTTTTCCTGGCTTGCGATAAAGATAATGATGTCAGCGAGGAGGTAAAAGACTTCGGCCACATGGCGATTCGCTATTTCAAGGCTGTCCAGGTCAGGAGTATCGACAACGGCGACATGTTTAAAATCATGTCGTTCATGTTCCACAACGGAAAACCGTCCCTGCGCGCCGCTGTTTCCCTGGGTATCGTCATGCCGTTGCAACTCCAGATCGTCAAAAGGAAAGGTGCCGATACGGCTGCTCTCGCTGACAAAGACGATGGGTCCTTCTGTTTTCGGCCGCACTACCCCCGTTTCACTGATGTCGGCACCGCACAGCGCGTTGAAACAAAGGGACTTTCCCGTTCCCGTTCCGCCGACAAAAACGGCCCATAGGAGAGTCGTAGCCCGCTTATAGATGAAAGCGGCACACTCCCTCTGCAGCGATCGTTTCAAACG
>JAFGQS010000108.1 GCA_016935565.1 Deltaproteobacteria bacterium
ATGGCATTCAAGAGGTCAGGGGTTCGATCCCCCTCAGCTCCACCAGGGAAATAAAGCACTTAGTAGATTACTAGGTGCTTTTTTTTTCTGTGATTGTATCGAATCCGTTCTTTATGTATTAGATGTAACCGTATGATGTTATTGAGTCTATTTTCTGTCCTGGTATCCCGAACAGTAAAATTGTGAATAAAGCGAGATTCTCAGGAGGAACTGATGAGAATTTGTAAGATAGTGCTGATCGGATCATTCATTGTATTGTTGTCCTTTGCCTGTTCAAAAAAAAATATCTCTTCCGAAATAAGAATAGGGGGAATATTTACGTTAACAGGACCGACTCATGAAAGTTGTATTCCCTATGCGGATGGTATCAGAAACTGTATCGATTCTTTAAATGAAAAAGGAGGAATCAATGGTCGAAAAATTCGGCTGATAGAAGCCGATTACGGCTATCTTATTTCGCGCGCCCGGGAAGTTTACAAAACAATGGTGGAAAAAGAAAAGGTCCATGCCATCCTTGGATGGGGTACCGGTGACACAGAGGCGTTACGGCCCTTCGTTGCAAAGGATAAGATACCTTTCATGTCTGCCTCATATTCGCCGAAGTTGGGAAACATTGGTGAAGCACCGTATAATTTTTTAATCGGAGTAACCTATTCGGATCAGATTAAGATTGCATTGAAATTCATTTTAGACCGGTGGAAAAATCAATCACACAACCCCCGGGTGGCGTTAATTTACAATGATACGCCCTTCGGCAGATCACCCGTTAAGGATGGTAAGGCATACGCAGTTTCTCATGGGATCGAGGTTGTATCCGAAGAGATTGTTGCCCTCGATGCTTTCGAAGCGCAGGATCAGCTGTCAAGGATTAAAGCCCGGAATGCTGATTATGCGATTATTCAAGAAACTGCCTGGGCCACGTCGGTCATCCTAAAGGATGCACAGAAACTGGGTCTTACAACCACATTTATAGGTTTAAACTGGTGTGCCGATGAGAAAGTGGTTGCCCTTGCCGAAGAGTCGGCCGAAGGATTTATCGGTATTCTTCCTTTTTTGTTTACCGATAAGAACATTCGCGGTATCAGGGAAATAAGTGCTTATAACAGATCAAAAAATATTCATATAGAAGGCTATATCCATCGTTATATACAAGGCTGGACAACTGCGAAGGTAATGGCGGAAGGAATAAGACTGGCAGGGAACAATATAAGCGGACCCGGCATAAAGAAGGGATTGGAAAGTATATTCAATTACGATACCGGGGGAATTACCGCACCTATTACGTTTACTTCAGAAACTCACAAAGGTACCGATAAATTAAAGATAGCTCGGGTTGTTCATGGTAAGTGGCAAATTATTTCAGATTATCTGTCAGCACAATAGAATCATTATTCCCGAGAACTGAGTTCTTTACGCAGATGTTGGTGCCGGATAAATAATAACGGCGAAAGGTTAAGGGCAAAGGGCTCAAGGCCAAAACAAAATTAATGTCAAATGATAAATAAAATCAAAAGGGTCAAGATACGTGGCACTAGGCTCAAGGTGGTATCGAATATCGGAATTGGGAAATCGGATACCCAATTCCTGTTGCCTTGCCCCCTTAGCCTTTGACCTTATGCCTTTGCGGCTTTGCTGCATTAGGGAGAGACGTTAATGACGTTGTCACGACGGTATTCTATTCGAACGAAACTGGTAGGCGGATTTCTTGTTGTCGTTGTAATGTCGGCGCTTATTGGCGGTATCGCATATAATCGTTTCAGATCGACTGAAACTCTGGTTTCAGATGAGGTGATGGGGAAGGCCGAGGCGCGCCATTTGAGCGGTCAGATTATCCTGAAGAGCAATTCTGTCTTTGTTCTGGTCAATGACTACCTCCTGGCAGCAAAGGGAAGCAGGAGAGAAGCCCTCCGTATCATCATAAATGATGAAATCAGGACATTGCGGGAATATATGCACCAGGTGAGCGTTCAGAAGTTGACCCCTGAAGAAGTAAATATTTTGACCAAGCTTGAAAACCTCTTTGTTCGGTATAGTAATTTGATAGAAAGTATCTTAGGAAGATACAGAGAAAAAGAAGGGACCTATAATGAAATAAAAGAAGATGTTGACCGGTTCCGCGATGTGCATTTTCGTTTTATTACATTGTTGCAGAATTTTGACAGTATCGAAACGAAGAATATGTATGATTCATGGGATTCTGCCAGGAGGGAAATCAGTTTCACGAAGACGGTTATTCTGGTTTTCAGTGGCGTTGTTTTTATGCTCGGAATATTCCTCGGGATAGTCGGCACAAGAATGATTACGGTTCCTGTAGGGAAGCTGCTCAAGACACTTGAAGAATACGGGAGTGGCAATTTTGATGTGAGGGCAAAGGTTTTGCAACATGACGAGATGGGGTATCTTGCAGAGAGATTCAATGTCATGCTGGATCATATTAATACCTATGCGGAAGATCTAAGGCGGGCAAATGCAGATTTGACTGCAAGAAATATAGAGTTAGACCAGAGCCAGAGTCAACTTCAGATATTGACAGACACGACGCCTGACGCAGTTTTGCTCATTGCACCCGATGGTCGGGTTATCAATATCAACCAGACATGTCTTGAGATGTTTGGGTATTCCCGCGAAGAGATAATATCCCTCAATGTACGCCAGATAAGTGATGACGAATATTCCGACGGATCGATCCAAGAGAAAATTGACAGGACTTTTAACGATGAAGACCTTGATTTTGAGTGGTTTTGTAAAAAGAAAAATGGCGAAGAATTTCCGGTTGTCACGAGACTGAGAAGAATGCAAATCGGAGATGATGTTTCAATCTTGGCAATTATAACTGATATTACCGAGCAGAAACGTGTTGAAGATGAGAAAAAACACATAGAGGCCCAGCTTCTGCATGCCCAGAAGATGGAAGCAATCGGCACACTGGCAGGCGGGGTTGCTCATGATTTCAATAATGTTCTCCAGGCAATCTCAGGGTATAGCCAGCTTTTATTGATGGACAAAAACACTGATGATCCAGAATATAAATACCTGAGCCGGATCGATCGATCAGTTCAGAGTGCCGCCGAGCTTGTTAAGCAACTTCTGATTTTCAGCCGCAAGGTGGAGAGTAAGTTAAGACCGGTTAATCTGAACCTGGAAATAGCGCAGATTGAGAAGATTCTCGAGAGAACTATTCCGAGAATGATATCCATTGAGACACGTCTTGATGGCAATCTTGCTCTCGTCAATGCGGATCCCATCGAGCTTGAGCAGATTCTGATGAATCTTGCCGTTAATGCCGGTGATGCCATGCCGGATGGTGGAAAATTTGTCATTGAGACAGGGAATATTACTCTTGACGAGAACTACTGCAGAACTCATGTGGGTGCGAAACCCGGCGATTATGTGTTGTTAACCGTATCAGATACCGGTCATGGTATGGACAGGAAGACGCAACAGCATATTTTTGAACCCTTTTTTACGACAAAAGACGTGGGAAAAGGAACGGGGCTTGGTCTCTCAATCGTGTATGGTATTGTAAAAGGTCATAGCGGTTATATTATGTGTTATAGTGAACCAGGCAGGGGGAGCACATTCGAGATACATTTTCCTGTATTGACGACCGAAGATGATGGTCATGTGACGGTACATAATAAAGAGACGGAGGAAATGGTTGTGGTTGATGGATTGCACGGTAATCGTGAGACGGTTCTTCTGGTAGATGATGAGGAAAACATACTTGAAATTGGACGTGATGTGCTGGAGCAGTTCGGTTACATGACGCTTACGGCCGAGAGCGGAGAGAAAGCTCTTGAGATTTACGAACGTGAAGGAGATCGCATCGACGTGGTCATACTTGATCTGGGAATGCCGGGTATGGGGGGTCATAAATGTCTAAAGAGACTTCTTGAAATTAATCCTGAGGTAAAAGTGATCGTTGCCAGCGGCTATTCAGACAACGGCAGTGTGAAAGAAACCCTCGACGCAGGTGCTGTCGGTTTTATCGGCAAACCATATAAATTATCGGACATGCTAGATAACATTAAAGAGGTATTAAAGAATAAGTAGGCCGCTACATACCTTGGAGACGGTCAATCTCCTCTTTAGCCCTGACTAATTCTTCGGTTGTTAGTCTCAATCGCTCGGCGAGTATTTCTGCAAATGTCTTATATAAAATGGAATAAAAAACAGATCTTTCAGTATCGGATAACCGATCCATATAGGAAGCATCAAGAGCGAGACACACAGTTTCATCAATCGCGTATGCCGATGCTGATCGCTCAGAACCATCAATGACGGCCATTTCCCCGAAGATATCACCACGCCTTCGCAGAACACGAATCTCTTTTCCCTCTTTAACGATTCTTACAATTCCGGAGACAAGAAAGTAGATCCAGTTATCATTAAATTTTTCGTCAATTATGAACTCTCCTGGTTCATACTTTCTCACTTCACTCATCCGGACAAGCCCCTCAAGATCCTTTTCTTCAAAAGACTGCAGGGACGGTAACTGACTAAGATAATGGATGAGTTCCTCATTGCCGTGTTGCCGATCTGATTCAGACATCATATTATCCTTACATTATGTTCCGGTTAAAGAGAAGTGGTTACGAGAATTAGTGGTTGTTGTCCCCTGAAACAATCCACCCGTAACAAAAGGGATTGCATATAAATATCATAGAATTATCTGATTGATCAAGCTTATTTCGATTGAAATAAGCTTGGTCGTTGTATTATGATGTCGCTGTACTTTTTGTCACGGAGATCGATATTGTCAATGATCGATCACGACAAATTATTCAGCATGGATTTTGACGTGTTCTTTAAGCTTCGTGATTCGTCGGTAGGATTCATTGATCCGGTTCTCGCTAATAATGCCCTGGGATACACAATTTTTGATAATTGTTATTGTCCTTGCTGCTATGTCCTCCTGGAAAACGGAGTTGTTGGGGAAAACAAGAATGTCGATGCCGGCGAGAATTGCCATCTTTATTGCCGTTTCAAGGCCGTAAAATGAGCTGATAGCCTTCATCTGCATATCATCGGATATAATAACCCCGTCATAATGGAGCCCATGCCGCAGAATTTCTGTCAGAACATTATACGATAAAGTAGCCGGCCACTTCGGATCGAGTGTTTCGTTGAAAACATGGGCTGTCATGACCATATCACATTTTCCGGCTTTAATAAGGGTGTTAAAAGGTTTAAGTTCGATAGCCGACCATGTGTTTGTTACGTCTACAAAGCCTTGATGAGAATCCGCCGTCGAGCTGCCGTGACCGGGAAAATGTTTTATTGCCGAGAGAATACCATATTCATGGAATGTGTCGATCATGGTTATTGCCTGATCGGTAACGACCATCGGATTATCTGAAAAGCTTCTTTCTAAATTCCCGATAACCGGATTGTCAGGATTCATGTTGAGATCGACGACCGGTGCAAAGTTGAGATTGATCCCGTTGGATGAAAGTGTCCGTGCCGTTTGCACCGCGTAGTGTTTTGTCACTTCAACGTTATTGAGTGATCCCAGATACTGTTCCGACACGGATGGGGGGAATCCGAATTTCTCTTTTAACCTGTTAACCTTTCCACCTTCTTGATCAATCGCGATAAAAAGAGGAATTGAGGAGGCTTTTTGCAGAGAAGCCGTCAATGTTTGTAACTGTTTCGGAGATGCTATGTTTCTTACCGGTCGTTTCAACGGAACATCGTAATCAAAGAGTATGACACCGCCGATATGCCACCTGCGGATGTCTTGTATGATAGGACTCTGTTCGTCAACGGAAAGTCCCCGAAACCCTATAAGGATCATCTGTCCGATTTTAACATCGAGACTTTCGTTTTTTTGCTTTGAAACACTGGATAAACATGATGTTGATGTGACAACCGCGAAAAAGAGGGTACAGAATATAACAAAAATTCTTGCGGGGTACCGTGTGTACCTTCTGTTTCGGTTTTTGTCTTTATTTTTTGGATGCATTGGAAAAAATAAATTTGCACTCACGGTAATAAGTGAATATGAAAAAGCTTTGACTTATCGCTTTACCTAATGCGGCAGAGCCGCAAGGGCAAAAGGTCAAAGGCTGATGGCACAAGGCAACAGGAATCAGGTTCCAGGTAACAGATTCCCGATTCCCCCAATCCGATATTCGATACCGCCTTGAGCCTTGTGCCGTTTACCTTGACACTTTGGATTTGATTTGTCATTTGACATTAATTTTATTTTGGCCTTGAGCCCTTAGCCTTTCGCCGTTATCATTTATCCGGCACCATTATCTGCGAAAAAAACGCTGTTGTTGACAATAAAGACTTCAAAGCTAGTAATTATAAATAAAACAAACCGGCCGGAGTGGTTATCATCTAGCATATCGGATCGGAAAAAGCTACGATGTATCAAAAAAACCCATGTTCAGACTATCGATGCTCATGGAGCCGGGTAGTATTTAATTGATGGGTGGTCATAATTAGATATTGACATCGTCCTCTAATATAATGATAATGTAGATTATCAACTATGATTGGAGGATATCATGGTCAAT
>JAFGQS010000109.1 GCA_016935565.1 Deltaproteobacteria bacterium
CCATCGGTTATTTGATATTTATAATTTCGTAGAATGACACGGACAAATAGAGCAGAATTCCACCGCCGGGATGACCATGGCTCAGAATATGTTACGGGAAAACATTGCAAAAGCCGCTGCCGCACTCAAGCAGTCGGATTATACGGTCGTTTTCACAGGATCGGGAATATCCGTAGAAAGCGGCATTCCACCGTACCGTGGCCCTGGCGGAATATGGGAACAACAGGACCCCGGCTTTCTTGATATGCGTTATTTTCTGAAAAATCCGAAATCCTCATGGGAAATGATCAAAAAAATCTTTTTTGATCGTATCGGAAAGGCAAGACCGAATGCTGCGCACCGGGCCATCGCAGAGCTTGAAAACAGGGGGCATGTGCAATCCGTAATCACCCAGAACATCGACAATCTTCACCAGGAAGCGGGCAGTCGCACAGTCTATGAGTATCACGGAACAATAAGAAAACTCCGATGTACCGAATGCAGTACGGCATTTTCATCGGACGGAATTGATCTCGCAGTATTACCGCCGGTGTGCAGTAAGTGCGGAGGTGTCTTGAAACCGGATTTTGTCTTTTTCGGCGAACCGATCCCCGACGAAATAGACTGGCTGTCACGGGGCGAGGCTGAAAATGCCGGCGTTATGCTCATAATCGGAACGACCGGTGAAGTCAAGCCGGCATCGCTGATTCCATTAACAGCGAAAAGGACACAATCCTTGATTATCGAGATAAACATCGAGGAATCGAGATATACAAAACAAATTACGGATATATTCCTGCCCGGCCGGGCAACGGATATAATGACCAGACTGGCGGACGGGGTCATCGATAGTGGGCGGTAGCTGCTCCGGAACATCGTAATTTGATCATAGAATGAAGAGAGCAGGCCTTCCGCCTGATACTATCACAGGACAGCAACCGGAATGAAAACAGATTGAGTTGAGGAGTCATACAATGCTGCGCTGGAACGGCTGGGGTGACAAGAGTGTTGATTTTCCCCTACTACCGGGGGCCCGTGAAATGTTACGGGAATTCCTCGGTGAGGGAAAACCCGGATCAGATTATCCCCTTGAAAAATTGATCGACCGTGTCCCCCGATCGCGGATATCCCCGCATCCTCTTATCTCTACTGACCCGAAAGAAAGAATCGTCCATGCCCATGGACAGAGCCTTCCCGACTGGATAGCCCTCCGAGGAGGAACATTACAAAGATTTCCCGACGGTGTCGCTCTCCCCAATACCCTTGGAGATTTACAAGAGCTTTTGACATTCGCCGAAAAAAACAAGCTCGTCGTCATCCCATACGGTGGCGGTACCAGTGTCGTTGGTCATCTTGATGTACCGGAAGGGAAACGGCCGGTACTGAGTTTGTCATTGAGACATCTCAACCGTCTGATCGACCTGGATTCTTATAATTTACTCGCCACGTTTGAAGCCGGCATCAGAGGCCCGGATCTCGAGGCACAACTCAGGGCAAAAGAATTTACTCTGGGGCATTTCCCGCAATCCTTTGAATATTCTTCACTGGGCGGCTGGATTGTCACCCGCGCCTGCGGTCAGGAATCGACGCATTACGGACGAATGGATGAACTCTTTGCCGGAGGAGAAATTCTGACCCCGAAAGGACCCATGTCAGTCCCTCCTTTTCCTGCATCGGCGGCGGGACCCGATCTGAGACACATATTGCTTGGATCTGAAGGAAGATTGGGGGTTCTGACCAGGGCAACCGTGAAAATTTCACTTCTGCCCGAACGGCATGATATATACGGCGTTTTCTTCCCGTCATGGAAAAGCGCTGTTGAGGCTGTACGTATGCTGGCAACCGCCCGACTGCCGTTCTCCATGATTCGCCTGAGCAACCAGACGGAAACCAGGACGAATCTTGCTCTGGCCGGTCATTCATGGCAACTATCTTTACTGAAGCGCTATCTTCGACTGCGCAAGATACCGGAAGAGGAAGCATGCATGTGCCTGATCGGACTCATCGGTCAACGACGAATTGTCAATGCTGCCCGGCGTGAGGCAACGTTCATTATTAACAGAAATGATGGCATTTTTGTGGGAAAAGCCATGGGAGAAGCGTGGAAAAAGAATCGGTTTCGTACCCCCTATCTGAGAAACACGTTATGGGATATAGGGTATGCTGTGGACACAGTGGAAACAGCCGTAACATGGGACAAGGTTACGGCAGCGATGCAATCTATTGAGAAGGCCTTCGTCAACGGTCTTGCACCGTGGAATGAAAAGGTACACGCGTTTACCCACTTATCCAGCGTTTACACGACGGGATCAAGTGTCTATACGACATTTGTATTCCGGCTTGCGGAAACACCCGATGAAACATTGACTCGCTGGCAGACCCTCAAGAAGGCTGCAAGTCTCGCTATCGTTGCGGCGGGCGGAACCATAACTCACCAGCACGGCATCGGAATCGACCATAAGCCATATGTGGGATATGAAAAAGGCCCAATCGGGTTAAGCACGTTACGGGAAATTTGCTCGCATATCGATCCCGATCAGCGAATGAATCCGACAAAACTGGTTTAAAAAACAGGAGTCAGAATCAGTTGAAAAAATGGAAATCCGAAATTCGAATTTAGAAATAAGAAACAAATTCTAATTAAAAATATCAAACCAAAACATGAAATGTTTTGTAAAACAAAAATCGTTGTACTTTCCTTACGTTTTGAACGTTTTGTCATTAGATATTAGAATTTGTTTTGCGCTTCGTGTTTCGTGCTTCGAATTTTAACTTCGTTTGACATTGTCGCCTGTTTTTTCCCTTGCGCTTTTGGCCTTGCGTTCCATGTCGGAACAGATGGGTGTTTTTCAACAGCCTCTTGACAGGAGACTTTATTCTCATTACTTACAGGGAAACGAAAAAACAAAGGCTTGTCATTCATGAACATTCAGGATCTGCAGGAGCAGTGGGATCTTATTGTCGTTGGCGGCGGCATTACCGGCGCGGGTATTTTCAGAGAGGCCGCCCGTATGGGTATGAAGGTACTCCTCGTGGAACGTATGGATTACGCCTGGGGAACGTCTAGCCGTTCATCGAAACTGGTTCACGGCGGTTTGCGGTACCTCAAGGAGGGGCGTCTCCTGCTGACGAAGGCTTCCGTCGAAGAACGCGAACGCCTGCTTAAAGAGGCTCCCGGAATGATCGAACTTCTCGGTTTTCTCATGCCTATATACAAAGATCAGAGTCCCGGCAAGACAACCATCAGCGCCGGCCTGACACTGTACGACATGATGGCGTTTGAGAAACAGCATAAATTTCATGATGCACCTGAGTTCTCCATGTTACTTCCCCATGTAAAACAGGAGGATTTGATCGGGGGATTCCACTTTTTCGACGCCCAGGTTGATGATGCACGACTGGTCCTGCGATTGATTTTTGATGCGGTCGAGGCAGGAGCTACTGCAGTGAATTACACGTCAGTAACGGAAATTCAACGCAATGCTGAAGGTGATGTCATCGGTGTAATCATAGAAGACACGGAATCACACCAGACAAGAACACTGTCAACCGGAGCGGTCATCAATGCTACCGGCGCCTGGGCAGAGGCACTTCATCCCTCTCCGGACCCGAAACATCATCTGCGACCGCTGCGGGGCAGTCATCTCATTTTTCCTCACTGGGCCCTGCCCGTTGCGCAGGCTGTATCCATCATTCACCCTGACGACAACAGGCCTGTCTTTCTTATTCCCTGGGAAGGTGCTGTTCTTTTCGGAACAACGGACCTCGATCATGATCAGGATATTTCTCTCGAACCCGCCATTACCGAAGAAGAAGTATCCTATCTGATGAAAGCGCTCGAAACATTCTTTCCATCTTTAGATATAACCCTTGATCACTGCATTTCCGCCTTTGCCGGTATCAGGCCCGTCCTGAGCGAAGGAATACTCCCCCCTTCGGAAGAATCCCGGGACCATGTCGTCTGGATCGACAAGGGACTGGTAACGATAACGGGGGGAAAGTTGACGACCTTCCGCAGGATGGCTTTCGAAACTCTTGATGCGGCGGAACCTTTTTTACCGTCAGACAAGCCCGTCGATCGTCATATCCCCGTCTTCACGCCGGCACCCGATATCCCTGATGATGATTATGGGTTGTCCCGGCAGACGTGGCGACGTCTTTACGGACGCTATGGTGAAGCCGCCCGGGATCTCATGAAAGCAGCTGCACCCGAAGATCTTGTTACGATACCGGGAACTCACACACTCTGGGCGGAATTACCCTTCGTGGCGAAGCGCGAGCAGGTGAAACATCTTGACGATCTGCTCCTGAGGCGGGTTCGCATCGGTATGCTGATACGAGAGGGAGGGAAAGCCCATCTGAAGCGAATTCGGCAACTGTGTGAGCCCTCATTATTGTGGGATAAGGAGCGATGGACAATTGAAATTGAGAAGTATCTTGGCCTCGTGAAACGTAACTATGCCATCCCGTTTGAGGAAGAAGAAATTCCCGTAGAAGAGAAAGTCTCTTTCGTCAGGATCGTCTGGATGAAGGTGAAGCAAATTATTCAAACAACCGTATCGAAAAAACGCGAATCGTAAACCCTACACAGTAATCAGAACCGCACAGGTGAATGATGAAGAGCAAAGATCTGTTACTGGCCATAGATAACGGAACCCAGAGCATGAAGGCGCTTCTTTTCGACTTGAAGGGTCAGCTTCTGGCCAAGGAAATTGTCACCTTCCAGCCTCCTTATTTTTCCAAACAACCCGGCTGGGCCGAACAGGACCCGGAGGTCTTCTGGCGGGCACTCTGTCAGGCCTGCCAGGAACTGTGGCAGCAGGAAAACGTCCGTAAAGAACGCATCGCAGGAGTAGCCCTTACCACCCAGAGGGGGACGCTGATCAATGTGGACGGTAACGGGAAGCCCCTTCGCCCCGCCATCCACTGGCTTGATCAACGTAAAACGCACGGACAACGACCGATCGGAGGGCTCTGGGGTTTGATTTTCAATTGTATTCGCATGAACGATACGATTGCATACTTTCAGGCGGAAGCAGAAGCGAACTGGATTCGCACCTACCAGCCTGAGATCTGGCAACATACGCATAAGTATCTGCTCCTTTCAGGCTACCTCTCTCATCGGCTCACCGGTGAATTTGTCGATTCCATCGGCTGCCAGGTAGGGTACATTCCCTTCGATTACAGACACCTGCGCTGGGCTCGCGACTGGGATTGGAAATGGCGGGTTTTACCCATGGATCGCGCTCTCCTGCCCCGGTTGATTCCGCCCGGTGATGCCCTCGGCAGCATTACTGAACGTGCCTCACGTGAAACGGGAATTCCCGCCGGACTTCCTCTCATCGCCGCTGCTGCAGATAAGGCGTGCGAAGTTATCGGTTCGGGAAGTCTCGAATCTTCCATCGGCTGCCTGAGCTACGGGACAACGGCAACAATCAACGTAACGAGCGAAAAGTACATTGAGGCCATACCGCTGCTGCCGCCATATCCTTCGGCAATTCCCGAATATCACACGATCGAGGTTCAGATTTACCGGGGATTCTGGATGGTAAGCTGGTTCAAAAAAGAGTTCGGGTACCGGGAACAGCAGGAAGCCGTTAAAAACGGTGTTGCAACGGAAGAAATTTTTGAAAAGCTGATAGAAGATATTCCGGCGGGTTCCATGGGACTGATGCTCCAGCCTTACTGGTCACCGGGATTGAAACTCCCGGGGCCCGAAGCCAAGGGAGCCATCGTCGGGTTCGGAGATGTTCATACGAGGGCACATCTGTACCGTTCGATTCTGGAAGGTCTCGGTTATGCACTCAGGGAAGGCAAGGAACGCATTGAAAAGCGAACGAACGTGCCGATCACCTCTCTCCGGGTCTCAGGCGGCGGTTCACAGAGCCGAAGCGCCATGCAGCTGACGGCGGATATCTTCGGTCTGCCCACGGCAAAGCCCCATATTTATGAAACATCGGGTCTGGGCGCGGCCATTGATGCAGCCGTGGGACTCGGGCTCCATAGTGATTTCAACGCCGCCATCAAAGCCATGACGCATGTGGGTGAAGTCTACGAGCCGAATCTGAAAAATCACGAAACCTACAACGAACTTTACCGCGACGTTTATAAAAAGATGTACAAGCGCCTGAGGCCTTTCTATAAAAGGATCAGGGAGATTACGGGGTACCCGAAGTAGGACTGAAAATCAAATTTCACATTTCAG
Organism: Deltaproteobacteria bacterium; assembly: GCA_016935565.1. Taxonomy (GTDB): domain Bacteria; phylum Desulfobacterota; class Syntrophia; order Syntrophales; family UBA6807; genus JAFGQS01. The sequence goes on from JAFGQS010000109.1 coordinate 6,185, forward strand.
GTGACAGTAACCTGTTTTCCATCAGGGGACTTATTCCCAACCTTATCTATTGATAAAGAGGGGTCACCACTATGTGATGACCCCATAGTGGGCTGACTTATTGACCCGAAACATGTGCGATGATAAAATCACCTAATAAAAATCCCATCTTTTGTGGGAGGCTATGATCGGTTCGACTAAAGCTCCAGGTAGATGCGAAAGCATTCGGAGCCCCTTTCAATTCTTTCTCAACAACCAGATTACCGTCAGCATCTATAAGTTTAACGTCAATATTCATGTTGGATCTTCCTGCAAATGCCCCGCCCCAGAATCGAGCAGCCCCGCTCACAATCCTCAAGCTGGTTACATTCACATCTACATAGAGCGTCGGTTCATCATACGATTTGCCGCTATCCTTTTCTACCGCTTTAAAGAGACTTTTCAGCTCAAGATAATTAATAGCACTCGTCCTGCATTCCATGAGGGGCCCCTCCGGGGCCTTAACGTCGGGATTTGCCGTAAAGTTTCTAAAAACGATGTTTTGATATTTCAAGGTTTGTCTGACCTGGTCAACCGATACCTGTTCAACCTGTGTTCGAACAGCACAGGCTGTCATCACGAAAATAAACACCGCTGACAGAATAAAACCGATCACATTTTTTCTTGTCATACCTTTCATATGCCCCCTCCTTTTTCTATGAAGTTGAGAATCATGGCCCGCACTGCAATATCGCTTTGCTGCAAAATGTATTCGTCATCAAATTTAAAAACCCCCCTCTCTCTCATGAGAAGCGGGGCACAAACAATGCATCCATATATACCGCTGTATTATCGGTTATAATGGTAAAACGCGGGACACATGATACGCAAAATATGTTATACGGTATTAATTTATTTTTCACGTTGATTCAACAAAGAAATACAATCGGCAATTGTTATGTCTCCATGACAAACAAGGCATCGGCCACTTTCGGCTTTCCGTTAACAATGATAATCGGATTGAGATCTATTTCTTTTATCTGGGGAAAATGGATTGCTACATGGCCGAGGTTCACCAGTACCGATGCAAGCGCATCCTTATCCACGGGGACCATCCGTCGATATGGCCCAAGAAGGACATGTGAGGACAGGGATTCCATCATTTCAAGGGCCTCTCTGTGGCCCAGCGGGGCCAGACGTATTGCATTGTCCTTCAATGCTTCGGTGAATATACCGCCGAGGCCGAACATAATACACGGGGGAAATCCTGGAAAATAACTCATCCCTGCCATGAATTCCCGGTCGCCCTTGAGCATCTCCGAAACCAGCAGGGGAGAACCTGAATCTTTTTCTCTGACGGACGAAAACGCCCTGTTCAGCGCGTCATCATCCGTTATGTCCAAATGAACCATACCCTGCTCTGTCTTGTGCATAATGTGCGGAGAACACACCTTGAGAGCAACGGGGTATCCTATGGCATGACTCCCTTCAAGGGCCTCGTCGAAGGTCTGCACGAGACGTTCATCGGTGGTCGGTATGCCGTAGGCTCTCAGAATCTTCTTGGCTCTGTATTCATCGAGAGCCTTTGTCTCCACCGCACTCATGATACTTTTTGCTTCTTCCGGCATCTCAGGATACTGCGCTTTTTCGACCGCCGGCCTGTTCCGTACGAAGTAGTGTGTGTACAGAGCACCCATCGCCGCAGCAGCCTTTTCGGGGGAATCGAATACGGGAACACCTTTCTCACGTAAAACCCGCACACTATGATCGTCTTCATCAAAAAACGATGACGTTATAAGAGGCTTTTCATACTGGGACGGCATGTGAACGAGTGGCTCAAGATCTGTCACGGGAAGTTTCAAGAGATTATTCTCGTGCATATTCGTTACTCTTGAGATGATGGCATAAATATTATCAAGAAAGCCCGTGTCAATGATTCCATGTATGATAACACCGTCGATTTCATCGGCACCGAAAACAATTCTGGGAATTGTTTCCGCAAGCGTTTTCATATTGAGATCAAAGGTCATATCCACCGGATTTCGTGCACTTGCATGACCAGCTATAAGCTTACTGACTTCCTCCTGAATTCCGGCGGAAAATTCGGGCACATCGAGTCCCAATTTATTGCATGTCGTGGCAATTGCCGTACCGGGACCACCCGAGTTGGTCAATATGGCTATACGGTTACCCTTCAGGGGGGGCTGTGAGGCGAGAACCCATCCTGTTTTGTACACCTCCTCAATTGAATCTACCCTGATGATACCTGCCTGTTCAAAGAGACCGTCGTAGACATAGTCGGGACCGGCCATGGCACCCGTATGGCTCGATCCGGCGCGTGCACCGGCTTCGGTTCCTCCCACATACTGGGCAACAATCGGTTTGCGGGAACTGATCCTTCGAGCTGCTCGAAGAAAATCGCTGGCCCTGGTGATACCCTCTATATACAGTGCAATCGCCGTTGTCGATTCATCCTCTCCCAGGTATTCGAGGCAATCCACAATATCGATACTCGTCCCGTTGCCGATGCTTATCGCTTTGCTGATAGTTATCCCGTGCTTATGGAGGTATGGCAGCGTCTGGGTAACATACGTACCGCTTTGGGAGGCAATGCCAAGCTTGCCGTTGCCGTCCAGAACCGGATGTACCGTCAGGTTCAAGGGAAGCTGTGTGTTGATGATGCCGACACAATTGGGACCGAGAAAACGCATGTCATATCGCTCGGCAATGTCGGCAACCACCGTTTCCAGCCCCTGCCCCGTTTCTCCTGTTTCCCTGAACCCGGCACTGATGATGATGGCGTGTCTTGTCCCGATCTTCCCGAATCCTTCCAGCATTTCCGGTACAAGCTTAGTGGGTACGACCAGCACCGCCAGATCCGGTGCACAGGGCAAATCGTTTATCGAAGGATAGGCCCTTTTGCCAAGCACTTCCTGTTCTGTTGGATGAACGGGAAGAATATCCCCCTGAAATCCGCTGGCTATGAGGTTCAGATATTGTATCGTTCCCATTTTGACGAGATTATTACTCGCCCCCACAATGGCAATCGAAGCTGGATTCATGATCGTATGCAATGGATTTGCCGGCATCTGTCCCCTCCTTTTTCCGACACGAAAAAACGAATTTGATGACGCTATCCGTATATACCCTTTACCGGATTAGTCAAGACAAAAACTTCAGACACAATGTTTGATCAAATCGTATATGGGCTGATTTATTGAGATATTTGCTTATGATTGTCAGATAAAAAGGGACGGGAGTTCCTATAAATCAGGGATGAAGATTGGCACGCCATGAACAACTTCAACCTGAAGGAACAATCATGACATCAAATGAATATAATAAACTACCCCGCCGCAAGCAGCTTGGAATTAACCCCTAAGCGATTAAAAAGAAAACACAGGTTTCCTGAGTCAAGCATCCGGTGAAAATCTCTTGTCGCACTCCTTTTGAAACCGTCAGAAAGCCCTCACAGGCGAACATGCTTAAAATCGAAA
>JAFGQS010000110.1 GCA_016935565.1 Deltaproteobacteria bacterium
ATGCATCCGTCATGGTTATTCAATATGTGGTCCCGCTTCTCCCCTCCTTTCTTTTTTGTATTTTCATACTCGTTTACCACCTCTTCGACCGTCTTGTTTCACAAAATTCTCATCACAAACAAAAAGTTAGGTTTTCAATGCGTTGCGTATAGTCTCATATAACCTATTGGAATCTATTGGTTTTATCAACCAGTCAAACACGTCCAGGCGCTCGTTCTGATCTGCTCGTTCTTCCTGTCGGCTTTCACTCATCAATACGATTTTCACATCTTGATAGGCGGATCTAACCTGTGCAGCGAGACCAATTCCATCAAGCCCCGACATCTTCATATCCAGCAGCACAAGATCGGGCTTTTCCCCTCCTATTTGTATCGCCGCCTCCAGGCTGTCCGAAAAGGTTAACAGTTTACATGTCTCGCCCAGATCGGGCTTTTCGAATATCTCTTCAATTAACCTGAGAACCCCATCGTGATCGCAAACAGCAACAACCGACTTGACCCTGTTGTGTTCTTCGGTCATGCTTTTCACTGATTCGTTGCTTTGATCGTCATATGACTCACCACTCACATCCCGAACGGCCGATCCCGAAAAACCGAATTCCTTTAACAACCGTCCAACTTCGGAAACAGGAATTTTGATATTTTTGCCGATTTCATATGCTTTGATCTTTCCGTCTTTAACCCACCGGTAAATGGTTACTCTATTGACCTTGAACAAACTTGCCACTTCGGATGTGGAATAAAACAACTTTGACACGTCAATACCTTTCTGAATTTAGAAACATTCTAATGTAAGTAACGTTTTAACCCGATGTAACCATCAATGTTCTCTTCATCGTCATAAGAGTATAGAATGTTAAGCACTATGAACGGCAATCGAACAACTGTGGATTATTCGAGATCTAAAATTGCAAAGGTTGTACCACATGCAACCATTTCAATTATTGCAACCGTCGTTACTACTATCGGTACAACGAAACGAAACTTAAGTTTCCACAAAATAATTATTGGATTTATTTCAGACGTCCAAAAGAAAAACCTTTTTCGAGAATCTGACACTATAAAGGTTTGTTTTTAATGTTAATCACATGAACCACACTACTTCATGACGCGATCGCTGCATACATTCATATTGCCCTGCCTGCTCAGACTATCACAGGTGGAGCGATCTTGTATGTCGTTGGGTAATGTTACGCTGTCTCTATATATCTCACTGTCGGGTGACAAAATAATGGCGGTGGCTGACATTATGACAACTGATTACCGTTACGGAATTAATTAGTGATCAAGAAAGTATCGAACGAGATTGTATGTCATGACCACGGAAAAATATTCTATTTATCGAATGTTAAAAACCATGAAAATCACGATATCGGGAATATTTTTCCTCATATTAACTATTTCATGAAAGTTTGACACAGACAAATTCATTGTCCGTTGAGTTGTTGTCAAACGCTGTGTAAGGTCTTTTCAAAATGTTCGCGGTACATATTGGCGCTGGCATACAAGGCTTTGGCAGGAGCATCGGCTACGTAGCCGATTTCTCTTTCGGTCATGAATGCCCGAAAATCTGTATTTGTTCAATACTTAATCTTTTATGCATCTCAGATAACCGCTGGGGGCAACGGTAATAAGCAGTTTGTTTTCAATTTCCGTGTCGATAACAAAACGATCATTAGTCTTCATAAATTCCCAGACCGCCGTTTTAGGATTATTCCCTCTTCCCCACGGTCGATCAGTAAAAATATCCTCAGGCATATCTTCAACAATAGTATCAAAGACAACAAGATAACTATCTTTGGTTACCAATGGAGAATATATCTCCAGTTCTTTTAAAACATGGTTGTGAGTATGCATTGAATCCAGACAAACTAAAACTTTATTCTTGCCTTTAGCAAAATCATGGACATGCTGTGCAACGCTTTTCTCAATCGACGAGCCTTCAATCATCGTAATACGTTTATACATAGGATGATTCTCGATCTCCTCCCGGTTATGCTTTCTGATATCAATATCAATGCCCAAAACCTGTCCGTCACCGCCCAAGAGTTCGAGCATGGATGCGTAAAAAATGAGACTCCCGCCGTGGGCGATTCCAGTTTCAATAATCAGATCCGGCCGTACTTTCCAGATAATTTCCTGCATTGCTACCATATCCTGTGGATATTGAATAATCGGTCGTCCCATCCACGAGAAATTATAGGAATATTTAGCAGTTATTGATTCTTGAAGAAATCTCATGCTATATTTTTTCAGTTTTTCGTTTTTCCCATTACTATCTAATCTGACTTCTCTTGCTCTTTTGAATTTTTCTATCTGATTCATTTTCAGCCCCTAGCTTATGAAGTTTAAATTTATGACTACAAATGCTCGCTTCTATTTCATGATAGTAATTTTCATTCATAATCAGTATGTCTCCCCCAGATGAAATGTTATAGTCTATGATATCGGGAGAAACAATTTTATGTCCGGTTTTAGCAATATATTTGTTTTGCTTTTGAGGATTTATATCAATAACATACTTTATATATTCACAGAAAGGATCCGTTAGATTAACAAATGTAGACCCTTTTGCACCGCCCCCCCAAATAACAAGATTCTTGTGTGTATGAACAAAGTCTTTATACTTATGTATACGGTTACTTAAATCATTTTCTGCAATATTGATTCGTCGTACGGCGGTTTTCGCCATGTTTCGTAATTTCTTCAAATCTGCCAAAACATACATATACTGATCGTTGAAAAGGAATCCCTGTTCGGCATCATCAAACATGTTCCCAAGACTTTGCACCGTAAAATAATTACAATGCTCGAAAAAAATATCCCAAAAAGCATGATTCTTGACGATCCATTCTAAAGACGGCACCTCGATATAAATCATTCCTCGGTAATTGTTCGCTTTTGCTATGTTATGCAGAAATTCTAAAGGCTTATGGATATGTTCTAATGTGTGTCTGAGAATAATTAAATCCGCGTTTAAATAAGAATATTTTTCAGAGAAGTAATCTTTAACAATTCTGTTATCCGTTCCTTCATAAGCGGGATCAAAACCATTTGCTTCAAAACTTCGATCCCATAATTTTTCTAAAAAAAATCCCTTGCCGCATCCGATTTCTAAGATCTTTTTATCCTTGAATTTCTTTTGTTCTAAGAAACCTACAATACGATCCAAATAGTTTTGAAAATATGGAGAATATGTCTGTTCATTTTGATATTGTTCATCATAACGCATAAAACTGTTATCGAATGACGAGTTGAAAACGTAATCACAATTTTCGCAGGCCATTAGAGAAATATCAGCAACCGTCGCTTCCTTTGCATCTTTTTCGCTGTAAAAGGCTTTGTTTTGAAATATTGGAATATTTTTAACTTCATACAATACCCGCAGATTATCGAAGTCGCTGTTACACAATGGACACTTCATTCTGTTTCACCTACAGCTTTTTTCAGTTTCACTGCATTGCCCCAAAATGCCATTGGTTCATAATCAGAATATGGATAATATCCAACGTTAAGCTCTATAGTTTGTTTTCGGTGCTTTAAATAGTCTTCCACCAATCTTCTTATTGAAACAGGAGAACCGCTACAACAATTAATTACTCCTGTAATCCTGTCCTGAATTGCAACTTCGACAATATATTCAGCAACCTTTCTAACCGGCAAATAATCTCTTAATTGTTCGCCACCGGACATGTTAAATACTTTTTTCTGATTTTCCAGAGACCGCTCAAGCTGGGAAAGAATTGAGCTGCTCCCCTGCCCTGGTCCGTAGATGTAAAAAAGTCTGAGCCATTTCAAATCAAATTTATACTTATATTGCAGTTGTTCAAGGAAGCGCCTCAAGGTATCCTTGGCTAATCCATAAGAAGTTACCGGCTTAGTATCCATATCTTCATGCAAGAATCCCGACCGCATGCCATATTCTAAACATGTGCCTGCAACCACACAATTTTCCAAGCCATGTTCAATCATGCTTTTAAGAAAGAAGTAATTGGAAAATAAATTTCTCTCAAAGTGAAAAAAGTCTTTATAGTTCGGTAATCCTTCCCATGATAAATGAATTAAAATATTCGGTTCGTGAAAGAATTTAAAATAATTATCGTGATGTTCATTTAAATCGTGGTCAATATATTGAACCTTTGAAAACCATTCATATCTTTTCGCTTTCTCACGATTTATGGACGTTGCAATGACATGAAAACCCTTGTTGATAATTTCCTGAACCACATAATTACCAATAAATCCTGTAGCTCCGGTAACCAATACTTTCATTCAAATTCTATCCTTTTTCTCGTGTGTTCAGGTTCGCTCATGACTGTTTATTTCTAGAGCTTGACAAATGTATGGTTTTTGATTTTGCACCACGTGATTTATTTCAACTCTTAGAAAATGACTGCTCCATATAATATGTATTAAAAGATTCTCACCTCCGGAATGGCTATTGCAAATTTCCCATCCCACTTTCGTATATATTCAAGCTGCTGCATTATTTCTTCCTTAATGTTCCATGGTAAAATAAATACAAAATCCGGCCTAGCTTCCCGGATATGTTCTTCATTTACAATAGGAATATGACTTCCCGGAAGATACATGCCCTGCTTGTGCGGTGAAGCATCGACTACAAACTCAATTAAATCCTTCTTAACCCCACAATAATTAATCAATGTATTTCCTTTAGCCGCAGCTCCGTAAGCGGCTACTTTTCTTCCCTTCATCTTTTGCTGTAAAAGAAATTTGATAAAATTATATTTCACCTTATTAACTTTATCATTAAAGTCTTCATAATAAGGGAGGCCCAGCATGCCATTTGATTCTTCTTTTGCAGATAAAGCAGAAACATTGTCAGATATTTTTTTCGATTTATCCTCCTTATGTTTCAGATAGATACGTAAAGAACCACCATGGGTTGGAAGTTGTTCGACATCAAAAATATCAAGTCCATAGTGATTAACAATAATCCCCGCTGTGTGAAACGAAAAATAAGAAAAATGTTCATGGTATATGGTATCAAATTGGGTTTGCTCAACGAGTTGCATGAGGTGGGGAAATTCCAATGTGATGACACCATCTTTCTTCAGAACTTTTTTCATTCCAGCTACAAAATCATTGATGTCCGGCACATGGGCAAAAACGTTATTGCCAATTATGAGATCCGCCATCCTGCTTTGAGCCACCAGATAATCTGCCAAATTGAGTCCGAAAAAATCTACGATAGTTTCAATACCTTTCGCCTGCGCCGTCCGGGCTACATTCCTTGCTGGTTCAATGCCGAGTGCAGGTATTTCTTTTGTTTGGAAATATTGCAGCAAATAACCATCATTGGATGCTATCTCTATAACTTGAGAGTTGCTATCATAACCAAAACGGTGCACGATCATATCAGCATAACGTTTTGCATGATCCAGCCACGATGTTGAATAGGAAGAAAAATAGGCATAATTCTGCCCAAATATATCACCAGATTTCTTATACTCATTGATCTGAACCAGAAAACATTTTGCGCAGACAAACAATTTTAAAGGATAAGAGACCTCCGGTTCATTCAATTGTTCTTTTGTAAGAAAAGAATTAGAAGGTGGGGCATTAACAAGATCGATAAATTCATGTTTGAGCTGACTACCACAATATCGGCATATCATTACACTTCTATCCCTTCAAAACCATCAGATAACAAAGGATGATTCAGATCTTTCTCGGAAATATCAGTTATTTCCAGTGGCCATATAATATGTACCGCGGGGTCATCAAAGCGCACACCACCTTCATCTGCAGGATTATAAAACTCAGTATGCAGGTAAATTAGCTCACAGTTCTCGTTCATTGTTTGAAAACCGTGTGCAAAGCCCTCGGGAACATACATCATCTTCATATTTTCTTCCGACAGTATCTCTCCATGCCATTGTAAAAAAGTAGGGGAATCATGACGCACGTCAATTATGACGTCAAAGACAGCACCTCGTATGCATTTAATCATTTTTGTCTCTGCCAATGGCGGATACTGGAAGTGCATCCCCCGAAGAGCACCTTTCTGGCAGGTACGGGAGTGGTTGATCTGAACAATATTTTTATTACTTATAATGTCCCTGAATTCATGCCGACAGTAAACACGGGAAAACAATCCACGATTATCTCGAAATGGTTCCGGCTCTATGACGAATGCATTTTTTAATATTGTTTGTTTGAATTTCATTGAACAGCCCACAATATCTGATTCTGTACCGCATCAGCCACATACTCTATTAATTGTTTTCCACTGCTAATATTCCCTGACTCATAAAATTCTTTATACCATGTTGCTGTCTTAGCAAACGTTGCAGAACCGTTCCAAACCGGTCTCCAATTCAAATTAGAATAGGCTTTCGAACAATCCAGTTTCAGTGAAACGGCCTCATGGAGATTCTTTCCATCAGCTTCGATTTTGTAACTGATCTTTGACCAATGCTTCTGCAACTCTCTCACAACGCCAAGCACATTTCTGTGGTCTTCATCCCGGGGGCCAAAATTCCATGCTCCAGAGAATTCTTTCCTCCCCTCCAGCAACTGTTGTCCCAGCAGTAAATATCCCGATAAAGGTTCCAGAACATGCTGCCAGGGACGTATTGCATGAGGACTACGAATTTGAATTTTCTCATTGTTGCTCGCAGCACGAATAATATCGGGGACAAGTCGATCTTCACCCCAGTCACCGCCGCCAATAACATTTCCCGCTCTGACACTGGCAACAAGAGTTTCGTGGACTTCCCGGTATTTATCGAGGGGCAAGAATGATCTCCGGTAGCTTTCCGTAATAATCTCGGCACACCCTTTTGAAGCGCTGTAAGGATCATAACCTCCTACAGGATCCGTTTCTCGGTAACCCCAAACCCATTCCTGATTCTCATAGCATTTGTCACTGGTAACAATAATTATAGCTTTCACCGAAGGAGTCTGTCGGCATGCTTCAAAAATGTTTATTGTTCCCATAATATTCGTGTCATATGTTTTTACAGGATCTCTGTAAGATTTTCTTACAATCGCCTGTGCCGCCAAATGGAATACAATAACCGGTTTGTATTCTGACATAATATCTGCAAGCATACGGAAATCTCTGATATCGCCGGTAATAGAATTCATAGTTTTCTCAAGTCTGCTTATTTCAAAAAGATTCGGCGTTGTTTCCGGTGTCAGGGCATATCCAATTACCTCCGCCCCGAGTTCACAAAGCCACAGGGAAAGCCAGGACCCTTTAAAACCGGTATGTCCGGTAATTAAAACTCGTGTGCCCTTATAGGCATTGCCGAACTCTCCATACATAAGAAATTACCAGACCTTCCACTCTGCTTTTTTTTCATTCCATAATTTGTTTAAGTACTCCATATCTCTTAGCGTATCCATACAGGCCCAGAATCCCCCATGTTTATAAACCATGAGTTGCCCATCACTTGCAATCCTCTCCAAGGGACCTATCTCCAGATCACACGTATCCTCATCATGAAGATAATCAAAAATGCCTTTATTAAAGACAAAATACCCTCCATTAATAAGACTTCCATTGCCCTCTGGTTTTTCATTGAAAGATTCAACCTGATTTTGATTAATTTTCAGTTCACCGAATCGTGAAGTGGCATTAATTCCTGTTACAGTTGCCAATTTTCCGTGACTCTTATGATAGTTTACCAAATTCTTAATATTCACATTCGCTATGCCATCCCCATAGGTCATCATAAATTGACTGTCATCTATATACTTTTCCACTCGTTTGAGTCGGGCCCCTTTCAGTGCATAATCACCGGTATCAGCCAAGGTAACTCGCCAACCCGTTTCGTTGTTGTTACTATGGATCTCGACATTCTTGCCGTTTCCCAGTTCTATGGTAAAATCGTTATTCAGCACTTCATAGTTGTAAAAGAATTCTTTAATCATCTCCCCTTTGTACCCTAAGGAGAGGACAAACTCCTTAATACCGTAATGAGAATAGATTTTCATGATATGCCACAGTATAGGTTTACCTCCTATTTCTACCATAGGTTTCGGCCTGTATTCGGTTTCTTCCTTGAGGCGCGTCCCCATACCACCGCACAAAATGACGACTTTCATTGGAAACCTCTCCACTTTAGTTTCATTTTTAAAAAGGTTATTATTCAAATTTAAATTTAGAAGCCCTTTCAAGGCATAATTCATAGGCATTTTTTAAATCTTTCCGCTCAGGATATATAAACACTGCTTCTCGTAAATTATTCAATAAATTAGTCGTCCGGAAATAATCAATTGTTTCGATTTGATCTAAATAATGTACATCTGGTTGCTTATCGTTCCACGTACAATAGAAACATCCATTATTAATTAACGTAACAGCTCTATTTATTTCATATTCCATTTTAGTTCCGAATCGGGTCCTGAAACATTTTAAAATATCTTTCATTAAAATATTCTTTTCTGACTCCTGAAGTTCCGAATAATTTACAAGTTCAAGATGGGCATACGTCAATCTGCAATGCGGTAAAGTAATTCCGTCCTTGAATAAATTGTGATCAATTTGAGAAATGAGGGGACCATAACGTTCATCCAGAGATGCATAATTATAGTTATTTGTTAATCTCCTCACAAAAAGGACATCATCTATCTGAACTATTTTCCCCATCAATGCTACCTCTGCCAAAAACAGATTATCCCAGAATAGACTTTTACCCCATGTGCGTGTCTTTTTAACTATATTCGTCCTGTATAATCCATAGACCATATTACACATCCCGACTTCCCATATGAGATGTCTAAATCTTTGTACAGGATTGTCTTGATCTGTATTGACATGATCATTTGCAATACCAAGGACCATTGAATTTGCGTCCAGGACTTTTGTTTTCGGATAAACCAGAGCTATCAAAGGATCAGATTCTATCCTTTCCAAACATTTACTTATAAATAAACGCTCTCGCAGGTCATCATGAGATATCCACATGAAGTATGGTGCACCTGAGAGTCCAAGCGCATTAGAAAAATTTTTAAGTGCGCCTACGTTCTCATCAAGGCGACAATACTTAACTCTCTCATCCATCCTTTGATACTTCGAACATATCTCAGCGGTATCATCTGAAGAACAATTGTCAGAAATTATCAATTCTATGTTTGAGAATTCTTGAGACAGAATGGCCTCAATTGCCTGACTTAAGATGTTACCTCCATTATAGACAGGCAAACCAACACTTACTACCGGTTGTTTTTGACGACATACTGTTGTGGATGGGGAAGCATTTTGTACTGAATTCTCATTTTTACTGCCTTTCAGTATCCGCAAGGAATCTTCTACTTCTCGTTGCTCCAGATTCAATTTTAACGACTTCTCCAGGACTTCTTGCGCCAATACAGTGTCACCCATTTTCAAATAATCAAGCCCAAGTTGATTAAAAACACTGTAATCATTTTCAACGATACGTGTGTATTTTTCGAGTTGATTTGCCGCTTCTTTCCACCTTTTCTGGTTCTGATATAAATCGGCAAGGTTGAGCAAAGATTCAACATAGTCCGGCTGGGATGCCAGGGCCCCGAGAAAATACTGTTCGGCATCATCAACATTTCCCTGTTCATAAAATATTACACCAACATTATTAAGTATCTGAGCGTTATCGGGAAACTTTTTCAGTAGCGTTAAAAAATAGTTTTTTGATTCTTCAAGCTTCCCTCTGGAGAAGAGTGCCTCACCTAATTCGATATCTCTTGTAAGCGCAATCCGTGAATTCATCTTTTTCTTTCGTTCAAAGCATTCATGTGTTTCTTCTGCTTACTATCCATGCATTAAACATGGATCACCATTGTTACAAATGTTGATATAAGCAAGCAGTGTGCCATGCAGCAAAGACAGTATTTTTGTATAGATGGGTCTGTTTGTAGCGATGAACTGACAAAATGTTATTCTTTAATTTGACGCACGGGTCAAAATATTTGACGGTTCGGCCTGCCCTTCAATAAAGAAAATTTTCACTGTTCATATCTAATCACATAACTCCTTTATCCCATCACCATCAATTATTGAGAATCATGATGAAGAACATATTGTCTCTGTTACTTCTTTTTCCGGTCTTGCTAAGCAAATGAAACGTTTATGAAATAGAAACGTCAGCAGCAGTTAAAACATTTTTATCCTGAACAAGGTGAAGAACAATTCTGTTGTCGATCAGATGAATGACTGAGTTCTATGGAAGGCAACTCGCAATGCGGCATGTATATTGCAGAAATTTTAGTGAAATTTGCCCAGCAACAATGATCTTCATAAACATTATTGTTCATGAAAATCTTAACTTTCTCTATGAGAAAAGTGAGAAGGGACAGGAAAAGATATGAATAACAAACAATTGCGGATATCTGTATGTATGATTGTGAAAAATGAAGAGAAATATTTGGATAATTGTCTGAACAGTATTAAAGATATCGCCGACGAAATCATCATTGTCGATACGGGATCCGAAGACCGAACGATGGAGATAGCACAACGATACACCGATAAAATCTATAGTCACCCGTGGAATGATAGTTTCAGTGAGGCCCGGAATCACTATTTGAACTACGCAACGGGGGATTGGATATTCCAGATAGATGCCGATGAAGAGTTTGTTCAAGAAGATATTCCCATACTGATGAAAGCGATAGATAATGAGGATATCGATGCCGTTATGGTTCAGATTGTGAGCACATTCAGGAATGGACGCAGCGAAGCAATACATAGTGTCGAAAGAATATTTCGTAATAACGGTATCATTCATTACGAAGGTCGTGTTCATAACAGACTGGTCGGCATGAAAAATGCCAAGGTATATTCCATACGATTTTATCATTATGGATACGACCTTGATAAGAAACAGTCAAAACAAAAGTTTGAACGGACGGTATCTCTCCTCAAAATGGATCTGAAAGATGACCCGACAAACGCGAAGACCTACCATTATTTAAGCTGTTCCTACCTGAGTCAGGCCATGTTTAAAGAAGCTTTGGAAGCGAGCCTTCGGGCTATCAATCTTTCAGAAAAACAGTGTGAAAGGAATATGCTGTATCTCTGGTCACGGTATAATGCTGCAATGTCATACTACCGCTTGAAGATGCTCGATAAAGCGGAAGGTTTAGCTCAATCGGGCATAAACACATTCCCCAACCACATAGACTCGCATTTTATATTGATATTGATTTACTACGATACGCAGCAGTGGAACCTGGTGATAGATCACGGCGAGGAATATCTGCGATTGATCAAATTGCTCAAGACAACACCTGAGGCCTTCGACAATCTGGTGACGTGTTCTCTCAATGAAGCGTGGAATATCCATGTGCTCATCGGCATTGCCCACTATGAGCTCGCACGTTTTGATCAATCACGGAATGCCTTTGAATGTGCTGTCCTCTGTGCACCGGAACCGTTCATCGCTATGAGGGCTGCCGGTATTTATCTGTACAATAAAAACGACAAGGATATGGCTCGCAGTTACTTGCAGAGGGCTCAGGCAGAAAAACCAGACGACTCGACCGTCAATGATTTGCTCAAACAAATAACAGAAGCAAAGATAACACAATCAAAAAGGCAGACCATCAGCTGCTGCATGATAGTAAAGAATGAAGAGGTTTTTCTCAAACAATGTCTTGAAAGCGTTAAAGATTATGTTGATGAAATTGTTATTGTCGATACCGGTTCAACGGACGGAACCGTAGACATAGCCAGAAACTACACAAACAAGATATATTTTCATCCATGGGAAAACAGTTTCAGTAAAGCTCGGAATCAGGCCCTGTCGTATGTTACTTGCGACTGGGTTTTTCAAATTGACGCAGACGAGGAACTTGTCGAAGGGAGCGGTCCGAAATTACGGCAAACCGTCAGTGAGGCAGGCCAGGCTGATGCTGTCCATGTTAATATCATCAGTACTTACGGTAAGGGGAAAAAGAAGGCCCGCCATAATTTCGAACGGTTGTTTAAAAATAATGGCGTAATCCATTATGAGGGCATCGTTCATAATCGAGTGGTGGGAGCATCATGCATCAAGGCCTCTAAAATTGAGATCATGCATTACGGATATGATATTGAGGAGAAAAAGGCCAATGAAAAATTTTTCAGAACGACCGGACTCCTGAAGCAACAAATTCTTGAAAATCAACAGGATCCAATGCCCCATCACTATCTGGGTACGTCATACCTCACGCGTGGCATGTATAAAGAATGCGCTGAAGAATCGGTTTGTGCCATTGAACTCGCAGAAAAGCAGAATGATAACCATCCGTTGTACCTCTGGAGTCATTATAATGCCTCGATCGCTTTCCTCAAGATGGATGACAGGGCGAAGGCAAAACACTATTCTCTTGCCGCACTCGAGAAGTTCTCTAACCACCTTGACTCGTTTTATGTACTGACTTTGATCGCTGCAGATGAGAAACGATGGCCGGACGTCCTTTCAAACGGTTCAGAATATCTTAACCTGCTCATTTTCTATGAACAAAATCCTGACAAAGCAGGACTTATCATTAACTCAACGATGAAAGAGGCCCCCGGCATTCATCTTTTAATGGGTCATGCATATCATGCCTGCGGCGATAATGCTCATATGGAGCAGGAGTATCTGGAAGCCTTCAACAGTTCAGATGAAAAATGGCGAATATGGTGGCGTGCGGGTATCTTTCACATGGACCACTCGGGTGATCTGGAGAATGCCCGAATGTATTTAAACCGTGCCCTCGAGGAAACACCGGATGAGTATGATGTGTGGTATATGCTGGCCAAACTGAATAAAAAATCCGGATTGTTCGATGCCGAAAGGCGTTGTCTGAAAAGACTTTTCAAGCTGGGAAACGAGGATACCATGGTTCTCAACCGCCTGGCCGTCTTGTGTTGCGAATCCGGAGACACCGAACAGGCGTTGGCCGTTCTTTCTACCGTGCTCGAAAAAGATCCGTCAAATTATAATGCCCTCTGCAGCCTGGGCGGAATTTTTAAGCAACAGAACCGTATTGACCAGGCTGTCGAAACATATATGAAAGCCGCACAGACGAATCCACAGGGGGTCGATCCCTGGATTAATATGGGTGAACTGAGTCTGAAACTTGACCGTTATGATGACGGGAGAGCTTTTCTGGAGCGTGCCCTCTCACTGCAGCCCGGACACATCATGGCCCTTCTGTTACTCTCTGAAATTGAATTAAGGCAAAACAGAATCTTCGATTTCATTAAACAGTGTGATTTAATCCTTGCCGGACTTGGCCTGGACAGAAATATAACAATCAATACCATGGAGGATATTATCACTGTTCTTCTGGAAATCCAGTACACGCTGCGCAGTGATACCGAGCTTGCCGAACGCATTACATCGATTCTGCATCATATACCTGTTGACTATGATCATGTGTTTCGTTCAATCTTCACTCATGCATGGACGGGTACAGAGCAAACGAAAAAAGAATTTTTCCTGAAAACAATAGAAAAGATCAATCAGAGCCACACCAATGCCTTGTAATTTATCTTGGATGCGTCAATGCAAGTGAAACTACCCGCCTTAAAAGGCGGGACTTCTAAAAAGCATAAAGGGGGATTGCATCCCCCTTACCCCTGCACCGCATTCATCCCCGCCATGAATGGCAGGGTATTCTGCAGGAGTTTCATAAAACAGAATAACCGTATGACTCTCACAAACGTTAAACCCGGCATCGGGCACCCTGTATAACCTCCAGCTGAATGTGACACATATTTTGTTACGGTTCGGCACCTGCCTTTATCAGAATGAATCTGCCTTAATTAATTACCCGTCGATCTATTTTCCCCTAAAGTTATTAAAACAGACAACCGATAATATTCTCAAATTAAACAAGTCCTCATGGAAGGAGGTGAAAGTAAATCGGTTTTGCCTTTTAAGAAAAGGCTCAGTAATTTTAAAAACTAAAATATTTGCAAGGATGCAAAACAAACATTCAAGGAGGAAAAAGACATGGGTTTAAGAATTCAACACAACACGGCGGCACTTAACGCACACAGACATCTTACAATTTCAGATGCAGGCCTTTCGAAGTCTCTGGAAAGGCTGTCCTCGGGTTATCGGATCAACCGAGCGGCGGATGACGCGGCAGGTCTGGCAATTTCCGAACAGTTTCGAGCGGATATAGCCAGCTACAGGGTCTGCAGCCGAAATGTCAGCGAAGCGAATTCTCTCTTGCAGGTGGCAGAAGGTGCCATGGATCAGATTGCAGCCATGCTTACCAGAATGAAAGAACTGGCAACACAGGCGGCCTCGGCCAATGCAGGGTCGAACGTGGCTAAACTGGAAGCTGAAAATGCAGCGCTGAAAGAAGAAATTAACCGTATCGCAAACTCTACAGAATATGCAGGAAGTAAACTCATCAACGGTACGTTCGGTGTTGCCGTTTCGGCAGGAACATTAAACTCCACCGCTGGTCTCTCGTCAGTAACAGGATTAGAATCTGATACAACGTATACCGTTGCATCGGTCACCTCCGGAGCTGGTATAGTGGATATAACGATCTCCGCCACACTTGCCGGGGGACGGGTCAGTCAGACGGTATATGATGTAACCTCACCCGCCACGGCGAATGACACTACAACTGTCAGTTTTGATGCTCTCGGACTGACCATAACGTTTAATAATAACCTGACATCAGCCAGCGACGGTACTATCATTTCGACTACCGCGACTGCTTCCGATTTCCAGGTGGGAGTAAAGAATGTTGATGCAAACGACCGCATCGGTATTCTGCTTGAAGGTGTTACGACAGCCGATCTCAGCCTGGATGGTACCTCATTGAGTACGGCAGCAGGCGCTCAGAGTGCACTCACAACGATCGACACAGCCATCAGTACTCTTGCCTCACGACGGGGCACCATCGGTGCCGCACAGAACAGGCTCAATTATGCTGCTGCCAACATTTCCATAACCGTTGAGAACGTGACGGCTGCCGAATCGGTAATCCGTGATGTCGATATGGCGGCAGAAATGACAACCTTTACCAAGAACCAGATCCTGCTCCAGGCCGGTACTGCCATGCTTGCCCAGGCGAATATGGCTCCGCAGAGTGTCCTCTCACTCTTTGGTTAATAGTTCAAAGATCAACGTAACAGAGAGAACCCTGTTTTCGGGAATCCGGAAACAGGGTTTTTTTTGATATTATTAAGACCTGGCAGATATCTTGCTATTTCTTGTTACAGAAGCAGGAAAAACTCAAGTTTCAGGTAAATTTTTCCGATAGAAGAATAAAGATCAGGTATCATTTTCCGCCCTGATACCAGTATCCACCAATGGAGGAGTTCATATGTCATCCAGCACAAATCTCATCTCAGGTCTTTCGAGCGGCTTTGACTGGCGATCCATGATTGACCAGTTAATTGCGATTGAACATAAGCGCGTCGACCTTGTTGAAAACAAAAAAAGTGACTATGAATCGAAGCTGGCAGAATGGCAGTCATTCAATACGAAACTCCTTTCTTTAAAAACAGCCGCGGAACGCCTCAAGGATTCTGAAGATTTTTATCTTTACCTTGCAAACATGACAACCAACAGCAGCACCGTGAGCGCTTCCGATCTGATGTCCGTTTCCACATCATCATCTGCAGCAATAGGAAGTTATGCAGTAAAAATATCCGCCCTTGCAACGGCACAGAAATTATCTTCCGCTTCCTTTACCGGTATTGATGAAGCCCTGGGTAGTTCCTATGCCGGCGACATTTTAATAAACGGTAAGGTTGTAACCATAGATGCTTCAGATGACCTTGCTGATATACGGGACAAAATCAACAACCTGAATGCCGGCACGAATCCAACGCACGTAACAGCAAGTATTGTTAATTATGGAACAACCGGTTACCGCTTAATCATAACAAACGATACCACAGGCGCTGAGGGCATATCTTTGCTCAATGCCTCTGCAACGGATGTTCTGGGCAATCTGGGTTTTACAGAAACAGCAACGGACTCCTACGAAGTCAAGAATGCCGTTACCGGTGGTGCCCAGAGCGACCGTTTTACCAGTGTAAGTCAATCTATCGAGGATCTTCTCGGTCTTAGTGCCGGCCAGGCAAGCACGACACTGACCATACAAGACAGCTCGGGAAACAATTCCGATAATATCTCCATCGATCTTGCAACGGACGACCTGTATGCAATAAGAGATGCCATTAACAATAATAAAGGAAGCGCCAATATCAGCGCCTCCGTGGTTACGGAAATTGAAGATGAGACCACGTATTACAGGCTTCAGGTAGATGGACTTCACGCGACAGACCCCTTTTCAGACCAGAACAATATCTTTCAGACACTGGGCATGATAAAGGGTGGTGTCGGCGATGTCCTCGGCATTACAGGAACCAATGAAATGACAACGGGAGGTCAAGTCATCGATGCCGATACGCTTCTCGCTGATATCGATGGATATATGACATGGACGTCAGGAGACAAGATTGACTTCACCGGTACGGATACCTCAAACGGTGCAGTCAGCTCGACATTCAATATCACCGCAGCCAGTACTGTCCAGGATTTATTGACAGCCATCGAAAGCGCGTATGGCAATGTAACGGCTTCCATTTCGGGAGATGGCAAAATCCAGATTGTTGACGACACGACAACGAGGCCAAGCTATCTTGATGTAACGTTGACCGATACAATAACCGATGGAAGTCTCGACTTCGGTACTTTTGGAGCTGCAACAACGGTGAGGAAGAGGGAAATTATAGCCGGACAGAACGCCTCCATTGAAGTTGATGGCGTTGCCATCACCAGAACTGACAATACAATTGATGATGTTATCTCCGGTGTAACTCTCAATTTATTGAAGGTTGATCCCGGCACTATGGTCACCCTGAATATCGATCGAGACATTGAGGGCATCACAGAAAATATTAATACCTTTGTAACAGCTTATAATGCAGTATCTTCCTACATTCATGAGCAGCAGTCCTATGATACGGATAATGAAGAAACCGGTGGTGTTCTCTTTGGCGATGGGACCCTCTCATCTGTGGAATCAGATCTGACATCCATAATTGTTCAAAGTGTATGGGGTGTCTCGTCTGAATTTTCAATCATGGGATTGGTCGGCATCAATGTTGATAATGAAGGCCGGCTCAGTATTGATAATGACACACTCAATGGATATCTTCAAAGCAATTTCAATGATGTGAAAAATCTTTTCACAGCGAACGGCACAACAGATACAGGAACATTACAATATATTTCTCATTCTCATGATACACAGGCCGATGAGTATACTATTCATATTGACAATGCGGCTACCCAGAGTACATCAACTTCCGATACTGCCGTCAGCGGAACCCTTGGGAGCGATGAAACGCTGACAATTACCGCGGGAGATATGACGGCAACATTTGATTTAACAAGCAGTATGACTATAACGGATATCGTAAATGCCGTTAATGGTGAAATGGATTCGGTTTATACAGAAACTCTGTTAGGCCTGGAACAACTGTATTCAGATGTGGGTCAAACAACGACAATCAATTCCTCCACGACGTGGGACAGCATTTATGATAGCGAAGGCGCTTCAGCAAACCTTGTTAATGGTGATGTCATTACCTTTTCGGGAACATCTCGAAGTGGTGAATCCGTTTCCGGGTCATACACTGCAAACAACGTTACTGAGGATACTGTTCAGGGTCTTCTCTCAGCCGTAGAGGAAGCATTCGGATACACAATCGACGTTACCATCAATACTTCCGGACAGATTGTCGTCACTGACAAAAATTCCGGAAACAGCCAGCTTTCATTAACTTTCGATTGTTCTCAGTCCCATGATCTGGATTTCGGTTCCGTTCTGACGTCAAATACGGGCGGACAGGAAGGTCGTTATGCCATGGATATTACAGCATCGGCTGACAGTGGCGATCATCTTGTCCTCACTCACAACAGCTATGGCAGCAGTTACAGCTTTACCATATCAGAAACGGCTGATCTTTTATGGACCGGTGGAGACCAGTCAGTGGAAAATGGTGAAGATGTGGCCGGAACGATCAATGGGGAGGTTGCAACCGGTTCAGGTCAAGTCCTGACAGGAGATGATGGTGAAGCAACCACGGACGGTCTTGTGATTAAATACACGGGGACATCTGAGGGTCTTGATGTCGGCACAGTAACGCTTACATTTGGCGTTGCCGAACTGTTCAACCGGGCTCTCTTTAACATTACTGATACGTACGAAGGATACGTAGCTTTTAAAACAGATTCTCTCAAAGACAGTATCAATGACTTTGAGACCAAAATTGAGAATATGGAAGCATTTCTCGATCGTAAGACGGAGACGATGATCAACCGCTTTGTTGCTATGGAATTGGCACTAAGTACAATTCAAAGCCAGAGTGAATGGCTAACGAGTCAACTCAACGCTGCACAGAATGCTTGGTACTATTAATATTAACTCATTATGCGTTTTAAATATAATCATTACCAAAAAGCATGACAAAGTATTTTTTATGATGGAGCAGTAAATTAATGATATGGGGGAACGCTTATGTATAGAGGTGTCAATGGACTTAATGCTTATAAGCAAACAAATGTAACAACAGCAGATCCTAGAAAATTGATACTCATGTGTTATGAAGGCGCGATTAGACACCTGAAAATCGCCAGGGAAAAATATAGCGCCGGCGAGTTTGAGGCAAAAGGAAAAGCAGTTCAAAAGACATATGATATCCTTGCTGTTTTAATGCAGAGTCTTGATTTTGAAAAAGGGAAAACAATAGCGACAGGTCTCAATTCCCTTTACAGCTATATGATGCGGCGCGTAATGGACGGAGACTTACAAAAAAATATGGAAGCTTTTGACGAAGTGATCGGAATGCTTGAAGACCTCGAAGCGGCATGGAGGGAAATTACCGTCACGCCTCCAAACAATACTATCCGCGATTCACGCCCTTTTGGGCTTATTGATGATAAAAAAATGGAAGCATCAAAGACAATAGGCGGTGCATATTAACATGGAAACAAATAACTCGGCATTCCCAGTGCTTT
This sequence comes from Deltaproteobacteria bacterium, assembly GCA_016935565.1. Lineage (GTDB taxonomy): Bacteria > Desulfobacterota > Syntrophia > Syntrophales > UBA6807 > JAFGQS01. The sequence goes on from JAFGQS010000110.1 coordinate 18,980, forward strand.
TCAATCTCTTAGAGAGTAAAATGGATGCTTTTAAAGATTTTCTATGCGTAACGATGTCTCTCAAAGACTTTTCCGAAAGCAATGATATGGATCAAATTGGCAAGCTCCTGAAAAAGTGTGATCATTACATCAATGTAATTGACAGGATTGACAGAAAAATCGAAACGATGAAAGATAACAATTCACCAAGAGCATCTACATTATCGGATGTTGAAAAAGAAAAAATCAGAATAATTATAAAATCGATTGAAAAAACTGCAAAGAAGGCAGGACTTTTGAACAAAGAAATCGAAACAACATTGACAAACTATCATAACACATTAAAAAAACGGTTATTAACAACCAACCACTCTCGAGATGGTGTTAAGAGATACGTATTGAAGGAATACGGGAAAAATCAACCCAGATTCCTGGACACAAAATTTTAAATTAAAGTATTTCAATAAGATGCCGATAATAGGTATGAAGGCACATGCCATTTTATTATGAGGATAAGGAAATGGGCATCACTGTGAATACAATGAACATATCAGCTTTAAATATTCCCGGTGCTTCATCTGCACAAAAGGGAGATGCCGCTAACATCTCTATAAGAGACAAGCCGATTCGCACATCTGATACCGTTCAATCAACTGACAGAGAACAAATGCAAGCAAATAAAATTGAGAAACACGCCGGACACAGACATTTCAGCATCGCATTCTCCACGTACGGAACAAATAATGAAAAAATCTCTATAACCGTTACCGACAAAGAAACGGGGAAGGTCATACGAGAAATCCCTCCGGAAGAAATACAGCGGCTATCCGTAAAGCTCGGTGAACTCGCGGGTATGTTTGTTGACGATACAATCTGACATATACAAGCACTTGGGCATAGACACGTCACATGTAAGAGAGTAAAAAACCGCACGCATTCACCCCTCCAGCCCGGAATCTGGTGCAAGTAATACATCGGTATGACTTTTATCATCCATACATAAATAGATGGGGGATTCCGCCTGGCGTGCCTGAAAGCATAAAATCGTACAGATTCACGACAGATAGATACCGTAAACTTTTGTTAAAAGTTCAGAGCGGTGGAAAGGTTCTTTATATTCGAATGTTTCTCCTTATTCTCTAGGAGACTTGCTTCAGTAGAAACACTACCGACTGTCAACAAATACTGGATGGGATAATCCGGTTCATTGAGGACAATCTGTTTCCCGAACCTGTTTTTCCGATTAATCACGAGAGGGGCTCGAAGATTCGCCGTTACTGTGAATGGATTAGGCCTGATTGTCACGATTGACATTAATACCACATCTTCATGCGATTCGATTCCAAGAAACCTCGTATCATTGTCACCGATCATGAGATCATATTCAGGCGCAATAATAAAGGAATTTATCACAACAAAGGCAATTGAACTGTCGTCAATTGATTGAAACCACATAAAGGGAATCTTTTCATTTTGCGTAAGAAGAACATATCTTTTGAGATGTTCAAACCCCAGTATACCTCCTCCTTTCATCTGAATAACCCTGGATTCATCTATAGTGATACTCCCGAAGCGGGTTGTTGAAATTTGCACGTTATGTCTCCTCTTCCTTCTTTGTCAATTGAGTCAAGAGATTTGAAAGGTTATCGTTACGGGTCATGCCTGATTCAGCTGCCAGAACGTTCTGTTTCTGTATTATCTCATAAACTTCTTCACGGTGAACGGCCATTTCATCCGGGGCTTCAATTCCTACTCTAACCTGTTTTCCCTTAACATCCGAAATGGTAATTTTAATTTCGTTACCGATCCTGATTGCCTGTCCCAACTTCCGTGTCAGGATTAACATATATTCTTCCCTCTTATCGTAGAAAATCGATTATTGACAGATTACCGATACTAGACGCCATTTGATAGGATGCTTTTAAAACCACTTCTTTCATTGAAAATTTGGTCACAATCTCAGCAAGATCCACATCTTCCGTATTCGAAATCAACTCCGTCAGTTTATAATCAAGATCGCTCAGGTTGGTTTCCGCAATTTCCAGGCGATTTGTTCTCGTACCGCATTGGGCAATATACTTATTGACTTGCTGGATACCGTCGTCGAGGTTGTTCATCTGGGATGAGATCGCATCAGGATCATTTGCTTCAAGTGCATTTTTCAAGTCGTTCAGAGTCTTGAATATATCCACTGCACCATCTCCCTGATCCGTAAAAACAGACTGCCCAGGAATCGAATAATCGAAGTGTATGTTCTTGCCTATCGCAACGGAAAGTTCTTCTCCATTGCCCTTATAATAGCCTTCGACATTCGCATCAACATGAAAGATATCGTCAATGGCCAAGTCAACCGTTCCGGCTGTAAAAGTGAAATCAATTCCATCACCGAGAGTAATGGTCCCTGTGTCAAGATCATTTCTCACCACGCCCCACGTCGCTCCGCCATCATCAGAAACCTGATATTCTGCAGCAGCAAAGTTTCCTCCTGTCACAATCTTGACCACATAGGTCTTATTGACGGCTCCCGTATAAGGCCCTCCACCGGCTGCAACAGTACCGTCAAACGTGTTACCTGATGCCGCTGCAGGTGTTCCTATCGTTGCAGGGACTTCGGCAGCTGAAAAAGGCGCATCACTACTTGTCTTGGTCCCGGAAAAGAGATATCTGTCCCCATACTGGGAATTGGCCAGTGATAGCATTTCGTCGATAAGCTGCTCGACAGAGACGACCGCAATGCTTCGCGTCTCCGCCGATGCCGTTGCCGTTGATTGAGAAATGGCTATTTCTTTTGCGTTTATTAATAGATCGTTAACAGATGACAATACTGATTCAGTCATAGTCAGCCATCCCTTTGAGCTGTCGATATTTTCGCGATACTGTTCAATGGATGCTTTCGATTCCCGATAGTCAAGAACCCTGCTCATCCCGAGGGGATCATCCGATGGTCTGTTCAAGGATTTCCCGGAAGCCATCTTTTCCATGAGTTCGTTGTAACTGCTCTGAACCTTGTAAAGGTTATCGATCATCGTACTATATTTCATCGATTCAGAAACACGCATTACCATGTTAAAACCCCTTTTCTCTTGCTTCTATCTTCCATTTTCTCTTTTGATGGCCTTGAAAACACGACCATTTCCACAGTAACTCACCATTATTACCTAGAGCTGCATGATCTCACTGTACCAAAGATAACAGGGTATCTATAAGCTCATCGGCGACACTGCATAGTTTAGCGGCCGCGTTGTAACCCATCTGGTACTGCATGAGATTAATCATTTCATCATCAACGGACACGCCTGAGATACCTTCCTGCTTATTCACCAATTGGCTCATAAGGCTTTCACTATGGTCGTATCGTATGCTCCCATCGGCTACATCCTGACCAATGTGCGCCATAAACGAAGAATAGTGACTGTTAAAGGTTGCCGTTTCTCCATTAATCGTAACGGCTTGATCTTTAAGAGCACCCATAGATATTGCGTTAGCCCCATCACCGTTGACCGTTGCCGATGCTGCTATTTTATTGATATCAGACAAGATATCGGAACTGACAATCATATCCTTCGCTTCGATCATTGTCGGATCGAAGAAATCTCCTCCCAGATTCTCTTCCAGATCATACCCCAGCCGATGCTGCGTGTTGATCTCGTTTACAAACGACGTGGTAAGATTGTTGAGGCTGTTCAGATAATTTGCTGCCGTGTTATCGCGGATGTCGATAAGTCCCGCCAATTGTCCGCCCGTTATAATACTATTGATTGATGTTTCATTCGGATCATCAGCAAGGACAATATCATAATAGAACGAATTGGCTGGATTTGTCGTCACATCGAGCTGCCATGTATTTTCACCCTCCACCAGCGATGTACCGTTTGACAGGAAGATATGCACAGAACCCGTCGCATCTTCTATGTATTGGTAGTCTATAATTTCCGCCAGTTCTTTCATTAATTCAGATCTTTTATCGAGAAGGTCGTTTGTCTCACCCGTACCCGACATCATCTGCATAATTTTCTCGTTTAAGTCGGCTATGTCAGTTAGATAGTTATTAATTTGATTTACAAGATCATATACTTTAGCATTCGCATTGTTCCGTATAGAAATGAGATCGTTACCATACGAACGAAACATATAGGTCAGATTCTCAGCAGCAGCAACCAGAGCCAAACGTTCAGCTTGACCGGAGGGGTTCTCAGACAAATCACCCCAGGCATTCCAGAATTCGTTCAGTAATTCGCTAATGCCGCCTCCAGCGGTCTCATTAAAAATAATCTCGATTTTTTCCAGCTCTTCCTTCCTTGTTTCATTATACCCAAGATCGTGCATTTGATCGTTGATTTGAACTTCTAGAAACTGGTCATATATCCTTTCAATGCTCTCTATTTCAACACCTATCTGGATTTGCCCCGTCCCCATATCAATGGTGCCGACAGATTGGAATATGGGACGTTGTCTTGAATATCCCGGTGTGTCAACATTTGCCACATTTGCTCCTGTCAAATTAATGGCAGTCTGATGACTTAAAAGCGCATCCTTTGCGATATTTAATATGCTTATCCCTGACATCCCTCTATCCTTCCTTGCACACAATCTTTCCGTGCATACTATGATTCCTTAGCTCCCCGTTGTTGAGATAGGTTGAAGGAGGGGATAGGAGTTGATTAATAAACTCGATTGATTTCCGAACATACATGATTGAAGAATCAAGTAATAGTTTATTCCTTTCATTCAATTCATGGGCATTCTGCACCAGTGCATGCAACGTTGATCGGCATTCCAATAATTCTCTCTTCTGGCGACTGTTTCCATGTGATATCAAAGTCGAAACAGTAATTTCTTGTTCTTCCACACCGAATACGTTGGCAATTTTTTCGACCAGCTTTATTCTTACTTCATTCAACATTTTGGCTTTCAAAACACAGGTTTCTTTTCTGGAATTGTTCTCGTGTAACTCTTCCGCATCAGATCGTACCAGTATTTCACGTTCACACAAAAACAGTGCGCACATTTCCTGATAGACGTCTATTTCTCTACGAAGGACTGTTATCATAGAATCGTAAAGAGACTGCAATTCACCATTTATTTCAATATCATGGAACGTATATTCATCGTTATCCACCATAAGGCACACTCCGAGCTATGATCACATATTAAGTAATTTTAGATTCACGAAAGGTAATAAATAATAGGGGGAAGGAATAGAACGTCAGGCTATGACATCGATCAGTGATTCTCCAATCATCTTTTCAGCAATTTCTTCACTATTCACATGATACGTTCCCTGCTCAATCTGGTTTCTTAAATCTTCGACCTTTTCAGTACGAACATCGGGCAGATTATTAATGGCCTTTCTCGCCTGCTGTATATCCCTTCCTTTGGCTGAAAGACTGACCTTTTCTTCCTGAACAGTATTTATACCGGCCTGCTTGTCAGACTCGGGATTTACCTGACCATTTGCTTGATATTGCTGAATAATTTCGCTTATTGGGTTCCTGATTCCGGAAACCTTCATGTGGGATTCTCCTTTTTCGTTCTATTTTACTACCTTATCGGCACGAATACAATAAAACTTTAATCGTTATGGGTGACATTGTACTTATCAAGTTGATCGAGAAGAATCTTTCGAAGACCTATCCCTCCCCCTCTCTTGGCAAGGTCTTCTGCAACCTTCTGATCAAACATCATCGTATATGTATCACCCCAAGAGCTTTTATTTGACAAATAACCTCCCTCGGGAACTGTCTTCCTAAGCGTCTGCAATAATTGATAAATCAAAATAGACTCAAAATCAGCACACGCCTTTTCCAGTCCTTTTTCCTTCCTTTCTCCTTTCTGCACTTCCTTGATTTCATTATTATTTATTTCAGTTTCTTTTTTATATAATCCTGTAAGAAGTTGTATATCCACGCTCTCTTCCCCCTTATATTATTACCAGATCTGCCTGAAGGGCTCCGGCAGCTTTGATGGTCTGCAATATGACGATAAGATCGCGTGATGAAACACCGATGGCATTCAGAGCACTGACAACTTCCTGAATCGTTATACCTTCAGGAACCAACACCAGTTTTTTCTTTTCTTCCGACACATTGACTGATGTATCGGTCGTAACCACTGTATGTCCGCCAGGAGCCATCGTTACACCTTCATCGACTTCGACAGGAGTCCCTCCCGCAGGGGCCGCCGGAGAAAACGGCAACGGTTGCGAAACATTCTGCTTTTCAGTAATTTGAATGCTCAAATTGCCATGTGCTACGGCAACGGTGGATATTCTTACATTATTCCCCATTACCACGGTACCCGTTTTTTCGTTCAAAACAACAACAGCAGCCGAGTCAACGGCAGCATCCAAATTCTCTATACGCGACACAAGGCTGACAATACTCCCGTTAAATGAATCTTTTATCTGTATCTCTACGGAGCTTGAATCGATAAGTCTCGCTTCTACATCACTAACCCTTGCACGAATGCTCTCCGCGACTCTTTCACACGTGGTAAAGTCAGGATTACGGAGATTTACGGTTAATTTTTTTCTTTTATCAAAATCATACCAGAGTTCTCGTTCGACAAACGCACCGTTGGTAATACGTCCGACGGTGGGATGATTCTTCGAAACACCGCCACCGGTTCCTCCCGCGGAAAACCCTCCGACCGTTACCGGGCCCTGTGCAACGGCGTAAATCTTGTTGTCGGCTCCCCGAAGCGGGGTCATCAGAAGGGTTCCACCGAGGAGACTGTCTGCATCTCCTATGGAAGAAATCATGACATCAATCCTCGTTCCGATTTTGGCAAACGGCGGTAATTTGGCAGTAACCATGACGGCTGCGACATTTTCGGATTTCAGTGTTTTATCCTTCATCGATAGTCCTTGGTTACTCAGCATATTTGCGAGAGTTTGAGCGGTAAAACCATTTTTAATGCTGTCACCCGTTCCGTCAAGCCCAACAACCAGACCATATCCGATTAACTGGTTGTCTCTCACGCCTCCTATACTTGCTATGTCCTTGAGCCTTGCTGCATAACCGGAGGACACCACAACAGCTGTTACCGTGATAAAAATGAAGATAGATTTGAAGATTGTGCCTGCTTTCATAAAAAATCGTTCCTTCCTCACTTCATAACCATAGATAAAAACTCAAACAGCATCAAAACGGCCAGACCCAATCAATTATCCGCGTCAGCCATCCCGGCCTCATCTTGTCGTTTATCACACCCTTCCCGGTATAGGCGATCCGTGCATTGGCAATATACTGTGATGACACGATGTTTTCAGATGAAATATCATCCGGTCGAACGACCCCCGATATTATGATGAACTGATCTTCATCATTAACCGTAAGCTGCCGTTTTCCCTCGATAACCAGATTCCCGTTTTCCAGCACAGTGACGACTCTCGCCGTAATACGTGCCTGCAGAACTCCCTCTCGCTTCGTATTACCTTTGCCCTTCAGTGAGTTTTCCGATGAACCACCCAGCTCGTACTTTGAGAGAATCCTGTGCTCGGGACTTGCTTGAGTAATGCCAGCAATTCCTGCCGTCGCCATCGAATCTCGACTGGTATTCGTGTCTGCCTTGTTTTCGCCGCTTGATGACTCATCAACTACTATCGTTATGATGTCATTGATATATCGTGCCCTTCTGTCGGCAAAAAGTATATTATTCGCCCTCTCACCCGGCCACAGTGATCCTGGCTCTGCAGGTGGTGTAACCTCGGAAGTGGCGATCACCGGCTGTTCGATTTTTATCGTTTCAAGATGTGTCGCACAACCCATGAAGAAACAGGTAACGAGCAAACAGCACAGAACGGTACACACCTGTAACATCTTTTGTTTTTCGATTTTATTTCGATTGATAAACACCATTATAACCTCATAACTTGTTAATATTCGACGGAAACAATTGAATCTCCAACGACTCTGGCATATATGATCTTCTTTGATGATATATTTGTAATACGTATAAGATCACCGGTTTCTCCGTTTTGTTTGGAGAGACCCACCGTCGATATTTTCAGAGGACCCTTTTGAAGCACAATCCGTACAAGTTCGCCCTTTTTGACCACTGGTGTGTTTTGTAACATACTCCTGGTTATTTCCGTATTCAGTTTGACATTTGTCCTCAGCGTCCGACCAATTACATCGTCTATGTTCGTAATGACATTGGAAGGTATACGATTAAACCATTTATTCACCAACATAATATCGTCAGGTTCGATTCTGGTATCCTTGGATAAGAATTTGGAACTGACGACCACTCCTTTTAATACTTCCATCTTCACTCTCGCTGCCTGTTTTTTTACGAATACACCTTTATTGTAGAACCGCACGGTGAACATGGAATAGCCGATATAATCCTCTTTTCTATTATTGACAACCCGGCAGGTAATCTCGTTTCCCGGCAGCGTCACGCCGGATATCCCGGCTTCAAATTCAATTCGAACAGACCCCTTCGGCCACGGCATGTTTTTCTCAATGTGAGAGACAATGATCCCTTTAATCGTCTCTCCATCAATTTTCGTCATAGGGGCGGCATAGGAAGAATGACACACTGTAAAAAGAATGACGGTTAAAGCAAGAACCCCTATTATATTTCTGATCATATGCCCTCGTGATACTGTCATTTCCTTACCTCTTGAGGTTATTGATCATCTGCAGCATGTTATCTGCCGTTTGAATTGCCTTGGAATTAATTTCATATGCTCTCTGGCCCACAATCATCTTGACCATTTCGTCGACGACTTTCACGTTTGACATCTCGAGGAAATGCTGTGAGATGGTACCCATGCCTTCCTCGCCGGGATTCCCCGTTATGGCTTCACCGGATCCTTCCGTCGCATCAAACATATTTCTCCCGATGCTGCTCAGACCTGCGGGATTAACAAACTTTGCCAGTTCAATCCGACCACTCGACAGGGTAGTACCGGTTCCGTCAGCAGCTGTCCATGTTCCTCCACTGTCGATGGTAAAGTGAACCGTCTCCTGAGGAAGAGTTACTTCGGGCGTTAATTTATATCCTTCGGCAGTGCAGAGGTTGCCATCCTTGTCGATCTTGAAACTGCCAGCTCGAGTAAATACTGTGCGATCATCGTAGGTAATTTGAAAGAAACCATCTCCTTCGATGGCCCAGTCCAGATCATTTTCAGTCTGTTGATAGTCTCCCTGGGAAAACAGTTTTTGAGTGGCCACCGGTTTCACCCCCATACCGATTTCAGTGCCGATGGGCAGTTGATTCCCTTCTGTTGTCTCCGCACCCGCTTTCGTGAACACCTGGTACATGAGATCCTGGAAATCAGCTCGCGATTTTTTGAATCCAACCGTATTTATATTAGCCAGATTATTGGCAATAACATCCTGATTGAGTTGCTGTGCCTCCATTCCGGTAGCCGCTGTCCATAACGCTCTTATCATCGTATTCCTCCCTCGTGACTTTGCTTTTTCTTCGGTATTTATAACTTGCCGATACGATTCGTTGACAGTTTATCCTGTTCCTGTAGCGTTTGCATCACCTTCTGATACAACTCAAAGGAACGGTTGACGTTAATCATGTCAACCATTTCTTCCACAGCTTTCACATTGGAAAGTTCGAGATATCCTGATTGAATTTCATAGTCTTTCCCCATTTGCAGTTGAGCTGCATCTTCGGGATTGCGAAAAAGGCCTTTTCCCTGTTTGACAAGTTCGCTCGGTTTGCCGAAGTCGACGATCTTCAACACGCCTATTTCACTCCCGTCAACTTTGATCGAACCATTCTCGTCGATTTCAATTTCAACATTATCCCCCGGAATCGTGATCACACCCGATGTGCCGAGAACATAATCTCCTTCCCCGGTCACCAGGTTTTTGTCCGTGTCGAGAGTAAATTTCCCGTCCCGAGTATAGGCTTCACCTTCTTTTGTCTGAACGGCAAAAAATCCCTTTCCATCGATAGCCAGATCCAATGTATTGCTTGTTTTTTGAATAACTCCCTGAGAATAATCTATCGTTCGTATCGCACTCTCCAGAGGTCGTTCAGCATTGTAGAGATCATCGGGATCCTTTTCCAAAAAAAAGGCTCTTTCCGCCTTGAAACCGCTTGTATTAACATTTGCGATATTATTGGTTATAGAATCGAGTCTATTGATCTGCCGTATACATTCTCTCGACATCGCGTTCAGTGCCCTAATCATGTGTTCCATCCACCACGTTTTTTATCCTAAAGATAAGCAAGTTACATGCCAGGATTAAAGGTTTAATGATATAGTCTCAAGGCCAAAAACTGAAGCTAGGTTTATAGTTCCTTAAAAAGTTATAAAACGCTCTCTCAAGCAAGGTACGATGGCAAGGATAATTCTGAATGCTAGGTTATTCTAATTAGTTACGTCCTTTCCTTTTGTTCCTTCCTGCTGGTGGAGAGAACTCTCAACACTATACGGAACCATCAATTATCTAAATTAGCACTTTACCATTATTGATTGGTGGGGAAATGTGATCCAGGGTTTTTCTTTTTTCCAAAAGGAGCAGATTTATGGGTAGGCAGTTTTTGTTCACGGGGAAAAATTTTCCCGATCAGCTGACCGATTGTCTTTCCCGGTATCGCTCATTGAGTGAATAAATAAAGGCAAGGATCTCAGCAACAGCCTTATATAACTCCGGTGGAATCTGTTCATCAATATTAAGCCGGCTTAAAATCTGAACAAGGGCGGGGTCTTTTTTTACCGGTACACCGTGTTTCGCTGCAAGATCGAGGATTTTTTGGGCAATGATACCTCTCCCCTTAGCAGTAACTCTGGGAGCCGCATCCTTTTGACTATTATACTCTATGGCGGCAGCAACGGTAGCCTCTTTTTTTTCTTTGGTTTTGTTCATATGAACACCTCACCATCAAAAAGGGGGCATTAGAAACATGTTGTCAATGTTAGACAACAACATCCACTCCCTCCCGATCATACAAGGTATCAACTCTTTCATGCTCAATCTTCTTTATCATGGAAATATCTGTTTCCGTAACACACGTCAGATGATCAACATCATATCCTAATGCCACCAGTTTCTCCTCAAGTTCCTGAAGAAAGGGAACAACAAACGCGCGAATTTCTTCCCGACTGCACCTGACAACACATCCCATCTTGTTCATATCAATCGTTGCCTCAACAACGATGTCACCAAGGGCATCCATGTTCAACAGGAACAGGACTCTTTGTTGTTTTTTCCGTTCTCCCCTGTTCGAATCCGTATTATCAAATTTTACATAAATTTCAGCCAAACCCAACTGTTCCGGAAATAATACGGGAATCTGGAACATATACTCATTCTCACTCTCCCGAAGAAGCACGTTGACAACCTGGTGGGCTTCGATGGTTTTGAGCGATGAATTGATAAACTGTGAAAGCCTCTCCGCTCCGGGATGTCCGGCATTCATCGACAACATCTTTACCTTGTCAGATATTTTGGTGAGAATACCCTTTATGTTGTCGGAAGCACGCGCTACGTTGTTAGCCCTGCCAAACTTCTTTTCGAGCGCTTCAGCCAATTCCTTTTCCATCAGATATCCAAGGTTATATATATAATTTTTAAAAAATCCGTCGTTTAAACTCCCTTTGGACATTGTCATCGTTTGGATGAGTTTCTGTAGAGTCTCAATATCTTCTTTTCCCAGAAGTGTCGTAAGTTCTGCGAGATTTTCCGGACTGAATCGTCCGCGCCCTTCCACAAACATATCCAGGAGTGCCTTTGGATTAGTATTGATATATTTCACAAAATCTTTGAATTTTACACTTTCCGATTTCTCATTCTGTAGAACACGAAGAATGACACGGGGAGATAACTGCTCGACACGGAGTGATCTTTTTTCACCGATTCGAAGGGGTATTTCGGAATCCGCCGAGATACTCCTGTTTTTGAAGGAAATCAAAAAAGTTCTCTCGCCTTGCCTTTCTACAATCTCAGCTTCTACGATTTCTCCGACACTGAGAGGCGGCAACGAGTCTATTTTCTTTTGAAGATGTAAGAAATGATTTATATTTCGAGACACTGAGGAAGGGGTTATTAACGAAGACATCAGCTGTTCTCATTCTTCTTGCGATTGAGTCCTATGATAAGATTAATCTCTCCCTCTGTTATGTTTAACGCGTGCGCAATATCTTTTGTCTCAACGCCCCGCTCGGCCATTGTTATAACCTGTTCATATTCTTTCCAACGACCGTCATTATTGTCCGTCATCGACTCATAAGAGCTCATCTTTGGGAAATTGCCGGGTGAATCTTCCGTGACGAGCTTCAGTCTTTTTTCCTTTTCGTCCAACGCATACGCGACTTCTTTAAGAGATCTCCTACCTTCGTCTAACGTTTGTAACAGATAATCGGCGGAGCGCCTTGATTCCTCAATCAATGATTTAAATTCGTCCAGTGCTGCTGGATCTACACCACTGTTTCTCTTTTTTATTTCTTTGGTTACTATAACAAGAAGAAATACAATAGCAATGCACAATATTACATCGGCAACGATTTGAATGCCTAACATCAACTCTAAGTTCATTTTATACCTTTATATCTACCTTTCCACCAAGTTCATCAACTGATCGCTCACTGTCACCATCATCAGTGCCTTGAACATCACTACCGGTTGTTCGTTTTCCGTGCTTTTCCTCTCTTTTACCGCGCCGTTCCTCCTCTCTAATCAAGACATACTCGAGTTCTTCCGATTGTTGAACTTTTTCTTTTACTTCCTTTTTTTCCTTACTTAACTGATCTTCAAAATATCGCTGCTGGACATCAGGATGCTGTTGTTGAACCTGTTGAACACGTTCAATCGAATTCAGCTGCAGTAAAACCTGTTGTATATCGACCGACCTGACCATAACTTTTGATCCCCTTTACAATAATAAAACAGGGGCAAACGAATAGCACTCGTTGCTGTATAACAGCGATCTTTCTCTATGTTATCGTCACAACTCCTTATGATCTTTAATATATCAAATCTCCGGTTGAATAGTCGGTCAATTTCATTTTCCATTTATCACTCAATAAGGTATCCGCGCTGAAATAACATTAAATCCCGCTCCTTCTTCACACTGAAAGTGAACATTATACTTTTTCAAAAGAGATACGGCATTGAATAAATCCCTGTCCACGTTTGTTTCATCATATGATTTACCGAAATTATCCCAGTTTTGTATTAATTCTTTCTCGTCATCATTGAGTGAATGCACACTGGTATTTTCAATTCTGACACATACATGAGTTGCATCTGATGTTGTTGAAACGATTAACACCTTTATCTCGCTATCTCTCATAGAATTCATAGCATGCCTGATGAGTGTCGATAATGCGATTGAATAATCTGCAGGCGATCCCGTTACCTCTGGGATTCCATCGTCCAACAAAATATTCTTCTTTACCTGATGTTTAAAATCCAGATAAAAATCAAAGAACGCTAGTTCAGTCTTAATAAGTTCCGACAGGTTAATTTTTCGTACCGTTGTGTCACTGAGCCGGTAAAATTTCCCAGCAACATCATTGAATAAATTAAAAAGTCTATCCGTTTCATTCGCTATCAGAACAACATCATCAATGATTTTCTTACAGTCTCGCAACATTTCTTCATTTAACTCAACGTATTCGCTTATGTTCTCAAGGTTTTTTGTCGCCCGTCGTTGGAGTAGTCTGGAACGGCCCATAATCCCGTTTAATGGATTGGCGAAGTTATGGAGAATGCCCGGTATAAGTTCTGTGGCAAAGCTAGCTTCAAATTCCTTCATCATTTCTTTAAAAGTATCTCGTTCTTCCGTGCCCCCCTGTCCTGACATGACCCAACTCCCCTCTTTTGCTATCCATTGCAATGCGACTATTGTCTTGTATCAATAATGATATTCTCCAACATCTTCCATGCCCGCTTTACGTTTTCATCTTCAGTACCATCCGATTTATTATCAAGCGATGAAACGTCTGTTGAATAAATAATATGCTCATTTCCTTCATCATCTTTGATCTTGCGAGGAAATTTCTTTTCCTGTTTTAACATAATTTGAATGGTCTCATCACTGACTCCTGCTTTCTTCAGTTGAATAATCTGTTCCGCCGTCAAGGCAAAACTTGAAGATACGAAACAAAACACGAAAGCAACGATATAGATAAAACAGATTTTCTTCATTTTCCCCCCTTTCAAAACAGAAAATACAGGGCGGTATAACAATATTGATTCTCTTCTTCCGATACCGATACCATGGCATCCATTACATATCCCGCATCGGTACTATAATAAAATAAATTTTGTAATATACACATCGGTTATGACGTCGTTTCCCATAAATCTATTCAGTTTCTCTTTAATTTCTTTTTTTAATCGCTCTCTGGCATTAAGTAAAGAGGAGAAATGTATTCTCAGTTCCTTTGATATTCTATATATGATTTTTCGTAATTCGAACCTGTCCTGTGTCAACTTCGTCCCTGGCCTCAGCTCCAAGACAACGTTGCAGACAAGAACACCACTGCTCGTATCATCTTTGACATAAATAATAAATTCCTTAAAATACTCGAATGAGGCTTGCGGTAACGTCACTTTCTGCACATGAATGTGCTCTTGCCTTGCTTTCCCTGATATGAGATCCTCTGTACCCGAACGTACATCCCTATCCTCGCCGATGTCTGCACTACCAACGGTTGTTTTACCGAGACAACCAAAACCCACTAATATCATAATCATCAGACACATCGGCATGACTCGTCCTGTGATATGAAAAACTGCTGTCGGTGAAAATCCAAAATGTCTTGACTTCATGCGCTACCTCTGGATTCGCTAAAATCGCTGCTCTTATGATAAATCTCCGTTGTGATGTAAGTCTTTTAAAATACCCCTCAGTTTCAGAACTGCCTGAGAATGGATCTGACATATTCTTGACTCCGTCAATTCCAGGACCATACCGATTTCTCTGAGCGTTAGCTCTTCATAATAGTATAATGACAGGACCATTCTTTCTTTCTCAGGTAAAGCATCGATAGCATTCTTGAGTTCCCTTTTTAATTCATTACTGGTTATAAGGGAAAATGGATCATTCTCATCAATCTTTTTCAGTACATCATAGTGGCCATACTTTTCACAATAATTTGGTGGAAGATCATCACTGCTGAGAATGGAAATACTCTTTGCATCATCAAGCATTTTATAATAATCATCAAGCGATATACCAAGATAGTCGGAAATCTCTTCAACCGTTGGCTGTCGTCCCAATTCTTTCTGTAATGATGTCAACGTATTCACCAGTTTCGCATCCTTGTTCCGAGCAGATCGGGACAGATTATCCCGCGATCTCAGTTCATCCAGTATAGCTCCACGAATTCTGAACCTGGCATACGTTTCAAATTTAACATTCCTCTCTTTATCGAACCGCTCCAATGCTGAAATCAACCCTATGATACCCACATTAATCAGGTCTTCCTTATCAATGTGATCGGGTAATCTCATGGCAAACCTCTCCACAATATTCTTAACGAGAGGTGCATACTTCATTATCTGTTGGTCGCGTTTTCGTTTATTTACCATCTCGATCAACGATTGCCTTGCTGAAAAATTTCATCGTTCCGCTTTCGTATGGCCCGGGCCGTTCCTGACACAGTTTTTTAGCAATTGAAAAGAGGCATCTGGTTGCTTTGGAAGAAGGAAAAATATCGGCCAGCAGGTGTTGCTTTTTCACTGCTTCCGGAACGCCATTATCACATGGAACATGTCCTAAATATTCAACGGAAAGATTCAGGAAATGATCTGTCGCATTGCTCAGTTTCCTGAAAACACTTCGCGCCTCATTGGAAGTCTTCACCATGTTAACAAGTATCATAAAACGCTTCTCGGAATAGCCTTGATAAAGAATTTTAATCAAGGCATACGCATCTGTCAGGGATGTCGGCTCAGATGAGACGACAACGATAATTTCTTTCGCAGCCATATTAAAATACATGACATTCCCTGCTATGCCGGCACCGGTGTCAATAAAAACAAAATCCAGGCGTTCATTCAAATCATTGAGCGCATCCAGCAAGGTAAGCTTTTGTCCCTTTGATAATTCTGCCATTTGCTGAATTCCCGATGCAGACGGCAGAATTTTTATACCTCCCGGACCTTGGATAATAACTTCCGACAATGTTTTCTCACCATGGAGAACATGACACAGATTGTACTCAGGTGTGATTCCCAGAAGCACATCTATGTTGGCTAAACCGGTGTCTGCGTCAATAAGCAAAATTCTTTTCCCCATCATGGATAAAATATATGAAAAGTTAGCCGCTATGTTTGTTTTACCAACTCCTCCCTTACCGCTGGTAATAGCAATAACCCGGGTATCCTCATTGCACCCCTTTTGTTCCGGTAAGGGGTTAATCTTAGAAATTTTGTCTTCCATCTTTTTCATTTCCCTCAGTACTCCGGCCTGATCCACGAAACCACCTCTGCCTTAGTTTGATAGAGCGGATAAATTCTTATTTACCCTGTTATTAACGATCAATTGTGCAAGCTCACCAGGATTAACTCTTTGTATATCTTCGGGGACTCCCTGTCCGTCGGTTATATACCACACAGGTTTCTTCACCCGATCAATGATATTGTACATGAACCCGAATTTGGTGGAATCATCCAGCTTTGTAAATATAATATTGTCGTAGTCCATAATATTAAATCTCGTCACTGCATCAACCATATTCTCCTTGCTCGACGTCATGCTTAAAACAAGATTCGTTTCCACTGGAAGATCCGTTTTCAAATAATTCCTTAATTGAGCCAGATGACCTTCGTCGTTGCGACTCCTCCCGGGTGTATCAACGAGAATAATGTCTCTGTCGGCAAGTTTGTTTACAATCCTTTTGAACTCTTTGTTGTCGGAAGCAACTTTCATGGGAACATCCATGATACGTGCATATGTTTTCAGTTGCTCTGCGGCACCGATGCGATAGGTATCCATCGTAATGATACCCACATTCAACTTCTCTTTGAACAAATAATGGGCGGCAAGCTTTGCCAGCGTTGTCGTTTTCCCTTCACCGGTAGGACCTATAAATGCAGAAATCCTTTTATCATCTGCGGCATGATAAGAAGAAGCAATCGATTTTGATATCATACTCTCAAGGATGTTGAGGATGTGATCAAAATCTTTCAGATCTTCAGCCGGATTGCATTTCTTCAATTCTTCAAGGAGCGCACAGGCCTTCCGCTTTGATATGCCCGTTGAAACCAGATAATAGTAAGCCTGTGAAAGGGGAGAAGAGATTTTTCCGTTTTTACGGATGCCCAAAACATCAAGTAAGCCCCCTACCGTTTCTTTCAATTCTGTAAGTTCGGTATAAACATCCCTCTCTCTTTTGAAATCTTTGAAGAGAGACCGCAATTCGTTTACATCCGATTTAATAACGGACAACATATTGACGGTATCATTCTCCTGCCTCTTATATTCTTGCCCGTCGGGAATTATATAATTATCATCCCTGGCAGCGAGTACCTCAATAAGAGCACTTTTTTCACCTGTCAATCGCTTTGTAGAAAGTACAATGGCATTTGACCCAAGTTCACTTTTAATTTTAATCATTGCTTCACTAATACTTCTTGCTTCGTATCGTTTAAGCTGCATTTTTCAACCCCAGTACCCCTAAAGATCTGATGTTAACATCGTGAGTGATCTCGTTATGAGATAACACGGCAATGTGAGGGAAAAACTTCTCCAGTATCTTCCTTACATGTATTCTCGTATGAGGCGAACACAGAACAATCGGTTGTAATCCCCTTGCAGTAAATGTCTTGATGAAATTCTGAAGGTTGCTGACAATATTTTGAATCAGATTGGGATCGGCCGCTACGAATGATTCATATTCAGTATGTTGAATAGCCTTATCAATGTTCTCCTCAAAGCCGGGGGAAACCATAACAACAGAAATGTTACCATCGCCATCCTGATATTGCCTCGTAATGGTCCTTGCTAATGACTGTCGTACATATCCTGTTAATATATCAGCATTTTTTGTCATAACAGCATAGTCTGCCAGTGTTTCCAGAATGGTGAGAAGATCACGAATAGAAACTTTCTCACGTAAGAGCCTCTGCAGTACCTTATGGAGTGTACCAAGAGGTACTATATTCGGAACGAGTTCCGCCACGACCTTGGGATGGGTAACTGATAAAGTATCGAGCAGTGATTGAACATCCTGCCTGCCCAGCAACTCGTCAGCATGTGTTTTCACAATTTCCGTTATATGGGTCGTGATGACGGTGGCAGGATCGACAACCACAATACCCTGTGCCTGAGCTCCTTCCTTTTCTTTCTTATCGATCCATTTAGCCGGCAGGCCGAACGCAGGCTCTTCGGTATCGATACCCTTTAATTTCATTTTGCTGTCCTCGGGCATTATGGCGAGATAATGACCCATCATCAGATCCCCTTTCGCCACATGAGATCCTTTAAGTTTAAGGACATATTCATTGGGTTGTAACTGAAGGTTATCCCTGATGTGAATAGCCGGTATGATAAAACCCATTTCAACGGCAAGCTGTTTCCTCAAAGCTCTCACTCTCTGAAGTAATTCTCCTCCCTGACTTGCATCAACGAGGGGAATCAGACTATATCCTACTTCAAGTTCCAGGATATCAAGAGGCAGGAGGGTTTCCACCGACTCTGTTGGTGTTTCTATTGGTGGTTCTTCTTCCGCCATCTCTTTCTCTTTTTTTGATGACTGCATCACCACATAGGCAACGACTGACACGGCAAATGCTATGAGCATAAACGATATTTTTGGCATGCCGGGAATCAGACCAAACAGAAACAGCATACCAGCGGCGGTTGCAATTGCCTTCGGCTGAGCGAAGAGTTGAATTTTTACTTCATTACTTAAATCAGAAGATGCCGTGGAACGTGTAATAAGCATTCCGGCAGCGGTCGATACGATCAAGGCCGGAATCTGAGTTACCAGACCATCACCCACGGTGAGAAGAGTATACGTGTGAGCGGCTTCAACAACAGGCATACCTTGTTGGAGGACACCGATGATTAAACCACCAAGAATATTGATAATGGTAATTATGATTCCTGCGATGGCATCTCCTCTGACAAATTTACTGGCTCCGTCCATGGCACCGTAGAAATCAGATTCCCGCGCAACATCTCCCCGTCTTTTTCTCGCTTCGGCATCTGTTATCAGACCCGCATTGAGATCTGCGTCAATGCTCATCTGCTTACCTGGCATAGCATCAAGGGTAAACCGTGCAGCTACTTCTGCAATCCTCGTTGCACCTTTCGTTATGACAATAAAATTGATCAGAACAAGCACCAGAAATACGATGAGTCCAACCAAGAAATTACCCCCGACGACAAAGGTACCGAAGGCCTTGATAACCTGTCCCGCTGCCGACGTACCCTCGCTACCATGGAGAAGGATAAGACGGGTAGAAGCTACATTGAGGGACAAACGAAGCAATGTGGCAGTTAAGAGGACAGAAGGGAACACCGAAAAATCGAGCGGTCTCAACACATATACAGCAACCAGCAAGATAATCAAAGCAAATGTAATATTAAAAGAAAGGAGGATATCGAGTACAAACGGAGGCAGAGGAATCATCATAACCAGCAGTATTCCGGTTATCCCGAGAGCCATGACCGTACTGCTGCTTCTTAACCAACCTGTTAAATTTTTTCTTTCAGCGTAAGAACCTGTCATTGTCGTGAGTATCCCGATGATCGTTTCATTTTCATACGGTAGACGAATGCGAGCACTTCGGCAACCGCCTTATACAAATTAGTCGGTATCATGTGATCAATGTCCACTATCTTATACAATACTTGTGCCAGGGGTTTGTTTTCGACGATGGGAACATTGTTTTTCTCTGCAATCTCTTTAATCTTAGCGGCAATATACCCCCTTCCCTTGGCAATAACCTTTGGCGCTGACATATTTGACTGATCATATTCAAGAGCCACCGCAATGTGTGTGGGGTTTGTGATGACAACATCAGCCTTGGGAACCTGGGTCATCATTCTTTTTCTTGCCGCTTCTCTCTGGAGATTCCTTATACGTGCCTTTATAAGGGGATCACCTTCTGTTTGCTTATATTCATCCTTCAGTTCCTGCTTTGACATCTTGAGATTCTTTTCAAAGTCCCACCGCTGAAAGATATAATCGAGTACTGCCAGGACAATGAGCACCCAGCAGGATCTGAACATAAC
Organism: Deltaproteobacteria bacterium; assembly: GCA_016935565.1. Lineage (GTDB taxonomy): Bacteria > Desulfobacterota > Syntrophia > Syntrophales > UBA6807 > JAFGQS01. The sequence continues at coordinate 39,125 of JAFGQS010000110.1, forward strand.
CTTGAAAGCAGCCTTCCCGATGCAATTCAATACACCCCATATACTCTGATCCCCCAGAGGAATAAGATTTTTAATTTCTCCGACAACGGTTATATAAGCAACAAAACCGATAAGCAGAATTTTAAAGATATTTTTTATTAACTCTACAAAGGACCTGGCAGAAAAGAGTCTCTTAAATCCCTTAATCGGATCAATCTTCGACAGTTTCGGTTGTATCGATTCCGAGGAAAAGATAAAGCCGATCTGGAAAACATTGGCAATAAACGCCACACAAACAACGGTCAGCATCAGAGGGGCAAGGAGGCCAAACGTCTTATATATCAGGGTGAGTATAAGAAGATGGATTGTATCGCCATTGATTACAAAGTGCCCCGATTCATGAAGTGTCCATCTCATGAGACCCATCATCTTTTCGACCATTATGGCTGAACTAAAGTAGAAAAGTGTCAGGCAGGCCATCAGTATTGCCACCGAGGTAATCTCCTGGCTCTTCGCTACCTGTCCCTTTTCCCGCGCTTGTTCTCTCCGTCGCGAAGTAGGTTGTTCAGTTTTTTCCTGATCCTTATTTTGTTCATCGGACATAGTCGAAATCCTAACGATCCTGTGACGCTTGCGTCAAAAAACTATACAGATTTGAGGCTCAAGGCAAAGGGCAAAAGGCTTAAGGAGTAATAAAATATCCAGCTATACTTACGATACCACACCATCATAGATTTCCCTTGGCCCATAGTCTTTCACCTTTTGCCCTGTTCACATAAGTTGCATAAGCAGTCTGATCTTTCCTTCAAACGTCACAAAGATTGTGCCTACGATCCTTACGAATATGGGCAGTGTCAGCCCGATACCGATGAGACCGATTCCTATCTTTAATGGAAAGCCGACAATAAATATATTGATCTGGGGAACGGTTCGTGCGATCAACCCCAGGCCAACGCTCGTCAATAATAATATTGTCATAATCGGCGCTCCTGTTTTGACTGCCACGATGAAAATATCTCTCGATAATGATAGCAGTGATTCCATTAACGGTCCCGAAAAATGAAAATCGAGGGGAGGAATAATGTTGTAGCTCTCTGCAATAGCGTATAAAAAAACGTGATGTCCGTTCACTGCAAAAAATATCAATGCGGCAATGAGATACTGAAACTGAGCGACGATCGAAACCTGCGAACTGGAGACGGGATCGACTACATTGACAATGGCAAATCCCATCTGAAAACCGACAAGTTGTCCTGCCAGTTGTATTCCCGCAAAGATCAATCTGCCCGTCAGACCTATAATGATTCCGATCAGAACTTCACCCGCCATCTTCAAAACCAGGGGAATGATCTCGTATGAGGCCGCAGGATAGTGAACAAAGGGGAAAATCAAGAATGCGATAATAACCGACAGTCCACCTTTCACCCTCAGGGGAACCGTTGTGTTTCCCAGAATGGGAATAACGATGATAATTGCACTCACTCTCAAAAAAATGAGTACGAACGTTTCTATTTGTTCGGCTGTTATGGGTGGCATACTCATAGTAACGTAACCGTTTAACCTTCACCCTACCGAATATACAGCGGGATGGAGTTAAAAAGGTTCTGGGTATACGTGATGATAACATTGATCATCCAGGGAAGAGCAATGATGAGTGCCACCATAACACCAATAATCTTGGGGACAAATGTTAACGTCATTTCCTGAACCTGCGTTACAGCCTGAAAAATACTGATAACAAGACCGATAATGAGGCCCACGATAAGCATGGGAGCCGAAAGGAGAAGCGTAACTTTTACGGCTTCATTTGCTATGGACATTACAAAATCGATAGACATATATCATTCTCCGTGTCGCTTTTAGCCAAAGCTCTGTACCAGCGAACCCACAATCAAATACCACCCGTCAACCAAGACAAATAACAGCAGCTTAAAGGGCAAGCTGACCATGATTGGAGGAAGCATCAACATTCCCATGGACAAGAGTACACTGGCAATAACCATATCAATGATCAGAAACGGGAGATAAATCATAAACCCGATCTGAAATGCCGTTTTTAATTCACTGATTACAAATGCGGGGATCAGGACAGGAAGCCTGATATTTTCGGGTGTTTTCGGTCTTTCTCCCCTGGCAATCTTCACAAAGAGTGCCACATCCTTTTCTCTTGTTTGTTTTAACATAAACGTTCTGAGAGCCTGGGTTGTCACGGTGAGAGCTTTTTCAGACGATATCTCATCATTAACATACGGCTGGAGCGCCTGGTTGTTTACCGTATTCCAGACAGGAGTCATAATGAAAAACGTCAGAAATAGAGCTAATCCGATGATGATCTGGTTTGCCGGTATCTGCTGAGTGCCGAGGGCGTGCCTCAAGAGAGAAAGGACCACGACAATCCTGGTAAATGATGTCAGCATGATCAGTATGGCCGGAGCAAGTGACAAAATGGTGAGCATAAACAGCAACTGCAGAACAATCGCTACCTTGCCCGGTTCACTGTTACCATCTGAGAAATTCACGTTGATTGAAGGAATGGGAAAGGGTTTGCCCCATAACGGACTGACAAAAAGAAAAATTCCCAGAACTATAACAATGCTTATAAAGCATAATCGCCATTTCTTGGCTGAACATTTATGCATTTCCTCTATTATCCTTTACCGCGAAACTACAGAGGGAAAGCAATCTCGACTTGCAGAGTGCCAATTGATCAGAAAAAGAAGAGGCATTATGTTCCTGCTGTTGCATGCCTCTTAATTGTTCGAAGACCTCTTGATCTTCAATCCGAGTCAGGAGTGATATCTGATGATTCGAGAGGCTGATAACCATCAGATTTCCTGAGACTTCAAGGAGCATTATTTTACTCTTGGGTCCCAGGTATTTCGTCGATATAATTTTTATCAATTCCCCATCATTAAAGTGCCCTCCCGTCTTTTTCATAATCCTTTTGATACAATATACCGTAAGAATCATTATACCAAGAACAACGGCGAGTGCCGAAAGGATTGTCAAAAAAGAGGGTAATAAATCCAATGAATTCATTATAATCTCTGTCTTTCTCAGGCTATTTCAGCTTATTGATCCTCTCCACATGAGAGACAACATCAGTCAACCGAACTCCGAACTTTTCATTAACAACGACCACCTCACCTCTTGCAATCAATCTGTTGTTAACGAAAACGTCCATGGGCTCACCAGCAAGTTTGGTCAATTCAAGAACCGAACCCTGACCTAAGTGAAGAAGGTCGTTAATCAACATTTTGCACCTGCCCAGTTCAACGGTCATTTCCAGGGGTATATCCAGGAGGAAATCTAATTCCAGTGAGTTGCCTCTCCGTTCACTACCTTGTACCTCTTCGAATTGAACGGTACTTACTTCTCTTTCCGAAACCGGATTTGCTGATCCGTTCAGCCCTTCCTGAACGTCATCCCAGCTAATGTCCTCGTCCTTCTCCGTAGAATCATCTGCTTTGTCTGCCTCAACCGCCTTCGCCGATGCTTTCATTTCTTCCTGGACATCATCCCAACCGATGTCTTCGTCTGATGCCGCAGCCTTATCTTTTGTTACTTCATGTCGTTCACTCTGTTCCATAGCAACCACCTCAGTCTTCCATAATGACCTGTGATATTTGTAATGCCTGGTTTCCCTTATATACTCCTGGTTGGCCTTTGAATTTCAAGAAACCCTCCACATAGACATCCAGATCATCACTATAATAACGATCAAGGAGAATAACGTCTCCCTTCTTCAAATTTGCAATTTCTCGCCCCTTAAGTTCCGTCTTGCCTAACAATACCTCCATATTTACGCTTGATAATCTGACTTCCGATTCCAAGCTTTCTTTCCACTCGTCACTTACTTCCAGGTTGTCAACCTGATAGCCAGACCGCATTTTTTCCTTAATCGGTTCTATCGTCGAATAGGGAATACATAAAGTAATATTGCCCGAAGAAAAATCCATTTCTATCTCGAACACGGTCACAATCACGACTTCTGACGGTAAGACAATCTGGACGAACTGAGGATTAACCTCCGATCTCTGGTACACTATATTGAGATTGATAAGCGGTTTCCATACCTTTTCAAGATCATTGAGTGCACTTAAAACAACCTTGCGTATAAGTCCGTTTTCGATCGCAGTAAAATCTCTCCCCTCAACTTTGAATGAATCCCGTCCCGTTCCACCGAAGAGTATGTCAACCAAGGTAAAAATAATTTTTGATTCAAATACAAAAAGAGAGTTCCCCTTTAACGGATCCATTTTAAAGACATGCATACTCGTCGGTAATGGAACCGTTCTCATGAATTCCCCGTATTTCATCATTTTTAATGATACGATATTGACACTTACAACCTTTCGCAACAATGAAGACATGGTCGTTCTGAACATCCGGGCAAACTGTTCTGTAAGCATTTCCAGGGTCGGCATTCTATCCCGTACGATTTTGTCCTGACTGGTCAAATCGTACGGGTGAGATATCGATTCGTCGATCGCCTCCGGCTCAGTTTCAATCTCACCCCCCGATATACCCTTTAAGAGGGCATCCACCTCATCTTGCGATAGTATCTGAGACATAAATACCTTATCCCCCTGCTAATAAATATTATACAAATACCACTGACCCTTTATTGAATGACAAATTCGGTAAAATAGACGTATTTGATTCTCCCTTTTGTCAAATAGCTATTAACACGCATGGCAATTTCATCTCTCAGCTGCTGTTTTCCGCCGTATCCTACGATTTCCTTGTATTTCTTCGATGAAAGGAGGTCCAAGACATTGTCCACTATCTTTGGTTTCAACACGTCTAATTCCGTTATACAATCCTGGCTCGATAATTCCACCTGAACAACCGCTTTCAGGTATCGTTCGCCATTGCCATCCATCAGGTTTACAATCATAGTACCCATAGGCCAGACGGCACCTATTAAAGGCTTTTGTTCTTCGACCTTCTTTTGCGAATTTGCCATGTGGGATTGATAATATTTCCACCCTCCAAAACCGGTGGCTGTCAAGATCAAAAGCACAAAAACAATGACAATCCATTTAATAATTGAGCCTTTACCTTTCTTCTTTTTTGAATCTTCATTTTCTTCAAGATTCTCATTTTTTTCTTCGTCAGCCATCTCTCCTCCTTACTCTTTCAATGTTAAAATAATCTCCACTCTCCTGTTGAAAGCCCTGTTTGAGTCGCTTATATTCGCGAAACGGGGCCGCGCATCAGCATAACCTGCCGCAGAAAGTCTTTCCGGAGAAATACCGCCGTCATGAATGAAATATTTAATAAGAGCGACAGCCCGTGCCGTCGAAAGCTCCCAGTTTGATGCAAAGTATTCATTACTGATGGGAACATTGTCCGTATGTCCTTCCACTCGTATTTGACAATCAGCATTTTTGAGAATAGGACTAAGCTTCTCAAGAACTGTCTGGTCCTTCTTTCCAAAGTCGGCTTTCGCTGTTTCAAATAACACCTTTTCTCCCATAATAATGGACACGCCATTCTCTGTCACTGTCGCATCAATTCCCGTTATCTCGTTTAAATGATCGGCCAACGCTTCCTTCTTTTTTTCATATGTGAGTATTTGATTACCCCTGGGGGAAATGAAAGGGGTAAAAGCCCTTACACCGCTTAACTCTCCCCACTGCAACATCCCGAAGGCATCCTGGACGGAGCGACACATTTCCTTAACCTTGCCTGAATCCGTATCTGCCATGGAAAGAACCAAAACAAAGAATGTAAGGAGCAGGGTAACCATATCGTTGAAGGTTGTAAGCCATTTTCCGCCCCCTTCTTCCTTATTTTTTGCTTTTTTCTTCACGTGCTATCTCTCTATGCAAGCGTTATTCTTCCCCTCGATATATCTCGAAATAAAATTCAACCCTCCGGTTTGTTTGTCTCTCTTTCGTTGTATCGTTCGATGCTATGGGATGATACTCGCTAAATCCAACAGCGGCCAATCTCATCGGAGGGATTTTCCCCTTATCGAGAAAATACCGGAGGACGTTGACCGCTCGTGCCGTCGACAATTCCCAATTTGACGGAAATTGTTCAGTTTGTATGGGAACGTTATCCGTATGTCCCTCAATCCGTACGGAAAATTTGTTTTTTTTCATTACGGCAATCATTTTATCGAGGTATGGAATCGCATTTTTGTTAATGGTTGCGACACCCGACGGAAACATAACACTGCTTCCGAATGTCGCCTTAAACCCCGTGTCCGTCCGTTCCACATGAGCAACATTACCTATTCCCGCATTTTCGATAAATTCTGTCAGTGACGACATCCCCATGACAACCGATTTTTTATCACTTCCGATCATATCAGGTGTATTGCGTAAGATGGTACCGCCACCACCGGTCTTGCGTCCCGCCGTATAGGCCATGAATTTTCTCAAAGCGGATGATGATGACAGTCCGTCCATCATTGTCTTTTCCGAAGAAACCGAAAAACCCCGAATGAAGTTTGTCATCTTATTCTCTTCAACGGTTGAATAGGATACGAGCATGGCAAAAAAAGCGACTAGAATAAGAGCAAGAGAGCAATAGATCACCTCCCAACTGGCTACCGGTGCCCCACCTCCACCTTTATCCTTTTTATATTCCTCATTCATTTAGAACACCGACTTTCTCTCATTGGGCGATATAAATGAATGAAGTTTTTGTTCTAATATTCTCGGATTATCCCCCGACTGAACTGATAAAATTCCACTAATCAACAATTGCTTCATCATGAGTTCATCGGCACTTCGCGTTTTCAGCTTGCCTGCGATGGGCAGAAAGATCAGATTTGCCAGAATAACACCGTAAAAGGTGGTAATAAGAGCGACCGCCATGGCAGGCCCGATGGAACTGGGATCATCCATTTGCATCAGCATCTTTACCAATCCGATTAATGTTCCCATCATACCCATGGCAGGTGCAAAATTCCCCATAGTTGTGAATATCTCCGCTCCCAGTCTGTGCCTCTCCTCAACGAACTCAAGTTCCGTATAGAGTATCTTGGAAAGAGCTGCCGGCTCGATGCCGTCTATCATCAATCTGATACCTTTCGAAAAAAAGGCATCATCAACATTATCTACTTGTTTCTCCAGTGCCAGTATCCCCTCACGCCGCGCTGTCTTCGACATTTCGACCAGCATCTCTATTGCTTCACCAACTTTCAGTTCTTTATGAAACAGTACATTCTTCGCTATTCTAATCATACCGAGCATATCTGAGATCGGATAGTTGATAAGCACGGCACCAAACGTTCCGCCTACGACAATAAATACTGAAGGAATATTGATAAACCATGAGAGGCCGCCTCCCATACTCATTGCACCGATTACGAGACCGAACCCGCTTAATATTCCTGCAATTGTAGCCAGATCCATTGAATCCACCACCCCGTCGTTGTTTTAAAGATTGTCATTTCTCAAATGAGCAAATACCGTACCAGAAGCATCACAGATAAAATATCAGACATTTACATGTGATATCGGTCAGTTAAGAGAATGAAGGAAAACTGTTTCCTTTGAAGAAAGGGATTTTTTGACAAATCGTCATTAATTTGACGTCCGTTCGACCTGCTTGTCGGGGTTATGTCTGGTCCTGCTGTATCAAGGACGTTTCGATAACTACATGCAGTAAAGTCCGGACTAAAGAACTGCCGTGCTTCAGTCAGAAGATAAACATAGGATGATCCAGAATCCGCACAAACGTTGAGCGGTAAAGACTAATGACAAAAGTATAAGGCTGGACACCTGAGAAGACTCAGTGTCCAGCCTTCATGATCAATAAATATTTTCCATGTTAATCTAACGGTTGACGGCCGAAAGCTGATCGCTCTCCGACTATCGCTTAATATTCATCAGTTCGGCCATCATCGTATCGGTCGTCGTAACAACCTTGGCACTGGCCTGATATGCCCGCTGGGCGGTAATCATGTTGATGAACTCCGTGGCGATATCCGTGTTGGACATCTCGAGGGAGTTCGGATTGATATCACCCATACCGGCAGAACCGGGTTTATTCTGGACTGCAGCTCCTGATGTAACCGTTTCACCAAACAGATTGTTGCCCATTCTCTTCAGTCCCCAGGGATTGGAAAAATCGGCAAGAACGATCTGTCCGATATCCGCTGTCTGACCGTTCGTGAAGAAACCGCTGAGGATGCCCTCCGCTGTTACGGAAAGGCTTTTCAAAACACCAGAGGCATATCCGTCATGAGTTAACGCTTTGACCACTGATGTACTGGCATACCCTGTCAGTGATTGTGCCGTCGTACCGGCAAGATCCCACGTTACAACATTGCTGCTTCCGATGGTTGCTCCATTCGCTAACGCTCCAAACGTAAGGGAAACATCTGCTGGATTCACTTCAGTCTGATTAATTGCAATCTCAATCGTATCGGTGTTTCCCCATACGTTCGCAAGAGCAAAGGTCAAATCAGCACCGCCCGCACCATCCAGGTCGATGGCTATCTCATCATCGGTCCCAACGGCACCGAGGGTGAATGACATATTTGTATAACCACCGTCATCCGTTATTGTCCACGTGTTGGCATCGGCACCTCTTGTCAGTACGATATTAGGTGCTGCATCCAGATACATCTGTCCTTGATTGTTTACCGTCATTACGGCTGTACCGGTACCGGCAGTCGTTACTGTTGGCGTTGCCGTAGCGTTGTATATGCTGCTCAGCTCCCCGTTGGAATCAAATACAAGCCCATAGGAAGTCTGTGCTGTCGCTTCACCGTTGTCCAGATAGGACTGACAGCTCCAGTAGCCGTTTCCCTCCGTCTTTTGAAATTTCATCTTCAGCGTATGCGTTTCACCCTGCGAATCATAGACTGTCTGGGCCGCGTTGAAAACATCTCCTGTTGCAGTTGCTGAATCGAGGTTTGCTCCGACGGAAACGGTTGTTGTTGCCACCGGAGCCGACTGTACGTCGCTGAGAGAGATATCGGTTACCGTGTTGGGATCACCGGAAAGAAGATTGTACCCCTGGACCTTATAACCATTGACATCCACCAGATACCCGTCACTATCGACATGAAATGCACCTGCCCTTGTGTAGTACAATCCCCCGTCGGCGTCTTCGACGATAAAGAAGCCGTCTCCATCGATGGAAAGATCGGTGGCATTTGCCGTTGTTTCAAATGATCCCGGAGAAAACTGCGTCGATACATCGCTGATGGCGACACCACGGCCGACCTGCATGAAGGTTGACGATCCGCCGGTAATACTCTGACTCAGAATGTCGGCAAATTGAATCTTTCCGGCCCGAAAACCGATGGTATTAACATTGGCAATATTATTACCGATGACATCCATCTGTTTGGAACTGGCCGTTAATCCTGAAATACCAGCATATAATGAACTACCCATGTCTCACTAACCTCCTGATCTTTTTTTTACATTCAGTTTTTGTCTTAATTTAATTATCTTCATTGTTTTTTACATACAGTACATTATCGAAAGGAATCTTTATGTCACCTACCAGAACATATGACGTTTCACCGGAGAAGCTTACCCCCGTTGCCTGGCCAGTAAACAACGCATCCACAGTTACCGTATCTCCTTCACTGTTTTGAGCTGTCACTTCATACGTATAAACACCATCTGCAACACCCTGACAGTCCCATTCAACCGAGTTTTTGCCTGCTTCCTGATTATTAAAGGTTATTGTCTTCACCAAGCCCCCATCAAGTCCGTAAATGTTGACAGATCCCGTTGTAACGTCCTCGGTCAGATTATAGGAAATCGTTACCGGTGCGCCTTCAACCTGGATTGTATTTCCCAGTGTTGTAATTTCTTTTCCGATAAGGTTCACAGCACTGACCCTGTTTGATATCACCTGATTTTTATAAAGATTTTCGAGATTGGTGTTCATGTCCGTCAATTGTTCAAGGCTGGAAAACTGCGCCAGTTGAGCAGTGAAATCGGTACCATCCAAGGGGTTGAGCGGGTCTTGGTACTGGAGCTGAGCGATCAACATTTTTAAAAATTCGTCTTTACCCACTTCATCGTTTTGTTTATCATTCGATGTAGGATATATATAACTTGAACTCAAAGCTTCGATGTAATCCATTGTTATACCTCCTCAAGAGATCTTCTCTTTATCATGCGAACAAACTGATCCGCCCATCAAGGCCTACGGTTGACTCACCTTCCGGCGATATTGACGAACTGTCTGTCATGGAATTACGGAACCCTGTTTGATTGTCCCTGTCATTCCTCCGGTCGTTCATTTCCTGGTACGGTGCTCCATTCTGACCGTATTCGTAATGATTCCCATCCGGTTTTTCCTGAACGTAGACAGTGATTGTATCGGCAGTCAATCCCTGGGTATGGAGCGATGTCTTCAGTTGCTCCATGTTTGATTGCAGGAGCTGTTTCACATTATAATTCTCTGTCTGTAAAACCACGTGAACCTTGCTGTCACGAACGAGGACATCCATATCCACCGTACCCAGGTGAGGTGGGTTCAGCTCGATTCGAATCCTTCCAAATCCTTTTGTCAATTTTTCTCCCGTTGCATCGATCACCTGGTTGATCACAACCCGGGGGTTCATGGCAACAGTACCCCTGTTTTCAGTGGTATTTGCTGACGGCATTGACCCGTGAGAAACCGTCACATGATTTCCGTCTCCCGAGCGATGCACCAACCGACCTTCTTGATGAAACTCTTCCACTGGAGTTATTACAACATCTTTTGGTCCATTCTCATTTGCAAATTTTGTGTTTCCTTCCTTTTCGCCTTGTCCCTGCGTGTTCACTGTCTTTAAATGCCGTGCCGTATCATTCGTAACCGTTGAATCCTTCCCTGAAAGAAGATTCCCTCTTTTTCCGATGTCATCGGTATTGTCCCTAGCCGTTGCATTCAAAGCCGTTATTGCCGTTCGTAGCCCTGCTTTCGGCACCGTGGCGTTTTGCTTCATTTCCGTATTTATCGTTTCGGTTTTGTTTTTCTCACTGCCGTTGCTTTTCATAGCTGTTACATTTTTCTTCACGCCATCCGATTCTTCACCGGCTGCCGACGACAATGCGCTTACATTTTGGGGTTGTGATTCACGAAATTCCTTTACGATCTCTTTAACGGCGGCCGATAATTCCCCGGTCTTTACATCGTATAATTTCTTCCCTGTATCTCTACCGATGTCAGATTCTTTCATCACGGCAATTTCATTCTGTTCTTTCTCATTCTTGCCGACAGACAGAAGCCCTTCGATTTCTTTCTCATTGAAACCGAACCCTTTCAAAATATCGACTATCTCCTGTTTTGCTTTCCCGGGAACGAATCCCGATTCACTACCGGAGCGAATCCTCTCAAATCCTTTCATTATGTGGTTGATTAAATTTTTCACATCCTGAGGCGATATTTCTCGGCCGTTTCTTCCATCAAAGATCGCCTTAGCAGCATCACCCTTTTGTAAGCCATGATATGGAATGAGCTTTGACGGATTTTCCTTGATTCCATCCCCCGTTGAGAAAACGGTGCCCCCGCCTTTGTCAAATCGATTCTGAGCCAATCCTGCAAGGGCAGAGAACAATACTTTCAGGTCCTCTTTTTTGAGACTCTGAATACTCTTTCCTGTGTTCTCCTCTTTGAGATCGGCTCCTTCTTGTTCCGTCAGAAAACACTTTCCCATTACAGGAATTTTATTTTTTGAATTGGATGACAACCTTTCTTTCAACATCTGAAGGAACGGAATCTCATCGCTTCCTGATCCGTTCGTAGATTGTCCTTTCCCGATTCCACCTTCAAGCAAACCCTTTTCCGCTCCCGAAAGATCGGAAAAACAGTTCATCAAAATTTCCATGTTGCCTGCTGTATTCATTGAAACATCAACTTTCTGGATTAGCGGATGCACCAAATCCGTTTCCTCGGCAAGAAGAGAGGAAACATAGTATCGAAAATGTCTTTGTTGGGAAGGGGAGCAAGAGATGTGCCACACAAGCGCAGCATAATATTATGTATTATATCAATTGGTTACAAAAATTAATCGCCCAGAATATTTGAAAAGGGGCAAATATTGCCTACAGGTTTCAGGGGACATGAAAAAAAATTCCGATCTCAAGGAGCTGTTGCAAAAGTGCCGATATGAGGTTAAAAAACGGGAAATGGAAATTTGAAAATCGGGAACGGGAAAACGTATATTAAAATCCGAATGTCAAATCACGAAATCCGAAACAATACGAAATGACAAAAATCCAAATATCAAAACGATATATGATTTGTGCTTCTTGACCAAACCTGAGGCACTGCCCTTATGTTTTGAACATTATGTCATTGAATATTAGAATTTGTTTCGAGCTTCGTGCTTTGAATTTTAAATCGATTTTCGTTTGCACGGGAATCTGTCAGCGATGAGTGCTTTCTCCCGATGAAATCTTCAGGTTGGTTATCTCTTTCGTTATCTCGATTGCCTTGCTCGGACTAATATGCCCCCATATTTCTCCGGCCTTTTTACTCTTCATATTCATGATAATGGCCGCGGCTGTCTTTTTATCCATTTTTTCAAGCATAGCACTTGCCTGAGACGGGGGGGACGACTCATAAACCCTCGCAAGATCCTGGTATTTCTTGTCATCAACCTCTTTAATGGCCTCGACAACTACTGTTAATCTCTTCTCTATCTCAAGAAGTTCGTCAATTTTTGAAAGTATCTCTGTCTTCAATAAACGTATCTGTTTCTCTCTCGATTGCAGAAGGGCTTCTCGATCCTGAAGCTGTTTTTGACTTTCCAATAATGAGGCCATAAGTTTTTTTTCCGTCACTAAAGGGTCTTCACTTACATCTTTGACTTTAACGGGATACGTGTGATTGCTCTCGGAGGTAGATTCCGCACGTGCCTGATTAACAGTCAGAACAGGGCTTAAGGAATCGGCACTCTTTACGATTCCTCCGACCATGACTATCTTTACGAGAAATACAAACAGTATAAAAATTTCACAGATAATTATCAGTTTCTTCAATTTCTTTACCTCTTCCGGACCGGGAAACCCCAAATTCATCCAACTCTTTGCGTTCATTAAGAATGAGATTTGTCCTGTATTCTTCGGTTTTCTTTTCCTTTATAACTTCCAGGATCTTTCTCTTTTTTATCGCATCGAGAAGCTTGATTCTTTTGTCTTCCAGCTCCCTATCCAACTTTAACACAACCTCATGCTGGCACTTCTCGTCATCACGTATCCGCTCTAAATATGACCGACACAGAGAAATATCGGCAATAGTGATGTCGCCTTCACTCATAGATTCCAGTTGAGCAATTAAAGCCTTTTTTTTGTTCTCCAATAGTTCTAATCGTTCCTTTTCGTAATTGAGGCGCCGTTTTGCATCTGCAAATTCTGACAGAAGCTGTTCTTCTATCTGTTTTCTGTAATCGAGAACGGGCTGCAGTTTAAAATGAAACATATTCCACCTTTACTTCAAAAGAGAGATTAACTGCTCAGCACTTTCTTTAAAACTGACCTTCTCATCAAAGTCTTGCCTGAGATATGAATTTACTCTGTCTATCATTTGTATTGCATAATCGATTTCAGGATTGCTTCCGTTCACATAGGCTCCTATATTGATCAGATCTTCTGCTTTTTTATACGTTGCCACGATATTCAGAATATCATTGGCCTTTTTCCTGTGACTACTATCAACAATATCCATCATTACCCTGCTGATGCTATTGAGTACATCCACAGCCGGATAGTGATTTTTTGCCGCCAGATCCCGGGACAGGCTCGCGTGTCCATCAAGTATTGAACGAGCGGCATCAGCAATAGGCTCGTTAAAATCATCTCCTTCTACAAGCACGGTATATAGTCCCGTAATGCTCCCACCATCTTCAATATTTCCCGTTCTTTCCAGCAATTTCGGCATGAGGCTGAAAACCGATGGCGTATAACCTTTTGTCGTTGGCGGTTCTCCGAGGAAAAGACCCACTTCCCTCTGTGCCATGGCAAATCTCGTGAGAGAGTCGATCATAAGGAGAACATCCCTCCCCTTATCCCTGAAATATTCGGAAACGGATGTCGCTACATATGCCGCCCTCATCCGTATCAGGGGATGACTATCGGATGTTGCAACCACAACCACTGATCGTGCCAACCCTTCCTCACCAAGATTATTTTCAATGAATTCACGAACCTCTCTCCCCCGTTCACCAATAAGACCGATAACGTTCACATCAGCTCGCGTATTTCGTGCCATCATACCTAGAAGACAGCTCTTGCCAACTCCTGACCCTGAGAAAATTCCCATCCGCTGCCCTTTTCCACAGCTGAACAATCCGTTTATCACTCTTACCCCCAGATCTATGGGTTCCGTTATTCGTGCCCTTTTAAGGGGATTGAGGGGTTCTGCATAAATCGGGTATTCTTCCTGCCACTCGATAGGGCCCTTATCATCGATGGGATTTCCCAACCCATCGATAACTCTCCCTAATAGTTGAGAACCAACTTTCGCATCAGCCTTTTTCCCCAGGGGAAGAATTTTACACCCCGGCCCGATGCCCTGAAGACTTTCAATGGGCATCAGGAGGACCTTTCCTTTCCTGAAACCAACAACCTCCGAACTGATCGGTGAGGCATTGCCATTTGAATAGATGTGACACATTTCACCGATTGAAGTTCCCGGATCATACCCCTCAACCAGGAGGCCGACTACATCATTCACCTTACCATAAACCCTGACCGGATTTATCCCTTCAACTATTTTGTGGTATTGTGCAAAATTTACATTCATAGAAAAATCAACACTATCGTAACGGCAACGATTCCTTTATTCTCTGTAACTGATGATCAAGCTGTGCATCCATTTCTCCAAAATTCGTCTCAACAACAGCTCCTCCCCGTTGAATCCGTACATCCACTTCAAATCTTACATTGTTCATATCGGGGTTGTTATTGAGAAACTCCGGTTTAATCTCTGTTATGTATTTATAATCGTCGGGGTTCAGCCTGATCCTCAAGCCCTCTTTATCTCTGACGTTCCGTATGGTGTCATTCAATACGGCCACAATGACATCTCTATTTATTGATACCTCCTTATGAATGACCTTTTCGGCAATTGCCATGCTGAGGCTGAGAATGTCTCCTTCAAATCGCTTCAAAAGTTCTGTTTCCAATGATTTTAACGTCTTGATGAGTTTCTCAACAGAAGCCAATGATAGAGAGAGTTCTTGCTTCTCTCTGGTTCTCCCCTCATGTATCCCCTCTGAATACCCCTTGTTGTAAGCCTCATCTGCTGTATTCTTTATTCTTTTTTCTATCGCTGCAGCACTCGTCACACCATTGTCATAACGCTTGTCGGCATTGTTTGTACCGTTCCCTGTCATATCGACGTGAACGAACTTTGCAGCTACTTTTTTCTTTGAACCGATTATTTTTGTGTTTTCCGCCTTGATAACTTTGTTAGATAAACTCATCTTCTTCTGCTCCGCGTGCAATTACTATTCGACCTTCAGAAGCTAATCGCTTCGCAACTTCAATGATAGTTCTCTGACTCATCTCTATCTCAGATACACGTGTGGGTGGCATAAGCTCGATATCCTCCATAAGCATCTCTGCCGCACGCTTCGACATATTTTTCAAGATCTTCTCCCGCAGCGTCGGTTCGAGCATCTTAATGGCACGGGCCAGATCTTCACCACTGACTTCCTGTAATATCTCCCTCATACTCTTATCATCTAACTTCAGTACATCATCAAACGTAAACATGAGATTCCTGATTTCGTTTGCCAGTTCAGGAGTAGTATTATCGAGCGCTTCAAGAATTGAGCTCTCCGCATTTCTGCTCATTTGGTTCAATACTTCTGCTGCCAGGTTAACGCCACCAAAATACTGCTCGCTAATTCCACCACCAACAACAATCTCAGATTCGAGGGCCCTGGTCATTTCATCAATAAACTCCCGGGGAACACTTTTCAGTGTTGCCATTCTCTTCAAGATTTCAGCCTGTTGTTCGGGAGACAGATTCTCAAGTATATCAGCTGCCTGTGGAGGTTTCAGATGTGCCAATATGAGTGCGATGGTCTGGGGATGCTCCATTTTTGTAAATTCCACCAGAACTTTGGGATCAATATCTTTCAACTTGTCAATGAGGGGATTCTCCTGTATTTTGAAAGTGTCCTTCTCAATTGCTTCGAGGAGTTTCTCAGCCCGATCTGCCCCGAGGGCTTTTATAATGATATTTCGAATAACGTCGTCCTGTACTGATACTATACGTTTCCCCTTTTCTTGAGCTAATGAGCAAAATTCTTTGGCGACAAACTCCATATCGGCATTTGATATTTTCGATAGGCGGTTCATGGATGTACCTAACCGCTTGATTTCATCGGGCCTCAAATTTTTTATAACACGTGCTGCAAGATTCTCTTCCAGACTCAAGATCAATATCGCTGCCTTCTCATCGTTTGTCATAAATCACAATCCCCTAACTAACACGCTTTTCGGAACCTTATTTCAACCAATTTCTAACCAATTCTGCAAAATCCTGGGAATCTCTCGTGGCCATCTGCCGCACCAGTTCAACCTCTTGTGGAATTTGTTTTGTTGAGTCATCTAACTTCATGAGATTGCCTTCCATATCCAGTTTACCGTCTGCAACATATCTGTCACTCATCCTGACTCCTCCTTCCTTGCCCTTCGCTATAAGAAATGCCACTAAAGGACGGAGAATAATAAACACCAACAACAAGAGAGCTATTAGAGAAACGACGAATTTAATCGCCGGGATCAAAGAGATCAGGATATTCTTCCACGAACCATCCTCGCTCATGGCCACATCCATGTGAACCTTTTTAAACGGAGCGCTTGATATGACTACCGTATCTCCCCGCCTGGCATCAAAACCAACTGATTTTTTTACAAGATTTTCTAAGACAGCCAAGTCTTCCTTGGATCGTGGCTGAAACGTCTCTACCCCTTTATCATCTTTCACATAATTTCCATCCACGAGAACTGCGACTGACAGTCTCTTAATCTCTCCTACGGGCATCACCGTTTTACTGACAACCCGCGTAATTTCATAATTAATGACCTCATCACTTTTTTCTCGACTCGTACGATAGACATCGCCACCCTGTCTCTCCGTAGGACTTACCGTGCTTTGTCCTTTTCCTGAAAAAGGTGTTCCCGATTTTTCAATCTTGCGATGAACACTCCTGACAACCGGTTCCTCAGGATCATACACTTCTTCCGTTTTTTCAGTAACCTGAAAATCATGTGTGGCAGACACTTTGGCAACAACCTTGCCCTGACCGACAACCTTTTCCAGCATGGATTGAATTCTGGTGGAAAGTTCTTTTTCCACATTTTTCTGATATCCTATCTGTGAATTAGTCATCTGTGAGAATTCAGAGTCCGGTACCGTCTTTGATAAGACGTTCCCGTTGCTATCAACGACCATCACCTCATTCGGGTTCAGGCCTTCTACACTGCTGGCTACCAATCGGATGATCCCGTCCACTTGGGATGATTGCAGTTTTCTTCCCGAATTCAGTTTTAAAAATACGGATGCGGTTGGTTTCGCCTGCTGCTCGATGAAAAGTGACTTTTGGGGTATGACAATGTGAACTCTGCTCTTTTGGATTTCATCAAGGCTGCTAATCGTTCGTGCCAATTCTCCCTGTAATGCCCTTTGGTAATTGAGTTGTTGAACAAATTCAGTAACCCCGAAATTTTTATTATCAAATATTTCAAATCCCACCGCCCCGCCTTGCGGCAATCCTGACGATGCTAAATCAAGCCTCAACTCTGAGACTTTTTGCGATGGGACCCTGATGGAATCCCCTGTCGGAGATAGTTTGTAGGAAATCTTTTTTTCCTCGAGCTTGGCAATAATTTTTCCCGCATCATCATTGGAGAGATTTGAAAAGAGCACCCTGTATTCTTGTTGGTTCACAAAAAAGACCAACGACCAGATACTCAACAGACTGACGGCCGCTGCTATTACGACAACCATCTTTTTTGACGGCGTCAGTGCGTTGAAACCTTTTAATACCTGACTCACGAATTGAAATATCGAATCCATATTCCCTTATGCCCTTTTTTCTCCATGTATATTTTTTACACTATCCACATTTAGACTTGCATTCTCATGATTTCCTGATAGGCATCCAGAATCTTATTCCTCACCGTCATCATTACCCTGAAGGAAATGTTCGCCTTTTCCAGGGCTATCATGGCTTCGTGTATACTGCCTGAATCTTCCAATTCTACCTTTGTGATAGCCTTGTCGGCATCTACCTGGAGTTCGTTGATTTCGCTGATCGTGTTTTTTAATACGTCGCTAAAAGATGTTTTGATATTTTTACCGGCAACATTTTCCCCCTGGTTGTTCGAGATATGTTGTGTAAGATTACCGCGGATGGATACATTATTCATGATACTGACCCCCTGCTGTCTGAGAACGCAGATTTTGTTAAAAGATCTTGATAATCTGCGTGTATTACTGTTCCATTAAAGACAGAATGCTCGGACTCTGCCGTTACAACGCAGCTGCTATTTCCCAATATCCAATGTCTTGAGTGCCATATTCTTCGTTGCATCGAATACGGTGACACACGCTTCATATGCTCTATGGGCCGCAATCATATCTGACATTTCTATAATCGAATTAATGTTTGGCCTGGAGACAAATCCACTCTCATCAGCATCGGGATGGTGCGGGTCATAGGCCGTTTTTACACTTTTTTCGTCTTCAACTATGTCGTCGACTCGCACCGCTTGCAAAGATGCATCCAGAACATTGTCAAAACTTCCGTTCACGGGTTCAGCCGAAAAAACAACTACCTTCCTCTTGTACGGCCCACCTTCAGGTGTACGTGTCGTGTTAACATTCGCAAGGTTTGTAACAATAACATCCATTTTTGCCCGCTGGGCCGCGAATCCCGATGCACAGACCTTAAATGTATCAGCAAAATCCATATTACTTCACCTCCTTGAGTACCGTTGTCAGGCTTCTGAACTTTCTTGCTAACAACTCTACTGAAAGATTGTACATTAAATTGTTTTCTGCCAATCTTGTCATCTCCTTATCAATGTTTACCTTATTACCTTCATTAACCATTTCATATTCATCACAACCCTTTGAGGATAAGTGCCCGGGATTCGTTTTATGTATCGCAACACTTTTTTCACTGCACATCATTCCATCCAGCTCTTTTTTAAAGACAATATCTTTGGGTATATACCCCGGGGTATCGATATTCGCGATATTTGCGGCTATCAGTTTATGTCTCTTCGACTGATATTCCATCATGGTTGATAACACGTCGACTGTTTTGCCGAATAACTTTTCCATATGAGTACCTCTCAGGAATCAAGATGCAATGCCCGTACCAAAATGCAACACAAGCAAACTATTACTCCGTACTCACCTCTCACCTGTTATCGATCATAGATTCATCGTTCTTATACTCATTGAGTTTATTTCTCATGGTTCGAACACTGATACCTAATATTTTTGACGCCCGTGTCTTATTCCCACCAACTTTTTCTAATGTGTCGAATATAAGCCCCTTCTCATAATCCCGTAACGTTAATCCCTGAGACGTATCAGCCTGCTCACCGCCGGCTATTTGATGTGTATTTTCTGTGTGTTCCGTGTTCCCGCAGTCTCCATCCATATAAAGATGTTCGGGCAGGATTATGTCGTCTCTACAGATTAAGACCGACCGTTCGATAACATTTTCCAGTTCTCTCACATTACCCGGCCAATCATGTTCTTCCAATATTACTTTGACGTCTTTTGAGACCTTACAATTTTTTCTTCCATTACGTTTGTTAAATTTTTTTAAAAAATAGTCAGTCAGGACACCAATGTCATCTCTTCGTTCCCTCAGCGGCGGAATCTTGACGGGAATGACATTCAGGCGATAGTAGAGATCGTCTCTGAATTTCTTTTCAGAAACACGTTTTTTCAGATCCGCATTTGTCGTCGCTATTATTCTCACATCGACTGGTACAGGACCCTTACCACCCAATCTGTCCACTTCGGATTCCTGAATAACTCTGAGAAGTTTTGCCTGAAGCTGGAGGTCCATCTCGCTAATCTCATCCAGCAACAGCGTTCCACCATGTGCCAATTCAAACTTTCCCAATCTCTTTATGGCTGCACCGGTAAACGCACCTTTTTCATAACCGAACATCTCACTCTCAAGCAGATTATGCGGTATAGCAGAACAATTAACTGCTACGAATGGCATACGTGACCTGTCGCTACAATGGTGTATATAACGGGCTATCAATTCTTTACCGGTCCCGCTCTCTCCCTGTATAAGAACACTCGAGTTGCTCCTGGCTATGCCTTTCAGTAAATCCAGGAGGGACAGCATCCTATCGTCTCTCGTTACGATTGTTTTCTTTGAGGAGAGGTGCTCTCGCTTCGTATATCCTGACGTGCTTTCATCCTGTTCATTCTTTGACACGACGTTTTTTACCACCAACTCCAGATGCTCCAACGAGAAGGGTTTCATGATAAAGTCCGAAGCACCTTCCTTCATGGCTTCCACGGCCGTATTGACGGTTCCATAAGCCGTAATGACAATAACGGGAGTTTCATGGGACGTTTCTTTAATACGACGGAGGACCTCCATTCCTCCCTTTTTTGGCATCCTTACATCCGTGATGACAAGATCATACAGACCCTCCTGGAACTTGTTCAATGCGTCATCACCATTGTTTGCAGTAATGACTTCATATCCACAGCTCTCAAGAGACTCTGAAAGGGCCATTCTCATTGAAGGTTCATCGTCTACGACTAAAATCGATTTTGTTTCCATTATTTACAACTATCCAACTTTAATATTTCTACTCAATCCGGTATCGTATTCCCTCATCAGTGGAAAGGTTACGTGGAAAACGGTTCCGCCGGTCTTTCCGCTCTCTACGTCTATAGTACCTCCGTGAACATCGACTATGTTATGAACGATTGCAAGACCGATCCCTGCTCCCTTTTCCCTGGTCGTAAAGAAGGGGTTAAATATTCTCTGAATGTTTTCCGGAGGAATTCCTGTACCCGTATCAACAAAGCTGACATCAGCATATGATTGTTGGCTTTTCCCCTCCTCGCCTCTTCGTTCAGACCTCTTCGTTTCAATATGAAGATGTCCGCCATCGGGCATCGCCTGATACGCATTCAGTACCAGATTTAAAAAGACCTGTTTCAACAACTCTGTGTCACCCTCAACGTACAGATCCACATCCGCATATGATACTGAAAATGAGATGTTTTCCTTCTCTATAATGTCCTGGGCAAAAGCCACAATCTCTCTGAGAACACCGAGAAGGTTAACTCGTTTCATGACCGGATTGAGCTCTCTGGCAAATAAAAGAAGATTGGATAACGTCGTATCCACATTCCTTACAGACCGAATGATCTGAGACGCTCTGTTCCGGACCTTCTCATCCCTGCCTTCCTTCATTATAAGGGATGCGAAGAGTTCTATACTTCCCAGGGGATTCCTGATCTCATGAGCAATGTTTGCGGCCAAATCGCCTATAGCAGTAAGTGTTTCTGCCCGTTTGTTCATCTCTTCCAATTTCTCAATCCTCGCAATATTCCGAACAGTAAATCACCCCGCCTACAAGGTGGAGCATCTGAGGAAATCAATATTTTATAGCTACTTATGGCGGGTAAACGTTTCTTCACCGTTTACAAAACGGTGTATTCACGTTTCTGATTTCATAAAAATTCTCACCTCGCTGCCCGGTCCGTCGGGGTCCTGGATAACCACGATGCTAAACATGACGAGTGGTCCGGATACTCCTGAAACTTCCAAAGTCCCCCCTCGTATCACGACCTTTGTTCAAAATCATCCCCGTGTTTTCCCTACCAAAACTGTTTCTCCGATCACATACGGTGAGCTATCGTTTGACAACACACAAATATGTTTCCCTTTGCCACCCTGTAGCAGCAGTTTTTCCGGATAATCACCACAGGCCTTCGGCGAAAACAATTCTAACTGACTCTTAATCACCATGAAACGGGATCCGTAACCACCTCTTTTGAAGGAGTCGTTTGCCCCGTCTTTTCTCATAGCAATATTACGTAAACATATCCGACGATCGTTATACTTTACTTTATTGCAAAACGTTCTGATTTCCTTTTTCACGGGGGTTTAATTCAGTGCCAGGTACTCGCCGTATTTTTCCGACCAGATTCTATCTTCTCGATAATAATCAACGACGCGTGCCCAAAATTCTTCCCGGCTTTTTTCTGTCAGAGATTTGAAGGCCATATCGGCTGAAATTTCGTCATTTAAATTCATGTATCCACGCCCAATTTCATAGAGTGTCCAGAAATTTTGTTCGTTTTCAGGGACATAAGCCAAAGACTGTTTATACATAGAAATGCCTTTTTGATATTGTCCCGCTTTATAGAAACAATCACCGAGGCCTTCGTAAGCACCGGTAACGATCGGTTTGCAGTATGCCGAATTCATATTTTTGCATATACTGATGGCCTTTTTATAATTAATGAGTGCAGAAGGAGAAAATCCCATTTCCTTCAAAGAATCGGCATATCTCTTATACACGACATCGATCCTGTCACAATCTTTCCCGGAACCGAGCACATCAGCATAGAAACCTGCCGCCTTTTTAAAGAGTCTCTCCCGATAGTAAATGTCCCCCAATAATTTTTTTGTATTAACGAGGACTGTCTCATCCGTTAGCGGCTGTTTCTTCAGTATATTCATGGCAATCTTCTTCGCACTGTCAAATCGACCCTGATCATAGTCAATCTCTGCCAGGGCAAGCGAAATCCTCACCGTGTTACTGTTATTTTTAGACATGTCTTTCATTTCTTCGAATACCGATGTTGCAAGGGTTGCCAAACCGGTGTTCTTCAAGCTGATCCCAACTTTGAATAGCGTTTCAAAGTCGCATTTCTCGGATAGACCGTTTTTTATTGCCTTAAAATATATATCCGAAACAGCTATATAGTCTTTCTTTGAAAAATTTTGATTAACCAGGTAACCGGCACAGACGATAAGATTTTCCTTGACTGCATCGTTGTATTTCCCCCATTGAAATCGATTCAGTAACACAGTAAAGGTGTCAAATGCCTGCAGGTATTGTTGTTTGTGAAAAAAGGCATCCCCTTTTTGATACAGTATTTCTTCTTTCATCTCAGGCTGAGAAACTTTGTTCATCATAAATTCGTATGTATCTATGGGATTATGGTAATGCTCCAGGCCGCTCAGGATATAACCAGGTACGTTCAGACCGGGAGTTTTAATTCCCATATTTGCCATCATAACCGCACTTTCCTGTGCTTCTTTGCTTTCCGGGTATCTTTCTATCACCAGTGTGAACACTTTAAGGCCGAGTGATAATCGGTCCATACCGATATATGATCGGGCAAGTTTGTAAAGCACATCAGAACACTCTTTGTCTTCAGGAAACAGATTCATATAAACAAAGAATATTTCGAGGGCATCGTCATATTTGCCGACTCGAAAATAATTTGATCCTACTTTCATGAGTACATCTCTGGGGACATCTTCCAAGTGGTGCCACTTTCTTATAGCTTTCTCATACCAGTAATCAGCCATATCAAACTTGTGCAACTGGGTATAGCAATCACCTATCTGTAAATATGCATCCGTGACATATTGCCCGTTGGGATATGTTTCCACGTACTTTTTAAATTCTTCAACAGCTCCATCGTATTTTCTCGTGATAAATAACATCTTGCCGACCATAAAGAGTGATTCCGCCGCGTACACCGACGTAGGATATTTTGTATAAAGATTTTGATATTCTTTTATTCCCTGATAATAAAGATTCAGGATATGGTAACTCCTGGCCAGACGATACATGACCAACTCATTTTTCTCATGCGAATCAGGATAGAACTGGATAATGTATCGATAGTGATCAACGGCCTTTAAATAGTTATTTTTATCACTGTCTTTCTCCCCAAGCATGTAATAACAATCCGCCAGACACCGTAACACCGTTTCCTTCTGCTTCACGTTCGCAGGATTACCTTCGATAATTTCAGTCAGTTTTTTCACGGCATCCTCATACCGCCCCGACTGAAAATCGAGCAGGGCCCTGTCATAGAGTGAGACGTTCTCTTTCGCTTTTTCTGTCAGGGAAACAGGAGTTTCTTTGGGAGGAACATTGACTTTATAAGCTGCCTGCTCTTTATCAATTCCTTCCTCTTTTGTGTCCGATATTATCTTTTTTTGAATTGCAACGCCTCGATCAGCACGCGGCTTGACCGGTTCTTCTTGTTGAATTTTTGTTTCAACAAAAGTACTTTTCTCTCCTGATTTGTTGACTGGCACACTTGTTTTCTGGGGATTAGTAACAGGCACACTTCTCTGGGTGGTGGTTTTGCTTTTCTTTGTAACAGCCATACCTTTCGAGGGGAGGGCTTTGGCTGCTTTTTCAAGTTCATGAATGAAGACTTTTTTAATTAGCCCCTGTCTCTTGAGCCGTTCTCCGGCTTGCAAGGCCTCATTTCTGCTGTCATATTTACCTACCAATAACCGATACCATCTGCCACTGCCCGGAATATCGATAGTCTTATAGAAAGGCTTCCAGCCTTTTCTCTTTAACGATTCAACTGCATCATAAGAACTCTTTATATCTTTATATGAGGCGATCTGAATCGTGTAACAGAGACTGTGTGATTGTTGGCCGTAAACCTGAGAACATAATAGAAACAAACAGAGCGCTGAGGAAATAAGAAAAAACGGAACGCTCTGTTTTGTATTACAGATTCTGAAAAGAGAAAAAGTCATGTTTGAATCCTGCAGAAATATTGTTTCTTTCCACGTATCAAAGCAATTTATATACCATTTAGCATCAGACCCGGTTTCTATGGTAGATACGGCGCGGCAAAATAATGCAAGATTCCTATGAGCACACGGTTGACATGTTTGTGTAATACAGATGATGTTTAGATTTGGCGGATATTCAATCGGGAAGGGTTGTTTCGTTACCATTGTAACATTGATGTCTTTTGAATTCTCAATTCAAAATTCTTTTCTTCTTATCCAATCGGATTTACAAACAACAGGCAGCGGAAAAATCGTTGTCGACGTCAAACACCCCAACATCAAGGCCAAATATTTGACGACATCTCTAATTCTTCAGGACATGATGGGTGGTATTGCTTCACTGAATAATGACACATTGCGAAGGAGCATAGCATACTGTTGACATACTACCTCTTTTTCTGGTAACGGAGGGGACGATCTTTTCCACGTTTGATAAATGAAATATAGTGATATCCATATGTTTTTAAATTCCGAGCCACTGTCGGTATGAAAAAAAGGAAAGGGGACAACCATAGCAGAAAGGACTCCCTAACATCCTAAACAATTGATCAGGTAGGGTATGAAGCAATCAAAGCTGGAATATTTCATTATTATAGGTTGTACGTTGGGGCTCCTTATCCTTTTCCCCTCTCTCTCTTCCGTGACAACGACGACACCCTCTCAGTCCATTACACAATCCTTCGTTCCCGAAGCTCTCGTTTCTCTTTCAACAGATTACGCAATTATTGTAGACAAAACCATGCAAAAGGTATTCGTATTTCATTTCTCTGAAGGAATGTTTGACGTGGTGTATGAAGCCGATTGTTCGACAGGCAAGAATAAAGGAATGAAAATTGTATCGGGAGATGGAAGAACACCGGAAGGTATATACTTTGCAATAAAATTCTATGATGATGCCGATCTGTCGTCAACCTATGGATCAATGGCCTTCGATCTTGATTACCCGAACGTGATCGACAAAAAAGAGGGTAAGGATGGAAACAATATATGGATGCATGGAACGAATAAACCGCTGCGGGCACATCAGTCAAATGGATGTGTTACCTTAGCGAACAGCGATATTGATACGATCTCCCGGTATGTGACATTGTATAAAACGCCGGTGATCATTCAGGATTATATACGTTGGGTGCCACAGAAAGTTCTAACCTCGCTGAAAAAAGAAATGGAACGTGCTTTGAATTTCTGGATCAAAGCATGTATACAAGGAAATTTGGAAGGAATAAAGGCCCTGTATAATAATGAAGCTTCCATGGACGTACGGAGTCTTAACGCTCTCATGAAATATGTCAATAGATGGACGGCAATCGGTATGGCCGTCTCTTCATATCCGACAGATGTCTCGATATTGAAACATGATCATTACACCCTCGTCACGTTTGATCATGTGATTTCACTCAATAATGATAAGAACGGCAGATGCGGTTATCGAAATCTTTATCTGAAAAAAAACAAGAACAAATGGTTCATCGTGGGTGATACATTGCAATCAACGACCGGGGAAACGCACTTTATCGCTCGTTTAGATGCCCTTGATCAGGCTGTTTCCTGTGACGACAGTATTAAACAGGTTATAAATAACTGGGTACAGGCATGGGAATCGGGGAATATGGAGCGATATGGTACATTTTATTCCTCTGATTTCAGAACAACGGGCATGAATCTGAATGGCTGGATATCGCATAAGACAATGCTCAGCCAACGTAACAAAGATCTCCGAATCACTTTTGAAGATATCACAATCTCATTACACCCGAACAGGGTTGTTGCAACTTTTAAACAAACCTATCGTTCATCACAACATAGCGACGTGGGCTTTAAAAAACTCTATTTCAAAAAAGAAAATGATGAATGGAAAATATACAGAGAATCATGGCGGTCTTTAGCCCGGTAATACCATAGCCGATAATAATGATATGAAAATTGAAAAAAACAAAAAAAGCTGGTCGATATTCATCATCGGAGACAAAAGACAGCACAGTTCTTTTGAAATCACAAAAAAATTCCTCGTATCATTTGTTGTCATGGTTGGGGCTCTTACCGTGCTTATCCCCGCTCTTTTCTGGTTTCACAACAGATCACTCATAACTGTTCAAAAAGAGCTGGTCGATAAAATAACCGAAACTCAGAATTTACTGACTTGCTCCCTTCAAACAAATGCGGAGCTCTCCAGGAAAAACGAAGAGCTTGAAGAAGCACTGTCGTCTACTTTCAAAAACACATCAATCGCAAAATCAGAATCCCCTGTAGGCCCCATAGACGATTTCAATCACATGACGGTGGAAAACTTACAAATGAGCATCGATAAAGCCACCGATATGTTGTATTGTACTTTTTTATTACGAAGCAATAAGAGAGATAATGTTCCCATCTCCGGATATATCTTCGTCATTCTCAAGCCCGACTACCTGAATTCAATGTCCTGGAAAGGCTATCCTCAAAGGATATTGAAGGAAGGCATACTGCAGGATTTCACAAAAGGTGAACGTTTCACTATTGCCAGATTCAAAACAATTCGGAGCAAACTCAGAAATATCTCGGAACAGAGCGGCTCCGCATTCATTTCAATATTGGTGTTTTCAGGTGACGGCAAACTCATCCTTATAAAAGATTTTTACATTAAAACGTTTGGGTCCGAAGATACATGATTCAGTCAAAACTTATAATGAAACAAAGAACTCGCCGTAGCACCAACGCTATAATGTTACTCATTCTCGGTGTTATTTTCTTTTCCATGATAACGTGGAATTCAGCCTGGTGTAAAAATACGTATGAAACGTTCTTTTCAGGAACGGATTATGAACTGAACGTTTACAGGATTAAAGGTAAGTTACCGGGTAAAACGATCCTCATTATCGGCGGAATCCAGGGGGACGAACCGGGGGGATTCCTTTCTGCCGATCTTTATGCCGATATGAAGTTAGCCCAGGGTAACCTGATTGTCGTCCCGAGAGCGAATTTCTACTCTATTGTTATGAATCGCCGTCAAATCAATGAAGATATGAACAGAAAGTTCACGGAACCGTCAAAACGTAATTACGAAGCCCAGGTTGTCGCTATATTAAAACAATTGATCGAAGAGAGTGATTGTCTCTTGAATCTTCATGATGGATCGGGGTTTTATTGTGATACGTGGCAGAGTGAGACGAGAAATCCCATGCGATTTGGTCAATCCATTATCGTTGACTGTGAAACGTATAACAATCCGAGGACCAATAAGGTTCTCAAATTAGGAGACATGTCCAGGCATGTTATCAACGAAATTAATCGACATATTGAAAAACCGGATTTTTATTTCCACCTCAATAATCACCGTACCAATGATCAAAACACTCTTCATCCTGAGCAGAGAAAATCAGCCACCTATTATGCCCTCTTCAAATGCGGAATTCCGTCTTTCGGCATTGAAACCAGCAAAGCGATATCCCTTGAAACAAGAATCTATCACCATAATCTGGCAATCAATGAGTTTATGCGTCTGTTTGATATACGACACGAGGTACCCGGCATATTCATGGACCACCCGACCACAAAATACGTTGTTATAAAAGTCAACGACAAACCGCCCGTCGTGGTGGCGGACCAGGAAACACTGAACATATCCCGAGGAGACATTCTAAAGATCATTCATGTCGAATCAAACTATGAACGGGGACTCAGTGCCGACATTGAGGGATACGGATCAATCAACGATCTGAATAAAGCCTTTGTGATTAATCATCCCACCACGGTCGTTATTCGGAAAGATCATGAGCAGTGTGGAAATATACATATTGCCCTGAATGAAGACAATAACACTGTTCATACAATAACCAAAAATCCCCGGGTTGTTTATTTCAGAGTCAGGATTAACGGCGAAGAACGATATTTTCCCAATGGCACACACGTGGATGTTATTAAGGGAGATTACATTGAACTGATCGATGCAGGAACAACTCCGGAGTCTTATCCCGGTATTGTTGTTAATTTCAAGGGATTTGTGGGAAATCGAACGGTTAACACCGGAGAAGACAGAGGTTGTATTATCCATACCGACCGGGATCTATGGAAGCGATATTCTCTTTATAAAAAAGGTCGTATTTATCAGGTCGTTGTGGAAAGAGGAATCTCAATTATCGGAAGATTATTTGTGGATTTAAAGGAACCTTCGTTTCATTACATCGTGCTTCAGATAAACGGCAGGGAAAAACGTTGTTTCTGTCAGAATGAATCCATCGCCATTAATCGCGATGACACCATCAAACTCATCGATATCAAAACGAATGTTCCCCATAATGTTAATATAAGAAGTGTCCTACATGGAAACGACATTCCCATACCTCTCCGGGTGGGAAGCTCTGTCACTGCCAACCATTTAAACAGACATAAGAGTTTTTATACAATAACGGTCCACAGAGGAGATATGAAAATTGGTTCTATTCCTCTTACGGTCTTGGATAACAAAATGGCTTGTCGAGATAAGAAACAACTGCAATGATATTGAATCAATCGGTCTGAACGAGGAGATATGAAGTGAAAGCAAATCAAAAAAACATTTCTATTATTAATAAAGATTGTAAACTTGAAGGGAATTTGGATTTTAAGGGATACTTGATTGTGGCGGGATCCATTGATGGCATAGTAAATGCCGAAACGATAATCACCGAAGAAGATAGTCATATAAAAGCAAAAGTTAAAGCTGCATTCCTGACAATTGCCGGTTCTTTTGAAGGTGAAATCAAGGTGGTCGAAACCCTTACACTGCTGAAAACTTCAACAGTTAATGCATGTATCCAATGTGGCAATCTCATCATCGAAGATGGTTGCACATTTAACGGTAAAATTATTGGTTTAGTCTGATTATTTCTCGGAAGAATGAGTCGTTACTACCTCTTTTTACAATCGAGGCATATAGAGACATTATGTCTGGCACTCTCCGCTCTCGTGATTGTTACTCATTGTTGCGGATTATTTGTTAGTGCACTGATACGATGCTCCTTACTCTGAAATACTATATCGTTTCAGCTTTTCGACGAAGGTTGTTCTATTCAAATGAAGTAATTTTGCTGCCCTGTTTTTGACACCTCCTGATTTCCTGAGTGCCTTCTGAAGGATATCTTTTTCAAATTCATTGACCATTTCATTAAGATTCAAGCCCTCATCCGGAAGGTCAACGCTACCGATCACATGGTTGGCTCTCGAGGGGCTCAACTTGATTTTTTCGGGAAGAGCTTCAACATTTATAGACCCTTCTCCTTTCATAACAACAAGCATTTCAATCAAATTCTGTAACTCTCGCACATTACCGGGCCAGTGATACTTCATCATGTAATCCATGGCTTCCGGAGTCAATCCCTCAATATTTTTCTTCTTTGATTTATTAAATACTCTTATAAAATGGTTAATCAAGATAGGAATGTCTACCATTCTTTCCCTGAGTGGTGGAAGATGAATTGGTATGACATTTATGCGATAAAATAGATCTTCCCTGAATTTTTTTTCTTCCACGGCTTTTTCTAAATTCTGGTGTGTTGCGGCAATAATTCTCACGTCTGCATCTATTGTCTTTACTCCCCCAATACGCTCAAACTGCCGTTCCTGTATTACTCTCAACACTTTTACTTGAAGAGACGGGCTCATATCACCTATCTCATCGAGAAAAATCGAACCACTCTGTGCCAATTCAAACCGACCGGTCCTGCTTCTGATGGCTCCTGTGAACGCTCCCTTTTCATGGCCGAACAATTCACTCTCAAGCAGCTCTTCCGGTATGGCCCCGCAATTGACCGTGACAAGCGGATTCGCTTGTCTGTCGCTGTTAAAATGAATGGCCCGCGCTACCAGTTCCTTGCCCGTTCCACTTTCTCCGTATATGATAACAGTACTGTCCGAAGAAGAAACCTTTTCAATCGTGCTGAAAATCTTCTTCATGCTGTCACTATAGCCAATCATTTTGCCAAAGTCATACTTCTTTCTTAAATGATCCTTCAGTGCAATGTTTTCATCTTTTAGCTTTGCAAATGAGAGGGCACGTTCGATCGTCATTTCGACACGGTCATCTTTTAATGGTTTCGTTATGTAATCGAAAGCTCCCAACTTCATTGCATCAACAGCACTCTTGACGGTGGCATAACCTGTAACGACGACGACGACATTGTCAGGATTTATATCTTTGACGAACCTGAGGAGTTGCAAACCATCGACATGGGGCATTTTTAAATCCGTAATGACAAGATCATATTTATCAGTCGGAAATGCCTCCATTGCCTCCTTACCATTACTTACGGCCATAACATCATAACCACTCTCGGACAACAATTCCGTCAGATTTTGTCTGTTCAGATCATCGTCTTCCGCAATCAATATCTTAGCTCTTTTCATAGTGCTCTTTCTTTATCTTGTTCCTTCGGTGAAATAGCCAGTTCTGCATCCTATGAAGCACTCATCTTTATGCCGTTATTTTTACTAAAAAAATGAAACATTAGTCAACATGAAATATCCATTGATTCGATAGTACTCCCGATTTTGAGCAAAAAAGGGCATCTATTTCCAAAATCCTCCTAAAGTTTTTAGTCTTCTTTACCGATTTAACAATCAAACACAAAAAAAATCATCATTATATGTGACGTGAGGTGCGCCATGACAATATCGCCTTATCAGGTAGAAAGTGTTCTCAAGGCGTATAATAAACAAAGTGAAACAAGGAAGTCCGTTCCCCAGAGCAATGACAAACCCGTGGTATACACCGATGTGGTAACATTATCCTCGGAAAACAATAAAGAAGAGGCATTTGAAAAAATTTCATACGGCCTGTTAGAAATTATTCTGCAAAACAAAAAGCCTGAATAAGGGAATGTCCTGTTTCTAAATCAGAGTTATCGTACACATTGTATACACTAAACATTTGTTTTCCGTTTTTTATTTTCAAAGACCTGTCTATGATACCACATTACAATACAGATCAAAAATCAATCCTGATAGTCGACGACGATATCACCACAAGATCTCTTATAGCCGATGCCTTCGAGGAAACGGGTGATTTTATAACGAAAGAGGTCGAAAACGGTATTGCTGCACTGGAACTTTTTCAAAAAGAACCGTACGATCTCGTTATAAGCGACATCAA
Source organism: Deltaproteobacteria bacterium (assembly GCA_016935565.1). Lineage (GTDB taxonomy): Bacteria > Desulfobacterota > Syntrophia > Syntrophales > UBA6807 > JAFGQS01. The sequence goes on from JAFGQS010000110.1 coordinate 70,984, forward strand.
TATGCCCGGCATGAGTGGCATTGAATTGTTAAACAAAATAAGGTCAATAGATCCTTCAACCTATGTAATTATGATAACAGGTTTTCCTTCGATAGAAATTTCTGTTTCTGCCATGAAGGATGGGGCCGTCGACTTCATTACAAAGCCTTTTAAAATTGATGATCTGATTCATAAGACACAACTCTATTTACGGCAGAAAACTGCGATTTCTGAAGCGGACATGAAACTCAAGGTTGATTATGCCCGGCTGAATGATAAAATCAAGGAATTATCAACCGTGAATTATATATACGATATTATAGAAAAGATGGGTGGTGATAACGATCATATATTCGAAGAAATCGTTTCACTTGCATCAAAGGTGGCAGGGGGAGAAAGCTGCTCGTTATTACTCTTTGACGAAGCGAAAGATGAGTTTTATCCCAAAATAGTCTCGCACTCAGGCAATGGCGATCATTGTGAAATTTCCCGTGTGCTGACACCGATATTCAGAGAAGTAGCACGGAAGAAAGAACCTCTCATGATAAACTCCAGTACCAATCCCGAGCTCTATAAATCCCTCATGTGTGTGCCGTTAACAATCAGAAATAACGTATTCGGACTGTTGAATCTTATTACAAAACAATATGAAAAAGAGTTTTCTGAAAAGGATCTGAACTACATTGTTAATCTGTCTACCCGGGCCGCCCTAAATATAGAAAACAAGATGCTCTATGAAAGTATATATGTGAGTATACTGGACACCTTTACATCCCTCGTCCAATCAATTCAGGTTCGAGACCATTACACGGAAGTCCATTCAAGAAATGTGACTGCACTGTCTGTTAAGATTGCGGAGGCAATGAAATGCTCGTCTCACGAAATTGAATCTCTCAAAATTGCAGCGATGTTACATGACATCGGGAAAATTGCCATACCTGATCAGGTACTGTTAAAACCGGGGCGCCTGACGGACGAAGAATATACCATCATTAAAAATCATCCGGTTATCGGTGAAAATATCCTTAAGTCCATTACACTGTTTGACAAGGAAAGAGAAATTATCCGTCATCATCATGAACGATGGGATGGTAGAGGTTACCCAGACGGACTTTCCACAACAGACATTCCGAAACTTTCGAGAATCATCAGCGTCGCCGATTCATTCGACGCCATGACAAGCGACCGCCCATACAGGAAAGGATTGAAAATCGAACAAGCAATCGAAGAACTCATCCGTAACTGCAACCTCCAATTCGATACAGAGGCAGTGGACGCCTTTATGTCGACGCTATAGGAATCATTATTCTCTACAAACTCTTCCCGAGATAACGGGAACCGTTCGATCCTCTTTCACACCTCCCTCCCATTAAATCCCAAATCTGGCACAGATACTGCACATCTTATTAAGTAAATTATCCGGAAGACCGCATCTTATGAAAAGGAACAAACTATGAGCAACGAAATCAAATCGGGCGCCACACTGGATTTTATTGCCTCCCATGGGAACAGAACAATCGAAGCCAGAGGCCTTGTGAAAGATATTTCCGAGCAAAGCTTGCTTATCCTGCTTGACATAACCGACAAAAATATGACGCTTCCTGTCGGTACCGATCTCTATATTGCGGGAGAAGGTATTATCTACAATATTATCGAATCGTCAAACTTCCCCGAAGTAAGAATCCACAAAGTAGACGGAAGAAACTATACACGGGTTGATGATGTCCTGAGTGTCAACCACAAAACGATATCACATGACGAGTACAATCAATTCAGCAATACACCGTCAATGATCTTTCAGAATATATTCGGGGAGTCTTTCAAAATTCCTGAATTTGAAGATGTTTCCTTGAAGATGCTCTATGATCTCATGTATCGGGTCAGCCTGAAAATGGATCGTATATTGAGTGCGTTAGAGAGTACACGTTTGGGAAAGTATGAATCCTCTGACAATACACTTGTCAACATAAGCGGTGCCGGTATGCGTTTTATTACAGACCCTATTTATGCCGTTGGCGATTTAATTGCTCTGCAGTTCATGCTCCCCCTGGTAAATCAGCCCATTATCAATGTCCTGGGTGAGGTCGTCAAGGTAACCGAGTCGGAACAAGAAGGTAAATGCAATACATCGGTCAAATTCGTTGATCTATCCGAAGACGATCGGGAAGTAATCATCAAGTATGTCTTTAAGAGACAGAGAGAGCTTCTAAGAGGATAAAATAAAAAAACTGCTTACAGTGTCACTCCCCATTCCTTCACATTAAACCCGGAATTTGCAGTCACCTCCTTCTGCAATCTCCGGGTTTAATTTTCAATCCCTATCATGGCCCTCATTGCCGGTATTATTCCTCCGGTCATGACTTCAGGCAACATGAACTTTTTATCATCACAATTGACAGGCATGGGCACCGCATAAAAAAGGGCCTGTACCCACTGGACAGACCCTCTATTATTCTGGAGGCGGCAACCGGATTCGAACCGGTGAATAACGGTTTTGCAGACCGCTGCCTTAGCCACTTGGCTATGCCGCCTTTTTTTGGAGCGGGCGATGGGATTTGAACCCACGACGTCCACCTTGGCAAGGTGGCACTCTACCACTGAGTTACGCCCGCATCTTGTGTTTCTTCTCAATAATAAAATAGGCTTTTAATGTCAATAGAAAATTATCATGGGATGAATAAATCTAACCGGAAAGATAATTTATTCTATTAATTACTTTATTGCTACTCGGTAAAACCTCATAAAATAATCGCCGCCGGACCAGAGTGTCAGAACGAGGGCAAGATACAACACCGCCATTCCGACGGCATGTGCATCAGCACCGAAGAGCGGATAATGAATCAGCAATGCGGAAACGGCAAAAATCTGACACAATGTCTTCTGTTTCCCCAGCTTGCTGGCGTAAATAACAAAATCATCCGTTGAGGCAATGCCTCTCAGTCCGTCGACAGCAAGATCCCTCATGATGATTACTGCAACGATCCACGCAGGTATTCTCCCGATGGGGATCATCATAATCATAGCCGTATTCACAATGAGTTTATCCGCCAGGGGATCAAGATATTTCCCTATTTTTGTTACAATGTTATACTTTCTCGCTATATACCCGTCCAGCAAATCCGTCACCGCTGCAATAATGAATAATATGGCGATAATCAGACTCAGCATCTTGCCCGGGTTGAGAAGCAGCAGAAACAGTACCGGTATCACTCCTATTCTGATCAATGTTATACTGTTGGGAAGATTGAACACTTCCTTTTGATCGCTGGATATGGGTAGTTTATCAAATGAATTTTTCAGAAAATCTATCATGTTACCTTTTAGGAACCTTTTCCCAATCAGCTAAAAATTTATCGACCCCTATGTCCGTCAGCGGATGCTTGGCCAGCTGCATTAAAACCTTAAAAGGCACGGTGGCGATATCGGCACCCATCATGGCCGCTTCAAGAACATGAATCGGATGTCTCACACTGGCGACCAAGACTTCGCAGTCAAAGTCATAGTTGCTGAAAATGGTTATAATCTGCTCGACTATATCCATTCCAAAATGGGAGATATCGTCAAGCCTTCCGACGAAAGGACTCACGTAAGCAGCACCTGCCTTGGCAGCCATTAATGCTTGAACGGAAGAGAAGATCAATGTTTGATTTACTCGAATGCCTTCGCCTGATAATATTTTTGTAGCCTTCAAACCCTCGGGCAGCATCGGCACTTTGACAACAACATTATCGGCCAACTTTGCCAACTTTCTTCCTTCCTTCACCATGCCGTCGGCATCGAGACTGACGACTTCCAAACTTACCGGACCCTTAACGATTTCTAAAATTTCCTTCACAACGGTATCGAAATCTTTGTTTTCTTTCGAAACAAGGGTCGGGTTGGTGGTCACCCCGTCAACCATTCCCAGTCTGAGGCCCTCTTTTATCTCTTCAATGTTACCCGTATCAATAAAAAACTTCATACAACCTCCCGCCAGTAATTCAATTAAAAATGAAGAGTGAAACGTTATCCGGCTCGATTAAACAATAATCTGAACGATGCAAACAAAACAGTATGTTTTTCTTTTTCACTTTTCATTCTCAACCTTTAATTCTTTCTTTTCTCGGTCTTATATTTTTCAAAACACTCCTGAGAGCAGAAGTAACATATTTTTCCATCAATCGATGCCTTGTATGCATCGCTCAATGGAATATACGTATTGCAGTAAGGGTCCTGCACCATGTCCTCGCCATCTATCGGTGTTGGCTCCCCGGGGAAATGTTCCTGTCTTTCATCTGACGGTAGAAAAATCGCCTTTGCCAGACGGTATACCAGATATACAATAACGATAGCAACTATTAAACGAAGCATGGCACCCAACATCACAGTCTGTCGCTCGTTTTATGATAAAATACGGATCTGATCGATTATTGTTCACGACGACGGATCAGATCAACCGCACTTGTATCCTTAAGGCGATTCAATAGTCCTTTCATTGAAATACCGAAAGAGGGGTGGATAACATATGACGCGATCTCATTCATGGGAACAAGGACAAAACGTCTTGTATGCAACTCAGGGTGCGGTATTGAAAGGTTTTCCTCTCGTATAATCTCCTGTCCATAAAAAAGAATGTCGAGATCAATGATTCTCGGTCCCCAACGCTCCTCTCGCGTCCTTCCCATTGCGCTCTCTATGTTCTGAAGCATGCTCAGGAGGGTGGAAGCTTTCTGACTTGTCTCTATTTCAAGAACACAGTTGATAAACCACGCTTGATTCTGTACCCCAACAGGTTCCGTTCTATAGAGGGATGACTTTCTCGAAATCTTCACATGTTCTAACGCCGAAATCAGCTCAATTGATTTCAGACAATTCAAAACAGGATCTTCTCTGTTTGAACCTATTCCGATGTAACAGACAATTGTACGACCGTCCTCTCTCACGTTTGCCACTGTCCCTGTTTTTCTTTGACCTGCCGTCCCAACGTTTCACTTCGTAAGGGTTGATTTTCTTTAACAACCGGGTAGGGGACACCCCCGGTTCTGCACCCAACTCCCTTATCGCCGTCAGGACAATCATTGACGATGCTGTTCGTATGGTTCATCACCGGGATGACAACAATCGAGGCCCGATTCGACAACTATCCAAAGCCACCTAAGATTCCCGCAAACCCAGAACATCCTGCATGTCGTACAAACCGTTGTTCTGATTCACGATCCATTTTGCGGCACGGATTGCCCCTTTTGCAAAATTGTCTCGACTGTGCGCTCGATGGATAAATTCCAGGCGCTCTCCGATACCACCGAAAATGACGGTATGTTCACCAACAATATCACCGGCCCTGACGGTTTGAATACCGATTTCCTCTTTGCGCCTCTCACCAATAACGCCTTTTCGCCCATACACGCCATACGTATCAAGATCACGTTCCAGTTGATCGGCTATGATCTGAGCCATTTTCACGGCTGTCCCGCTTGGGGCATCTTTTTTCAAATTATGGTGTGCTTCCACGATCTCAACGTCAAAGTCGTCTCCCAGTATACCGGCCACATAGTCGAGGACTTTAAACATGACATTAACGCCGACGCTCATGTTCGGAGCCAAGATACAACGGGTCTTCTCTGCCAGTTTCTTGATGCTTTCCATCTCGTCGGCCGTGAGACCGGTAGTTCCGATCACCATTGCCTTCTTATTTTCGACGGCAGTCTTCAAATGATCGACGACAACATCGTGATGGGTAAAATCTATAATCACATCTCCCTTCTCGACACATTTTGAAAGGTCATCGTCTATTGTAACGCCGAGGGTACCGAGTCCCAGATTTTGACCCACATCCGTACCGATCAGAGGATGTCCCTTTCGCTCGACCGCGCCGACTACCTCAATACCGTCAGTGGAACTGATGAGCGTTATAATACGACCGCCCATCCTGCCGGCACCACCCATTACAATTGCTTTTATCATTGTTCAGCCCCCCAGCCCTATCCTATTATGTGTTCTCAGGCGCTCAATATTTAATAACACTATCTATGTAATCAGCCCGTAATCCCGCACCACTTTTTTGAGTCTCTCAAAATTAACATCAGACATCTTGCATAACGGGAGTCGTACTTCATATTCTATTTTTCCCATCAGGTAGAGAGCGGCTTTGCTGGGAATGGGATTCGTTTCAAAAAAGAGGGCATCCATCAAAGGACGCATCTTGTAATGCAGCTCCCTTGCTTTTGTCTTATCACCAGCGTTATAAGCATCAATCATCCCTGCCATATCGGCAGGAGCAACGTTCGATATAACGGAAATGACACCTTTTCCGCCGACTTCAAGGATCGGCAAAACGGTGAAATCATCACCCGACAGGACAATAAAATCATCGCGACACAGATCTATCACCTTGCTTATCTGTTTCAGGTCTCCCGTGGCCTCCTTGACACCGACGATGTTACTGATCTCTGATAGACGTGCGAGGGTCTCCGGCAACATATTCGTTCCTGTCCTGCTTGGCACATTATAGGGAAAAATAGGAATCGGTACTTCCTCGGCCACCGCTTTGTAATGCTGATACTGCCCTTCCGGAGTCGGCCTGTTATAGTACGGAGTTACCATCAACGCAGCATCTGCTCCTGCTTCGTAAGCATGCTTCGTCAAACGGATAGCCTCTCTTGTACTGTTTGATCCCGTACCGGCAATGACAGGCACTCTTTTCTTGACAGCATCAATACAGATTTCTACCACTCTATCGTGCTCTTCATGCGACAATGTTGCCGATTCACCCGTTGTTCCGCAGGGAACGATTCCATCGGTTCCGTTTTCTATCTGGAATTCGATGAGCTCCCTATACCTCTCCTCATCTACCTCTCCGTTTTTGAAAGGTGTGACGATCGCCACAATGGCTCCATTAAACATAATCTCATCCCCCTTTGGATGTTACTTTTTATTCGTTTTCTTGCTGACTTATAACCCTTTTTATTCTTTTTCCTTTAAAAATTCCGGTATCTCCTCCCCTCTGATTATATCTTCATAGGTTTCCCTTTTTCTTATCACATAGTACCGGTCGTCCTGAATGAGAACCTCTGCAACTCTCGGCCTTGAATTATAGTTTGAAGCCATGGTAAAGCCATACGCACCGGCACTCATCACTGCAAGAAGATCTCCCCTTTTGAGTTGAGGCATTGATCTTTTCTTTGCAATGAAATCTCCCGATTCGCAGATAGGACCGACGACATCTGCTGTAATAACCGGGCTTTCATTTTGTATAACCGGCTGAACCTGATGATATGATTCATAGAGACTGGGGCGTATCAAATCGTTCATGCCCGCATCGACGACAATAAAATTTTTGCCGTCACTATCTTTTGTATACAGAACTTGAGACACAAGTATGCCGGCATTTCCGATGATTACGCGTCCCGGCTCTAATATGAATGTACAATCGATATTCCCCGCTCTCTTAATAAGAGCCGTGGCATATTCTGTCGGATGTGGGGGTGTCTCTTCATCATAAGTAATACCGAGACCGCCGCCAAGATCTAGATAGCTGATATTAATATTCTCTTCTCTCAACAAATCGATCAGTTTTTTCAATCGATCCAGGGCATCCAGAAAGGGAGATATTTCGGTAATCTGAGAACCGATGTGGCAATCGACACCGATAATATCTATGTTATCAAGTTGTTGTGCTCGACGATATTCATCGAGTGATCTGTTGATATCTATCCCGAACTTATTTTCTTTCAGTCCCGTTGATATATGGGGATGTGTCATGGGATCGACATCAGGATTTACTCTGAGCGCTATTCTGGCCTTTTTACCCACCTGACCGGCACAGGCATTGATAACCTCGATTTCCTGAGATGATTCCACATTAAACATCAATATCTCTTTTTCAATGGCAAATTTTATTTCATCCTCTCTTTTTCCCACACCGGAATAGACAACCTTGTGAGGATCCACTCCCGCCTGCAATGCCCGGTACAGTTCTCCGCCTGAAACAATGTCTACCCCGCCGCCCTGCCGTATGAGAACTTTCAGTATTGCTATGTTTGAATTGGATTTTGATGAAAAGCAGATCATATGAGGAACATCTGCAAAAGCCTGATCGAATACATTGAAATGCCGTTCGATAGTCCGGCAACTATAGAGATAAAACGGCGTCCCTACATCTCCGGCGATTTTTGTTACAGGAACATCCTCGCACCATAGTTCGTTGTCAACATAACGAAAATAATCCATCCTACAATCTCTCTTGGCAAAAACTTATTTCTACGACCATGACAACATTTTACCCGTCATGGAAATTTAATCTCGGCACGATTTGATTCCTCGCTGCACGTTCCTGACGGACCGCACAACAATACCTTATACGAATAAAGATGTCCAGCCTTTACATTGCTATCTCGATAGGCGACACTCTGTCGTCTACGCCATATCAGCTTTGAATCCTGAAAAGAAATTTCCACTAATCGGCTATAGTGTCGAGGACATTCGGGGCAGTCATTACCCTCTATTTCCAACTCACTCCTGACAATCCGGAAGATCGAATTATCCTCCTTGCCCCCACTTATAGTCCAGCTGAGTTCAACGGTGTTCTCTTTAATAGCGACACCGAGATCGGATACTGCTGCCGGTTTTATGTTTGCGGGACAACGGGGGTCTGCTTTTTTTCCGCAGCCCGTAAAAACCCCCCCGGACACAACGATTGTCACAATAACAATACATATACCGAACGGAACTCTCTTAGTTCTTTTTCTCCTCAATCTCAACAATCCTTCTCAAGACCATTTCTTTTGACGTACCACCGGGAATGTTTCTGGCGTTAATCGAAGATTCCACGGTCAAACGGTCGTAAACGTCCTCCCGGAAACCTTCGTAAAAGTGCCTGAATTCTTCCATGGTCAACGACGGCAATGCTTTATCCTTCTCAATACAATATCTGACAAGACGTCCCACTATTTCATGGGCATCCCGGAAGGAAACACCATGCATGACTAGATATTCAGCAACGTCGGTGGCGGTAGAAAATCCTTTGGCCGCCTCTTCTGACATTCTCAGTTTGTTAAAGCACAGGTTTTTTGTCATTTCCGACAGGATATGAACGCTTCCCTGTACGGTATCGATCGTATCGAAAAGGGGTTCCTTATCTTCCTGAAGATCCCGGTCATACGCCATAGGAAGACCTTTCAGGACAGTCAGGATTGCAACAAGATTGCCATAAACGCGGCCCGTTTTGCCCCTGATTAATTCTGCAACATCGGGATTTTTCTTCTGGGGCATAATGCTGCTCCCCGTCGTAAAGGCATCCGATATTTCGACAAAACCGTATTCTTCACTGGTCCAGATAATGAGATCCTCACAGAACCGGCTCATATGCATCATTAAGAGACTTGCATCGAAGATAAACTCTGCAACAAAGTCTCTATCGGAGACCGCATCCATACTGTTTTTTGTCATTGATGGGAATGCAAGGCATTCGGAAACATAGTCCCGATCTATGGACAAACCGGTACCGGCAAGCGCAGCAGAACCCAGGGGCATGATGTTGGTTCTCTGATAACATTCTGTGAGTCGACTGTGATCACGATTGAACATTTCCCAGTATGCAAGGAGATAATGAGAGAGAAGTACCGGTTGAGCCCTTTGCAGATGTGTATATCCCGGCATGACCGTATCGATCTCGTTCTTTGCCAGGCTCACGAGTGAAGATTTCAGGGTTTTCACCAGATCGATTGTCCGCAGAATTTCATCTCTCATGTAAAGCCGCATATCAAGAGAAACCTGATCATTTCTGCTTCGCCCCGTATGAAGTTTTCCTCCCACGTCCCCGATACGGCCCATGAGAGATCGTTCAACCGCCATATGGATATCCTCACAATCAATGGAATAGTCAAAATTTCCCATTTCCATATCTTCAAGAATATCCTTAAGGCCGGACACGATCTTGTTCTCCTCTTCTTTCGATATGATTCCCTGTCTGGCGAGCATCCTGCAGTGGGCAATACTGCCGTCAATATCATACCGGTATAATCGCTTATCAAAATCGATCGAGGCGGTAAACTCTTCTACCTGTCTGTCCGTGGGTTCCGTAAATCGCCCACCCCAGGGCTTCTTATCTTTCGTCATAGGCTTTTCCAACGGTACACTGTAATGTTACCGCACATGTCCAGCAAGGAGCAACAAATACTACTTGTTGAGCAGCGCGCGAATTCTCATTCTCAAGGCATTTAACTTTATAAAGCCCGTGGCATCTTTCTGATCGTAAACTTCATCTTTATCAAAGGTAGCAAAATCCTCGCTGTAGAGAGACTGGGGAGATTTTCGCCCTACGACGATACAATTCCCTTTGTATAATTTAATACGTGCCGTTCCGTTCACATTTTTCTGCGTTTCATCGATCAGCTTCTGCATAACCTCCATTTCCGGCGAATACCAGAATCCGTTGTAAACAAGCTGGGAATATTTCGGAATGAGGGAATCTCTCATCAACATTACCTCCCGATCCATGGTAATAGACTCTACCGCCCGATGAGCAGCCCAGAGTATCGTTCCGCCCGGTGTTTCGTAAACCCCCCGGGATTTCATTCCGACGAAACGATTTTCAACCATATCTACTCTGCCGATGCCATTGGCACCGGCAAGTTCATTCATCGTATCCAGAAGAACGGCCGGGCTCAGCATGTTGCCATTCACAGCCACAGGATTCCCCTCTACAAAATCAATCTCTACATAGGTGGGGATATCGGGGGCCTGTTCCGGTGACACTGTCAGAACGAATATATTTTCCGGCGGTTCCGCCCAGGGATCCTCAAGAATTCCTCCCTCGTGTGAAATGTGGAGAATATTCCTGTCTTCACTGTACGGTTTTTCTTTTGTCATGGTAATGGGGATGTTATGCTGGTTTGCATAGTCGATCATTGCATCCCGCGATGTCAACGTCCAGCGATCATCTTTCCAGGGTGATATGATTTTGATATTGGGTTCGAGGGCCAGGTAGGTTATCTCAAACCGGACCTGATCATTCCCTTTGCCCGTTGATCCGTGGCAGACCGCATCGGCACTCTCTTGCCGGGCAATTTCAATCTGCCTCTTGGCAATGAGCGGCCGTGCCAGCGAGGTCCCCATGAGATAGGTTCCCTCGTAAATTGCATTTGCCCTCAGAGCGGGAAAAACGAACTCCCTTACGAATTCTTCCGTTAAATCTTCAATATAGATTTTGCTGGCCCCGGTATTGATAGCCTTTTCTTCAAGGCCTTCCAGTTCTTCTTTCTGGCCCAGGTCGGCAGCAAAAGCTATTACTTCACAATCAAATGTCTCAATTAACCATCGAACGATGACAGAGGTATCTAACCCCCCCGAATATGCCAGTACGACTTTCTTTACATCACTCATCCTTATTATATTGTCCTCCTATAAGTATCTCCATAAGTGCTTTTTGCACGTGGAGGCGATTTTCCGCCTGATCGACGACGACAGAATGAGACCCATCCAGTACGTCATCGGTTATCTCCTCACCTCTGTGCGCAGGCAAACAATGCATGACGATCGCATCTTGCCTGCCATACGTGAGCAAGTGCTCATTCACCTGGTAATCCATAAAAACAGGCGCTCTCTCTTCCCGCTCATCTTCCTGCCCCATACTCGCCCATACATCGGTATATATGACATCAGCGTCAGTAACCGCATCAAAAGGTGCGCGGAAGAGCCTGATTCCGCCTGGCGATTCCGCAACACCTCGTTGCAAAATGGTATCGTCGGGATCATATCCTTCCGGGCACGCGAGGTGCAGTGTAAACGGAAGTCTCGCTGCTGCATTAATCCAGGAATTTGCTACATTGTTACCGTCTCCTACGTATGCCACTTTCAGCCCTTCATATGTACCCTTTTCTTCTATTATCGTGAAGATATCGCTCAATATCTGACAGGGATGGAGAAGGTCCGTCAACCCATTGATAACCGGTATTGATGCATGCAGAGCAAATTCTTCAACCCATTTCTGGTCAAATGTCCTGATCACAATTCCATCAAGATATCTGGACATAACCCGGGCCGTATCGGGTATGGTCTCGCCCCTTCCAAGCTGTATGTCTCGACGGCTCAGAAAGGTTGCCATCCCTCCCAGTTGATAGATCCCCACTTCAAATGAAAGCCTCGTTCTTGTCGATGACTTGTCGAATATCATACCCAGAGTCTTTCCCACTAAAGGGGTATATGATATTTCATCCTTGTTCATTTTTTTAAGCGCTTCCGATCTCCGGAAGATCATCTCAAAATCGGCACGACCTAATTCGTAAAGGTTTAAAAGATCTTTTTTCATGAACTCCCTAATACCTCATCTAATACGGTAATGACGCGATCGACATCCTCGCGATCGACAATTAACGGAGGAACGAATCTCAGTACATTTCCATTGGTGCAGTTGATAAATATACCCTTTACCATGATGTTTTTTACAATATCATCTCCGGGAATAGAAAGTTCCATGCCAAGCATCAAACCTTTTCCACGCACATCGACAATTACAGCATGTCGCTCCTTCAGGTTATGCAATCTCTTAAGAAAATACGAACCGATTTCTTTACAATTGTCCAGAACACCGTCGTCGAGCATCGTATCAATGACGGCTATTCCCGCAGCCATTCCCAGAGGATTACCGCCAAAGGTGGAAGCATGATTCCCCGGAACAAATGCCGATGCCACCTTATCAGTTGCCAGCATGGCCCCGAGGGGATACCCGTTTCCAAGGGCCTTGGCCAGAGTCATGATGTCAGGTTGAGTTCCACTGTGTTCGTACGCAAAGAGAGTACCCGTTCGCCCCATACCAGACTGGATTTCATCAAAGATCAAAAGGATACCCTTATCGTCACATAACTTCCTCAACTGCGGCAGATAATCATCTGCAGGAATCCTTATGCCACTTTCCCCCTGGATGGGCTCCACCATAACGGCACACGTCGATTCAGTAATAGCTTTCTCAATGGCAGAAATATTATTAAATGGAACGTAGGTAAAACCTTCAGGAAGCGGATCGAACCCGACCTGGAATTTTTTCTGACCCGTTGCGGTCACCGTTGCCAACGTACGTCCATGGAAGGAATTCTCCATCGTGATAATTTGATATTTATCTCCTTCCATGTTTTCGTGAGCATATTTTCTGGCAAGCTTGATCGCGGCTTCATTGGCTTCAGCACCACTATTACAGAAAAAGACCTTATCGGCAAAGGAATGTTTCACGAGACGACTGGCCAGAATGATCTGCGGTTCGATATAATACAGATTTGAAACATGGGTAAGAATTTCAACCTGTCTGCTGATTGCGTTTATCACCGCCGGATGGGAATGACCGAGACTGCAAACGGCTATACCGGCTACAAAATCGAGATATTCTTTACCGTCGGAGTCCCACACCCTGGCTCCATCACCCCTCACCAGGACGATAGGAAAACGCCGGTATGTGTTCATAATGCACTTATCAGATAGTGCGATGAGTTCTTCCGTTTTCATAATGTTTTCCTTTAGACATGAGTTCTTACGTAATCACCACTTCTGTCCCGATTCCCTCATCGGTAAATATTTCAAGAAGTACGGCATGGTTTAAACGTCCGTCAATGATATGGGTTTTGTTCACTCCGCTTCTTAAAGCCTTGAGACAACACTTTACCTTTGGAAACATACCGCCTTCTATTATACCCCGGTCAATCAGGTCATTAGCTTTCTCATAATTCATGGAGTTTATCAATTGACCATTTTCATCAAGAACACCCTCTACATCTGTTAACAACACAAGTTTCTCGGCCCGGAGCGCTGCCGCCAATTCACCCGCCACAATATCGGCATTGATATTATAGGTTTCACCATTTTCTCCTACACCAATCGGTGCAATGATAGGAATAAATCCATCCTTTACCAATGACATGATGAGTTCTGTATGTAACTCCTTGACTTTGCCCACCAGGCCGAGATCTATAATCTCGGGCGGTGTATTTTTCGCTTTCTCTGCACTGAGATAATATTTTTCCGCAAGAATAAGATTACCGTCTTTGCCGGTCAGACCGACGGCCTTACCACCGTGTTGACTGATGAGGCCGACGATTTCCTTATTGACTTTACCCGCCAGCACCATTTCCACGATGCTCATGGTTTCTTCATCGGTCACTCTCATACCTTGTATAAATGTAGAGTCTTTCCCCAGTTGCTTTAAATGACGGCCAATCTGCGGCCCTCCCCCATGAACAATGACAGGGTTCATTCCAATATACTTCATCATGACCACATCCATGGCGAACATTTTTTTCAACGCATCGTCGACCATGGCATGACCGCCATACTTGATCACAATAGTTTTATTATAAAATCGTCGTATATAAGGCAAAGCCTCCAAAAGGATATCTGCCCGTTCCATCGATTTTTTCACTGTATCGCTATGCACCGTATGTTTCTCCGTTCAATCTGAGCTTCATATCGAAGCCGTGAGCCTTTAACCTTGATCCCACGACCCTTTATAAAACATATCTGCTGAGATCTTCATCTTCTACAATATCTTCCAGCTTTTCCTTCACGTAATCAGCATCAATGATCACCTTTTTCTCCGTCATATCGGGTGCATCAAATGAAATATCTTCCAGGAATGATTCCATCACTGTATAAAGGCGTCGCGCCCCGATATTTTCCATTCTATCATTTACTATGGCAGCAACCTCTGCGATTTCAGCTATTGCATCATCTCTGAAAACAAGTTCCAGGCCTTCAGTTGCCAGCATCTCCTCATACTGCTTCACCAGCGCATTGTGCGGTTCCGTCAAAATTCGAATAAAATCTTCTTTTGTCAACGGATCCAGTTCCACCCTGATGGGAAATCTCCCCTGCAACTCGGGGATGAGATCGGACGGTTTGGTAGCGCTAAAAGCACCGGCAGCAATAAAGAGTATATGATCTGTTCTCACCATGCCGTATTTCGTGTTCACCGTCGATCCCTCGACTATAGGGAGGAGATCTCTCTGAACCCCTTCTCGCGACACATCGGGACCGTGGGACGAATCACTGCCGACGATTTTGTCGATCTCATCGAGAAAAATAATACCTGACTGTTCGACCCGTTCTACCGCTGTTCTTGTGACTTTGTCCATGTCCACCAGTCTCTGCGCTTCTTCCTCGGCAAGAATTTCCATGGCTTCAGAAACTTTAACCTTTCGCCTTTTCGTTCTCTTCGGGAAGATATTTCCGAACATTTCTTTGATATTCAAGCCCATATCCTCGACACCGGACGAGGAAAAAATCTCAATCATCGGACCGGTCTGGCTTTCTGCCACTTCCAGATCAACAATCCGCTCATCCAATTTTCCCTCTCTCAGAAGTCGACGGAGTTTCTCTCGGGTTCCGTCCTGCGTAATGATCTCATCGTTCTTTGAGAGATCTATCACATCATCGCCCGATGACTCTTCCGGTTTCGGTTCAGTCCGTCGCTTCGGAAGAAGAACATCCAAGATCCTCTCTTCGGCCATGTCCATCGCTTTAATCCTGACATTTTCCTGTTCCTCCGATTTCACCATGTTCACGGACAGTTCAACAAGATCTCGAATCATTGATTCCACATCTCTTCCCACGTAGCCCACCTCTGTAAATTTAGAGGCTTCAATTTTCAAAAAAGGAGAATTGTCAAGTTTTGCCAGTCTTCGTGCGATTTCTGTTTTACCGACGCCTGTAGGGCCGATCATAATAATATTTTTGGGTGCTATCTCTTCCCTCAATTCCTCGGATACTTTTTGACGTCTCCACCTGTTTCTCAGGGCAATAGCAACGGCTCTTTTTGCATCGTCTTGACCTATTATATATTTATTTAGCTCCGATACGATTTCTCTTGGTGTCAAGTTTTTCGGTGACATAAAAACCTCATTTTTTTATCATTGCAAGCACACAAAATTAACCAAAGGACTCAAAATCTAAAAACACTCCCTCTATCAAAACCCTCAAACGGTACATCAGGAGTTTTGAGGTTTATGTTGAAATTTATCGGGAAGTTAGATCAAAAGTATTAATGGTCTGAATCGAATGAATTTCAGCGTTTTTTCTTGTTTATTTTTTTATTGGTACTTTCTTCTTCACCGGTTGTGTCAATTTCTTCGATCGTTATTTGATCGTTTGTATAGATATCGATAGTGGCTGCTATTTTCATTGCTTCTCTCGCAATATCAGATGCACTCAAATCGGAATGTTTAATCAGCGCTCGAGCTGCCGCCAACGCATATGGTCCACCCGAACCAACGGCCATAACTTCGTCGTCCGGTTCAACTACATCACCATTACCGGATATAATGAGAGATTTTTCATGACTGACGGCAATCATCAGGGCTTCCAAATGCCGTAATACCCTGTCCGTCCTCCAATCTTTGGCCAGTTCAACGGCAGCCCTTAAAAGATTGCCGTTATACTGTTCCAGTTTTTGATCGAACCTCTCAAAAAGGGTAAACGCGTCAGCAGTTGCCCCGGCAAAACCGACTACCACGTTATTGTGATATAATCTCCGAACTTTTCTGGCTCCATGTTTTAATATGGAAACATCAAGTGTCACCTGCCCGTCTCCGGCCACTGATACTTTTCCCTTGTGCCTTACAGCAAGTATGGTCGTTCCTCTGATTTTCATGTACGATTACCCGCCTCCTTTTGCCTTGGGGTGTGCCCTGTCATAGATTTCCAATAGTTTGCCGACACTCACAGATGTATATTTCTGTGTAGTTGAAAGACTCTCATGACCCAGAAGTTCCTGTATAACACGCAAATCAGCTCCCCCATCCATGAGATGAGTGGCAAAGGTGTGCCGAAGAGCATGAGGTCCGATCTTCTTGTTTATCCCGCTTGAAAGAACATACTTGTCAAGTAACCGTCCCACGCTTCTGGTGGACATTCTTGTCCCGAATCTATTGAGAAAAAGAGCATCATCGTCTTCATTATTTCTCTTTTTTTTGAACAATTCGTCTCGTTTGCCCATATATTTTTTTAGAGCCTCTTCTGCCGGGCCACCCATGGGAACGATTCGTTCTTTCTTACCCTTCCCTCTTATTTTAATCAAGCCGGAACCCCAATCAATATCATCTATATTCAAGCCGGTCAGTTCTCCTACACGAACACCCGAGGAATAAAACAGTTCAATCATTGCCTTATCCCTCAGTCCGAAAATATCAGACTTAAATGTCGTACCAACAAGAGAAAATACCTCATCCACTGACAAAAAAGTGGGCAGGTATTTGTCAATCTTAGGAACCTGAATCAATTCAGCGGGGTTATTCTTCACGCTCCCTTCACGGAGAAGATACTTAAAAAAAGCTCTCAGGCTTGCAATCTTTCTCGATATCGTTACTTTTTTTATTTTTTTGCGATACAGAAAAGCAAGAAACGCCCGTATCGTCATCTGATCGACATCAATATGTTTATCATTTCCCCCTTTTCTCACCGAAATCCCATTCCCCAGAAGAAATTGTTGAAACTGTTTTACATCATTCACGTAACTCCGCTTTGTATGAGGTGAAAGATTTCTTTCAATTTCAATATGATTACTAAAAGCCCTGATAGCATTTTCCACGTCATTTCACCTCTCATACGCCCTTCAGATTGATGAGAGCTGTATCATCAATCTTTCTTTCCGGAAGAGGAATCGGATCAGATTAAACAGAGCACCTCCTGATGCCGGCATGGTAGCAACAACAGGAATTGGCAAAATTGTTGTCAAAAACCCGTGTGTAACCATCTCTAAAAGCTATTCTAACGTAAGACATTCCACCTAATATATTTGAATTCCGCTCCTCTACCACGACACCAAATCCCCATTCCGGATATCGGAGATGAACAACTTGGTCACCTGTCTTGAGATATAGTCGCCGGATTTCTTCTTTCATAACGAATTGTTAACAATTCACGTTTACATCTTATACTTGCCAAAATCCTCGGGAGAAAGGTTTTCCAAAAATTCTTTCAATTTTTCCTTTGTGTATTTACTGAGATCTGATTTCTTTTTCCCGAAATCCAGGTTCATTGATTTCTCGATAACCTTTTCATCCACAAAGATGTTAGCATTTGCCCTCAGAGCAAGAGCAATTGCGTCACTCGGTCGTGAATCAACTTCAATGCACTGTCCGGCTCTTACCATTTTGATGACTGCAAAAAACGTATTATTCTTCAGATCATTGATGACGATACTTATAATTTTTACATCCAGTATCTTGAGCATTTCATTCACAAGATCATGGGTCATCGGACGCGAAAAACTTATTTTCTCGAGTTCGGTTGCTATAGCGCTTGCCTCAAAGAGACCGATCCAAATGGGAATAACCTTCTTTTCTTCCAGGTCTTTTAAAATCACAATGGGGGTATTTGTTGTTGGATCAATAGCTAAACCAAATACTTTCATTTCTACTAACATTGCCAATTCCTCTCCTCTTTGCTATCAACTTACCTCTCAGAGAATTTATATACGCCTTTGTTATCTTGACCCGTACAATTGTTCCGATTATATCTCCGCTCGCTTTAAAATTGACGATTTTATTGGTCCCCGTTCTACCCACAACATCAGTTCGCTTATTTTTGCTGTATCCTTCTACCAGAATATCCTCTACTCTTCCTTCCAGGGCTCTGTTGCTTTCCAGGGTATGTCTTTTCTGTAACGACTGTACAACTTCAAGCCTTTTGCTTTTAACGCTTTCGGGCACCTTGTCATCGTACCTCTCCGCCGCGGTTCCACTCCGAACAGAATATTTAAACGAAAAAGTATTATCAAACCTTACTTTTTCCATAAGGTCAATAGTTTTTTGAAAATCATTGTCCTTCTCACCGGGAAAACCAACAATGATATCCGAGGTAATGCTAATATTCGAGCACACATCTCTTAATTTCTCCACCTTTTTCAGGTACTCCTTCGATGTATAGTGTCTATTCATGCGTTGCAGAATGTAATCTGATCCCGACTGTACGGGTAGATGAATGTGCTTGCACAAGGAATCTACCTCGGCAAAACAGGCAATAAGGTCGTCCGATAAATCCTTGGGATGCGATGTTGTGAACCGGATTCTTTCTATTCCTGCTTCATCTCCTATCTTCTTCAATAAGGAAGGGAAGTTTGAACTATTATGCAACGTTTTCCCGTATGAGTTTACATTCTGGCCGAGCAGTGTAATCTCTCGAATACCATGATCGGCCAAAAATTTAATTTCATTAATGATGTCACTGCTGTCCCGACTTTCCTCTCGTCCTCGCAGGTATGGGACAACGCAAAAAGAGCAGAAATTGTTACAACCTTGCATGATAGTGACATACGAACGCACACGTCCATGTCTCGGCAGCGTTTGTATGCCCAGAGATTTGACCGATTCATGAAATGATGTTTCTACGGCCCGGTTTCCATTTTTCTGAACATATTGTAGCATTGCCGGCAGTCGGTGTATATTATGGGTCCCAAATACCAGATCAAGATACGGGGCTTTTTTTATAAGGTCGGCTCCCATCTGTTGCGCAACACATCCGCCGATCCCGATTATCAATCCGGGATTGATTTCTTTTAACTTTCTGAATCTTCCGAGCAGGCTGTACGCTTTTTGTTCGGCCTTCTCCCTGATACTACAGGTATTTATAATAATAAGATCGGCATTTTTCTCATTGTCCGTCCTCCGGTAGCCTTTCTCCTTGAGTAATTCCTCGATCTGTTCCGAATCGTGGACATTCATCTGACAACCAAATGTTCGAATATAAAGATTCTTATGACCTGCCATAAACAATGTAACCCTATTGTAGTAAAGAATTCATACTATTATAACCCTTAATATAAGGCACTTTATCAGTCAACACAATTCTACCGTACCAGAGACAACAGAAGACATCACCGACGCCTCGGACAGGGAGAGGAAAGATGACACACATACTATATCAGGTTTCATAATGCAGCTGGAGTTGTGAATCAGGATCAACCCGGAACTTGAATCCTTTTTCTTTAAAAAGTTTCAAGCAAATATCCACTACTTCCGAATCGTATAGGATGCCCTTGTATTTTGATAATTCCCCTAATGCCGCTTCTGTACCAAGGGCTGGCCTGTAAGGTCGATGTGATGCCATTGCTTCAAAGACATCAGCTACAGCCAGAATTTTTGCTTCGATCAGAATATCGTCACCTTTAAGACCGTCAGGATATCCCGATCCGTCAATTCTCTCGTGATGCTGACGCACAATCTGAGCTACGGGCCACGGAAATTCTATTGTTTTTAAGATATCGTAACCAACATCGGGATGGACTCTCATCATTAATGTTTCAATATCAGTTAATATACCAGGTTTACTTAAAATTTCTGACGGCTCATATATTTTACCTATATCGTGAAGTGTTCCTGCAACCTTGATCCCATCTATCTGATCCTTTGTTAAACTCATCTCCTCGGCTATGGCAACCGCAAGCTGAGTAACTCGCTGCGAATGACCTGCCGTATACGGATCTCTTTTCTCCGTTACGGACGCTAAAGCCTGCACCGTTTCCTCCAAGCGCCTTTGAAGTCTTTCAACCGTCTCTTTAAGTTCTTCCTGTGCTTTTCTGCGGTCGGTAATATCTTTTACATAACCCATATCAACTGGTACACTTGCAATCCTAATAATCCCAAAGGCTAGTTCTACGTCCTTTGTTGTACCATCTTTGCACAAAATCTTAGTTTCATAGGTGGGTAATACTTTTTCACCTGCCATCCTCATCTTATATCTTTGATGAACCAGTTTCCTGAACTCAGGTGTAAATATATTGAGGAAAGACATACCCTGCAATTCTTCTACGGTAAAACCTGTAATTTCACTCATGGCTGAGTTGACAAATCTAAACACTTCGTCTTGAATGAGCACCACGCCATACATGGCCTGTTCAACAACGGCGGAATACTTCTCTTCACTTTCCCGAAGGGCATCCTCTGCCCGCTTTCGTTTGGTAATGTCTTCATAAACAACAACAATTTTTCTTTCTCTTAGGGTTGTACCTATTACCGCAGTACTGACCATGCACATAATATCTTCGCCATTTTTCTTCCGACATGGAAACTCTTCACTGTGAGTGCGCTGTTTTTCCAAAACAGGGTAAAAACGCCTCGCTATTTCTTCATATTCATCGTCAGATTTATATAGTATCCTGGTAAGTTCTCCGATTAATTCCTCAGGCTTCCAACCGAATACAGACTCTACCGCATCATTGGCGAATATAATTCTCCTGTTTTCAAGACCGATAACAGCGTGAGGAATAGCAGCCAATATAGAAGATTCAAGAACTTCTATCTCTTCCAGCCTTATTCTCGCCTCACGTTCACTGGATATGTCCATGGAGACTCCAAGGACAGCTCGCCGTCCAAAATAATCGATTGATGTAATAGTTTCCAGTATCCATATAATTTCCCCGTCCTTCGTGATCGTTCGATGCTCGTAAGGAAACATACGCTTCCCTTTTAACATATCGATAGCATTTTTCCTGACCATGTCACGATCCTCGTGATGGACGAGATTGATCATATCCATACCGATCAATTCTTCTTCGGAATATACCGAATGTTCCGACATGTAAGGATTTACAAATACGAACTTTCCATCCTGAACAATATAAACGCCTGCACGCGATGTATTTGCCAGCGTCTTGTAGAGCTCTTCAGCCTGCTTTCGTTCAGTGATGTCCTGCAGGGTTTCTATTGCTCCAATTACGTCTCCTCCAATGCCTATGAGCGGTGCCCCTGTGAAGAAAAGCCATTTGCCGCCTATACCCAGAGCTGGAAAGAAATCTTCAGCCTCATATGCCCCTTCTATAACCGCTGATTTTTTATATTTACCGCTGTAATACTTCGCTATTACATTGTCATCTACTTTATCCACGATACAATCAGCCATTACCGGCCTTTCGGAGGAGTAGAACGCTGACCATTGTTTTCGGGTTCCAATCACATCGTGTGCCCGAATACCGGTCAGATTTTCCAACGCCTTATTCCAGTGAGTGATAATGTGATTACTGTCAATGACAAAGGTCGGTACCGGACTTCCTTCAACAATCTGTGAAAGTTGTATGCCACTTTCGTGCAACTTCTTTCTTGTCTCACTGAGCGCTTGAATGTTGATGGCATTCTCAGAACTTTCAATCAGACCGCGGTACGTTTCAATGTAGTCACGCAAATGTATTAATTCATCTATTAATTGTCTTTTCGTCTTGTATTTGTCTTTCATAGAAATCCTCAAATGTGAAAAATGTTATGTGCTATTGATATGTTATATTCTTTGTAGACTGTGAATATAAATTATAGCTGTTCCTCCCTCCCTCTTTTGCACGATACATGGCTATATCAGCATTTTTTAAAAGTGTATCGATATCTTCTCCATCATGCGGATAGATGGCAACGCCAACGCTTGTCGTGATGTGGAGTTCTTGACCATAAAACATAAATGGTTCTCTGAAGACCTCGACAATCTTCTGTGCTATTGTGGTCACACTTGCTTCATCATCTATTTCCTGCAAGAGTATCATAAACTCGTCACCTCCCATACGGGCGACAACGTCCTCTTCGCGAACAAGTTTTGACAGTCTTTTTCCGGCCACTTGCAACAACTGGTCACCAACATTATGTCCTAACGTATCGTTAACTTCTTTAAAATGATCAAGGTCAAGTAATATGACACCCAATCCTTTTTTATGCCGTTTTGCATGAGCCTGTGCCAAGGTATACTGTTCGTTAAACAGCACTCTGTTCGGCAGACCGGTCAGGGCATCGTGATAGGCCAGCCGTCTGATCTCTTCCTGGGCCTTTGCCCGTTCCGTAATATCTCGAATGAAACCCATGTCAGCCGGCCTTCTCTGATATGTGATGATTCCAAATGATACTTCCACATCTTTCATTCTATTATCTTTGGTCTGTATTTTTGCTTCATAGACCGGAGGAATTTTCTCACCGGAGAGGCGCATTTCATATCTTTGCCCCAAAAGATCCCTGTATTCGGGAGCAAAAATGTCCAGAAAGTTCATATCGATAAGTTCTTCAGTTGTATATCCTGATATTTCAGTCATCGCTCTGTTGACATACTTATATACGTTATCTTGAACAATCACAATACCATCACGTGCCATTTCCGCCACTGTTGAATATTTTTTCTCATTTTCCCGCAATGCTTCCTCGGTTCTCTTGCGTTCGATTATCCTTCCCAATCGCTCGGCAATTGCTCTGACAAGATCTTCCTCCTCGGGCAAAAAACGGCAATTGTCTTCCTTCGATGAGTCTATATGGTAACAAATTTCCAGGACGCCCACTGGCTGTGCATCGACGATAATATCCCTGCTGAGCTTACAATCGCTTATGCTGTAGTGTTTTGTTCGGTATTCCTTATCGCTCATAACAACTCGTGCACACGCAATTTCGGGGTATTGCATGGCCGGCGGGATAAGTTCTGCAGTGCCTTGAATAATTTCTTCGAGAGAATTACCTTCCTCGACAAGACGTGAAAGGGAATACAGGCTATTCAGTTCCTTGACCCGTTTATTGAGATCGCTTGTCTGATTGAGGAGGGCATTTTCTGTCGTCATACACTGGTCCTCCAATGTTTCCCATTCTGCTCTCCTCTTGCGAAGGTTTTCCAACTCTTCTATGAGATCCTCTCTTGTCATCATTTCATACGTTTTCATTTCATGCATCTCATGCTACGATTCGAAATTATGATCCAATTCAACACGTAACTTCATTCCAGAAGCGTTGTAGCTCACTAAATATATGATCCTCCAATACGCCTCATACGCTATTCAGTTTAATATATAATGGAAATACGGTCGAGTAAAAAATTTCCAATGCTTACCGTTATCAAGGTATTGCGCTCATTGCACCAACATAATACCGGATTTTCTTCAGGTCCTATGGGTATGTTGCCCAAACAATACTTATGTAAGCAACAGCCGGTTATGCATTGATCATCATCTGATGTAAAATTGATCTTGACCAATATTGTCCCTCTCTGTATTATAAACATCTCTTTTACTTCGATATGAATGGTATCTCCCGCACTTTTTTTCAGTGATGTCAATGTGCTCTCTTGTGCTTCGGGGTTCACAGTGTCCCTCGCGTTGAATTGACGCGGAAGATCATAAAGACAGTTTTCCACATTATGCAGCAGCTGAACAAGCACAACTATCAGAAATATTCGAATTCCAGATTCTTAATTCATCAGCCTCCATACGTAATAGAGGAAAATGATTATTGACTCAAATCCTGACAATACCAGCGATTGTCATTAATTCCGGACCCATACGGTTTTCAATTATCAAAGCATGAACACTAATAAAACATAGGACTCATGTCAATGACAGGAAATCATAAAGAAGGTTTAAATACCGGCTACTGGCACGATCTTCAGCTACAGATCAACGAGAAGAAGATAGAAGAGCTTCGGAAGACGTATCCCGAGAAGTTTGCTGCCGACGA